>JBNAWB010000180.1:0-7501 GCA_049699975.1 Thermodesulfobacteriota bacterium
TTTCGCAAATTTTCGCTTCGCCTGAAGGCGAGGGGTTTCCACCATCCCCGATGGGTACACTAATAATCTGGAAAGTGAGCAAAAAGTAACGATAAAATGAAAAGTTATAAAATTCATCAACGTCCCCTATAGCTTGCTCCCCTGCATCAAGTGCGGGGGCG
This sequence comes from Thermodesulfobacteriota bacterium, assembly GCA_049699975.1. Lineage (GTDB taxonomy): Bacteria > Desulfobacterota > SM23-61 > SM23-61 > SM23-61 > CAZAGD01. Next base: position 162 of record JBNAWB010000180.1, read on the forward strand.
CTGGTCATGAAGAAATGGGAATTACGGCCTAGCCTCATAGGAGGGCTGATTAGCTGAAGCATTAAAGTAACAATCTACTGGCATCGATGATTTCTTGGCGTAATTTGAGGAAAGCGATGTCGGTGTGTTCGCGTGGCCGGGGAAGGTTTACTGGATAAACAGCCTGAATCCGCCCGGGCAGTTTTCCTTCCATGGTGATAATCCGATCAGCCAAATATATGGCTTCATCAATATTATTGGTCACGAATATTACTGTCCTTTTCTCTTGCTCCCAAATGCGCACTGTCTCTTTTTCCATGTAATACCTGGTCTGGGCATCCAACTGGCCAAATGGTTCGTCAAGGAGCATAACTTCCGGATTATTAGCATAGGCTCGGGCAATACCTACGCGCTGTTTCATGCCCCCACTCAACTGGTGCGGGTAATATTTTTCATAACCTGTTAAACCCACCAGTTCCAAATAATGGGCAGCAATTTTTCTTCTTTCTTCTTTAGGGATTCCTCGCAGCCGTGGACCCATCTCTACGTTCCCTAAGACTGTTCGCCAAGGGAAAAGCATATAACTTTGAAAAACTAAACCGCGGTCAGGCCCCGGGCCCTGCACTTCTTCTCCATTGAGAAAAACTCTCCCGGAGGTCGGGGTCTCCAAGCCAGCAATAATCCTAAGCAAAGTAGTTTTTCCTGACTGTCCCGGCCCCAGAATAACTACAAATTCATTATCATAGACCTCCAGAGAAATATCTTCCAGCACATGAACTTTCATCTTCCCTTTCTGGATGAAAATTTTGCTGATATGCTGACAAGAAATTTTTACTCTTGGTTGCGGCCTTATCTCCATTATAGATAACCCTCTTTTATTCCTCTCTTCCAGGGACAGATCAGTCTTTCCAGACCACTGATGAGCAAAGTGGTCAACCAAGCCACTAAAGCGATGATGGCCATTCCGCCAATCACTAAATCAGGTCTGGTCAATCTCATCCCTTGAATAATAATCCAACCCAATCCCGAACGAGAGCTTACCAGCTCCGCGGCCAGCACACAAGTCCAAGCAATACTCAAGGAAATTTGCAGTCCGCTGAAGATAGCCGGAAAAGCCGCTGGAAAACTAACGTGCCAAATTTCCGCCCGCCGGTTCCCGCCTAACATGCGAATTACATCATAAAGCTCGGGTTCGATGAGCCGAACCCCATTATAGGCATTGAGCAAACAAGGCACAAAAGCACCGATGACGATGATAAAAATCTTGGAGGCTTCTTCAATCCCGAACCAAAGGATAGCAATAGAGATCCAAGCAATAGGGGGCATCGGCTTGAATATATCAAAGACTGGTTTGACTAAGGCGTTAATATAGCGGTTTAAAGCCATCAATAAGCCCAAAGGAACAGCAAAAACAGCGGCAATAGCAAAACCAATGAAGACTCTCCGCGTACTATCCCAGATATGCCCGAATAAATCTTTGCCCGCTAACTTAACCATAGTCAGTCTATGTAATTCCTTCAAAACATCCCATGGTGGGGCTAATGACCTGCCTAAGATCTGTTCTTTCGCCACCCAATCCCAAAGCAATAAAAAACAAAAGAAAGAAATTACGTAAAGTGAAAATTCACTGCGCAGGATCTTCCCCAGAACTTTTAACATCCCTTATCTCCTGATGCCGGCTAAAAGCCTTTTTTCCAGAGCATCAATCGCCAAACCAATAAGCGCTCCCGCTACCCCAACGGTTACCATGCCCAAGACCACCATTTCTGGCAAAGCCAGCCTTCTGCCCATCGTGATTAGGAATCCCAATCCCGAATCAGCAGCCAAAAGTTCTGCAGCTACTAAATTAGTCCAGCAAATAGCCAAGGTGATTTGCAACGCTCCAAAGACCATGGGTAAAGCAGAAGGAATACAGAGTTTGCGGAAAATCTGCCAGTCACTGGCTCCATAAGTGCGGGCCATTTGAATCAAGGTGGGATTAGTCATGTTTACTCCTGTCCAGGCATTGATCACGCAGGGAACTACGCCGCCGATCCAGATAATGAAAACTTTTCCCCATAGTTCAATGCCAAACCAGAAGATACAAAGGGGAATCCAGGCAATAGGAGGAATGGGCCGAATAATCTCAAATAAAGGACGAAAAATTCCGCGGACGACGGTAAACCATCCCATGAACAATCCCAGCGGAATACCAATTAAAAGGGAGAGCAGATAACCAATTCCTGCTTCCTGAATACTTATCCAGGCGTGGGTTTGCAAAAGGGCCCCATCAGGATTTGGATCTGTAAGTTTAACGATAAATAATTTAAATACGGTAGAGGGAGCAGCGAGCATGGTACTGGGGACTAGGCCTAAATCGACGATGAGCTCCCAGCCGCCAAAAAAGGTGACGATGCTGGTTGCCGAAAGAATTTTAATGATTAAAGGGGTTTTTACTTTTACTGCTTCATAAGCCATTTTTTCTCCCTAATATTTTCCTTAGGATTATAATCCCCTCTTCCCTCTTTTAAAAAAGGGGAAGAGGGAGCTTTTAAAAATTAACCCAGGAAGTACAGCTCTAACTTATTTATAAGGTGGAATGGGGGTCTTGACCATCTTCAAGAATTTATCCGTTACCCAGTCCATCTTTTTCACTTTGGCCAATTCTTCAGCCTTCAGACGCCCGTTGGCATGCAGGAATTCAGCCAGCAGCCTTTCCCATCTTTGCACTTGGCTTTCTTTCTTGGAAGCATCAAAAAGTTTAAGCTGCTCTTCGAGCTTCCATACTGGGTGCATCTCGATATCTTTCTTGGCCGCCTGCTCTGTATACTCCATGCCTGCCCATTCTTTATACATCTTCTGGAAGAGTTTAATATTTTCTGGAGTTGCTCCTTCTTCTTTTAATTTATTTATAGATCTAAACATTACGCGCAAAAATTTGGCCACCACTTCCGGATTCTTATCACAGAATTCTTTATCGCCAATAAGGGTAATGGGTATGGCAGCATTACAAGTATCTACATTAGCCACTTCTTTCCATCCTTTTTCTTCCGCAGTATAAGTGTAGGGAGCCCAGAGGCAGGCAAAATCGCCAATGCCTTTTTCGAAAGCAGCCATAATCGAGGCCTGGTCCATATTCTTGACGACGACATCTTTATCTTTCAGGCCAAAGGCATTCAAATATACGCCCATGGCAAAGTGAGCAGATGAGACAGTAGTTACCAAGAATTGTTTGCCTTTAAGGTCGGCAGCCTTGCCATATATCTTGGGATAACCTTTCACCGCTCCTTTAGTTTTCAAAACAGGGCTATCAGGCCGCACATAAACGGCATTGCACCAGGACTCGTTATTTCCTAATCCAATTAAGTAAGCGCCATACCTTAATGCTCCCATGATATGCGGCACTCCCCCGATCCCGCCTAAGACCCACTGCTTGGCCGGCAGAGCTTCCAGCATTGCCATGCCGCTTTCGAAATAGAGTAATTTCAGCTCTAAACCTTCTTCTTTATCCCATCCTTTTTCTTTGGCATACCAGGCTAAGAAAACTTCATGTTCAGGCATCCAAGCTGTAGGTAAAGTTATAAGTTTTTGCTGAGCCAATCCTGCTGTGGGGAAAATTAAAATCCCTAATAAGACTAACAAAATTAGTTTTTTCATGTTTTTACTCCTTTCTTTAAAAATTTTAGAAAATTATAAATTCCTCCTAAAAATCCTCTTGCTCATTTTAAACCTCATCTCTCACCCCCTTTCTTGATGAGCTTGATGTTTTACCACCAGCGGATCAATTCGGTCACGCGCTTTCTCAGCTCTATAAATTTAGAATCAAGGACTTGGCGCGGATGGGGTAAATCCACCCGAATATCGGCTTTGATCTTTGTCGGTTTATTGCTCAGCACTAATATTCTTTCGGCCAGATACACGGCTTCTTCGATATTATGCGTAATAAAGATTACCGTACTCTTAAGGGTTTGCCATAGTTTGATTAGCTCGTCTTCCAAATAGTAGCGTAACTTAATATCCAACTGGCCATAGGGTTCATCCATCAAGAGCAAATCGGGATCTACGGCGAAGGCTCGAGCCACAGTCATACGCTGCATCATACTGGCTGAAATCTGATTGGGATAAAGGTGAGCCGTATCAGCCAAGCCCACTAAATTCATTATATAATTCAATCTTTCTTGCACCTTTTCCTTAGGAAATTTTTTAATTTCCATGCCGAAGGCCACATTCTGAGCAACTGTGCGCCAGGGCATGGGCGTCGGTTCTTGAAAGACGAAAGAGATATGATGCTTACGGGGATTGGCCGGCTCGCCATCTATAAAAATGCTCCCTTTGGTTGGGGGCATAAGGCAAGAAAGACAGTTCAAAAAAGTGGTTTTTCCACATCCAGTAGGGCCAACGATAGCTAAAAATTCTCCTTTTTTGACCGCAAAGGAGATATCATCTAAGACCAACAAATCACCAAATTTTTTGGTTAGATTGGAAACAACAACTTTTTCTTTTTTATCCCAACTTTCCAAAACTGCACCTCAAAAATCTTCTTTTTCAAAAAATCATCTTCCCCCTTTAGAAAAGAGGGGCAATGCCCCTCTTTTTTTTATTTCTCTGTCTCCTCATCAGCAATTTTTAGGGCTTTATCAAAGACTCCCATGGCAAAGTCAATCTCTTCTTTGGTAATGGTCAGGGGTGGAGCAAGCATAAGGACACTGGCTGACCCGGGCAAACAATAAACTCCTTCTTTCATAGCTTCGGCCAAAACTTTCATCTTAGCAGTCGGGGGGCGCACGCCTTCCACAAATGGGTCATGCAGGGGTTCCTTAGTTTTCCGGTTCTTCACTAACTCCATTCCCACAAACAATCCTTTACCCCGTACATCTCCTATGCTGGGGTGTTTATCTTGAAGCTCGAGGGCTTTTCTAAGCAAATATTCCCCCAGTTGAGCAGCGCGATTAATCAAGTCATCTGCTCGATAAGCTTCGATCGTGGCAATACCTGCTGCCATGGCCAGGGTATGACCACTATATGTATGACCATGTACCCAAGGATTTGTCTCAAAAGCTTTAGCCACCCCTTCCCGTACACTAGTGGCTCCTAAGGGGACATAACCACTGGTAATTCCCTTAGCCATGGTAATTACATCTGGTACTACCCCCCAATGCTCAATCGCAAACCATTTCCCCGTGCGCCCAAATCCCACCATAACTTCATCGCACATCATGAGCATTTCATAGCGATTGCATATCTCGCGGATCTTCTGCCAATACCCATCTGGGGGCACTATAATTCCATTTGCCCCCACGACTGTTTCGGCTATGAAGCCAGCCACTCTTTTTGCTCCGCCCTCAAATTTAATCACTTCTTCCACGTGCTTGGCACATTGCAAATCGCATCCTGGATATTGCAAACCAAAGGGGCAACGATAACAATAAGGGTCTAAACAATGGAGGACACTGGGAATAGAGGGTTCACAAGCCCAATTACGATAGTCATTGCTTAAAGCCATCGCCCCAAAAGTAGAACCATGATAGCTGCGGTACCGGGCAATTATTTTTTCTTTTCCCGTGGCCATGCGGGCTATTTTAATCGCTCCTTCATTGGCTTCTGCCCCACTGGTGGAAAAGAAAGTCTTTTTTATGTCTCCCGGAGTAATCTCTGCCAAAAGTTTAGCCAGGCGAGCTTTAGGTTCCGTAGCAAAGGGAGAAGCAGCCGTCGGCAGCTTGGCAGCCTGGGCCGATATGGCTTGCACAACTCGCTCGTCAGCGTGCCCTAAATTACTAAAGACAAACATGGAACTAAAATCTAAATATTTCTTCCCGGCGGGATCGTAGAAATAATTACCTTTGGCGTGATCAACAATTACGGGGTTAAGCCCTTTTTGAGCTACCCACGGGTAAAGAACATACTCGGTTTCCAACTTTCTAATTTCTTCAGCACTTAACTGGCTCGCCATAGTCAGCCTCCTTTATAAATTTTTATAATTTGTTTTAATCTCCCCTATTCCCTCTTTAGAAAAGAGTAAAGGGGGACTTAGTTTAATTCTTCTACTTTTTCTCTTCTCTCAATGACCCCGATTTGAAAGATAAGCCATATTTTTGATCATATAAACCAGGCACATAAGCCGCTCTTCTCCCTGGACAATTTTCCCGGGGACATAAACGGCAGCTTTCGAAATTCTCTTCTGTAGGAAACCAAATGCCGGAAACAGATTTGATGGGCATCATCAAGAAAGATTCATTAAGTTTCACCCCTATAGCAGATGGCCCTTCGCCAAGGAGAGTAAAAAGTGGAACCTGTTCTGGAAGAGGCCAGTCCGGCAATGAGCCCGGGTTCATCCTGGAAAGCTTGCCTGGTTGAAAGCGGTTCACCAAATCTTTATATAAAAAGTCTAAGGCCAAACGCAAAGCCTTCTCTTTTATGGCATCCGCTAAATATTTATCTAAAAAATCTTCAAACTTTTTTGACCATTCTTCAAGTTCTTCACCACAGGTGGCTATATAGGGAAAAATACGGTGAGCTTTTTCCACATTTACTCGCAAAACCCGGCTGGTAAAGGTAATTCCCTCTACAAGCACGCGGTCGTCTTTTTTTTCTTGAATATAAGCTACTTTATAAAAACCTTTTGGCCTGCCGATCGTCTGCGCCTCGGCCAGCAGGCTTTTAAGTCTATCCATCTGGCTGCTATTTGAGCGAATTTTTAAAGAGTCGGCAAGTTTATCTGCTTCAAGAGAAAACGGAATTTCTTTTAAAATAAACGATGCTAAGCTCATGGAAAAATTTTCTGGCAAATTTATATATAAAATTCGCTTTTTAGTTCAATTATTACCAGATGCCAATGTTATGACAATTTTATTTTTTTTGTCAATCTTAAAACTTGCTGACCGTCGATCACTTTCTAAATTACAAGCTAATGCGGACGGGAGGGAGAGAGGCTCATTAAAATGAGGCATTTATTCTTCCATAGGTACGGGCGGGGAAGATAGTCGTCTATTTTAAAAGAAAAAAGCTATTATTCACGTTTATCTGGTGCAGGCATGCTTGTCCCCGCCGTTCTTTGCGGAAAGCAAGTGGGTAAGAGAGAAATAGTCATTTCCCAGCCGATTTTAATTTCGCCTCTCCTCATCCCGCCCTGTCTTATCTGGCCGTGAAAATTAAAACTGTTAGACGGTCAGTAAAACTTGTGGACCAGTAATGGCAATGCCATCTCTTTATTTTCCATCCATTACGCGATCGCCACGGTCGCTAGGCTCTTTTGCGATGACATTAGGATACAGTCGAAGAGGAACCGGGGGTTAAAAGTATTTTTGCCACAGAGGATAAAGAGATCGCTGAGAATTTAAAGGTAACCCCTCCTTCCTCCCCTTAATTTAAGGGGAGGTTAGGTG
>JBNAWB010000181.1:0-7409 GCA_049699975.1 Thermodesulfobacteriota bacterium
CCCTCCCGCCTGTTTCCTGCTGGCGAGAAATATTAAAACTGTTAGACGGTCAGATGAGGGGAGATAATTTTTAATGATCTTTAGTTCGTTTGAAAAAGCCCTCTAAGGATCCGTATATTCCTTTGGGAAGGAAGATTATTAAAAGGACTAAGGCCAAACCATAGATGATTTGGGAAAAACCAACAAAAGTTCCGCCATAGACCACCCGAAAATATTCTTCCAGAGAAACAGTTAAAGCTGTGCCGATAGCTGGCCCCCATAAACTGAACATGCCCCCTAAAATAGCTTTAAAAGCAATTTCCAGTGAAGGAGCAACGCCGGAGAGAGTGTGCGGATTAAGATAAGTAATATACTGAGCATAAAGTACGGCCCCAATAGCCGTCATAAAAGCGCTAATCATGGTAATGAACATTTTATAACGGATGATGGGGACACCCAACGTAGAAGCGGCAATTTCATCTTCCCCAATCGCCCGCAAAGCTTTTTGCATTTTACTGCGATCAATCCATTTCCAGATGAGCAAGGCCAGAATTAAAAAAGCTAACGAAGCATAATAAAAATGAATCTTCTCTTCGGATTGAAAGTACCAGAAAGAAGTCCCTTTGGATTTTAAAGTAAATCCCAATGAACCACCAGTGATATCGCGGAAGGCGATTATAGTTAAAGCCACTACTTCTCCCAGGGCTAAAGTCACTAAAGCAAAATAATCACCAATAACGCCAAAACGAAAACACCCATAGCCAATGATTATGGCTAAAATAACTGCCGCCAATCCACCTAAGAGCATCCCGATCCATGGCGAAAGCCCGAAAGCATTGAAAAGCAGACCGGAAGTATAAGCCCCAACTCCTAAGAAAGCTCCGTGGCCTAAGGAAACAAGACCGAATCTACCCATGTAAGACCAAGAAGTCGTGATGAAAGACCAGATAAAGATCAAGGTACCGATGTGAATCAAATAAGGAGATGGGAGGAGATGCGGAAAAGCAATTATAACAGCAAAGATAAAGATTAAGATTAATCCAGAGCGCAAATAGAACCTCCTATCTGGAAATTCTGATGCCCAAAAGCCCTTGCGGGCGAACAAGGATCACGGCTATAAAAATAACTAAAGTTATAATATCAGCTATTTCGGTAGAGGTAAGGACTGCAGAAACAGAGGTAACGATGCCGATCACGAAGGCACCAATGAATCCCCCTAACAAGTTGCCAATTCCGCCTAAGACGACGATTATAAAAGCCATCATAGTAAAACTGCCACCGAAATGGGGATGCACGGCATAGATGGGGGAAAAGAAAGCTGCAATTAGACCAGTGAGTAGACCGCCAACGGCCATGGTTATATAATAAATTTTTTCGGGATTTATACCCATAAGCCGCGCACTGTCTACATCTTGGGCAATGGAGCGGATGGCTAATCCTAAATAAGTTCGGTGAAGAAATAAATAAAGTCCTCCGAGAGTTATTAAGGCTCCTAAAAAAGCAATTAAGTTAGATGTGCGCAGGTAAATATCGCCCACACTGATTAAAGGAAGCTGAATGTTTATTCCACGCAAATCTGCTCCCCAGGTGACTTGAGCCAAGTTTTCCACCACAATAGTTAGACCAGCCAAGGCTAAAAGTTGGGTTAAAGGATTAGCCTTGGCTTTTAGCAGAGGGTTAATAACTAACCATTGTAAAATAACTCCCACAATTCCCATAATAGGGAGGGAGATGAGACAGGCCAAAAGAATGGGTATTTTTAATTGGACGACTAAAGTGTACACCAGATACATACCTAACATGACACATTGACCATAGGCCAAGTGAATAATCTTAACTACCCCAAAGATTAAATTCATCCCAAAAGCCAGGAGAGCGAAAACACCTCCTAAGAGGATTCCATTAACTATGGCATTGGCATAAAGTTCAAACATAGATCAAAGCCCAATATAAACTTTTTTGATATAAGGATCTTCCAGAAAACTCTGCTTAGGTCCTTCTTTGACCACCCGCCCAGATTCCATGAGATAAGCCCGATCAGAAAGCTGAAGTGCCTTACGTACATTTTGCTCGACCATTAATATGGTGTATCCTTGAGATTTAATTTGGTGGACAAATTCAAAGACGCGGGAAACGACCCGGGGCGCTAAACCAGAAGAAGGTTCATCAAGAAGAATCAATTTAGGCTTAGACATTAAACACCGAGCAATAGCCAGCATTTGTCTTTCTCCGCCGCTTAAGGTATCGGCTAATTGCCTCTTCCTTTCGTCGAGGACGGGAAAAAGTTGGTATATTTCTTTTACGGCCAAAGGAAAATCCTGGCGTGATTTTTTAAGATAAGAACCTACCTTTAAATTTTCCAAGACCGTTAATTGGGGGAAAAGGCGTCCTCCTTCGGGTACATGAGCGATTCCCAATTCGACAATTTCATGCGCCGGCAACCCATCTATCCTTTGACCTAAAAAAGTAATAGATCCTGTGCGGGGGCGGAGAAGGCCAGAAATAGTCTTTAAAAGGGTTGATTTGCCCGCGCCATTAGGGCCAACCGTAATTACCGTCTCCCCCTCAGAAATCCTTAAAGAAACATCAAAAAGAGCCTGAAATTCGCCGTAAAAAACATCTATGTTTTTAATTTCCAGCATACTAAATCGTTTATTCTTCTCCTAAGTAGGCTTCAATAACTTTAGGGTTTTGGGAAACTTCGGCGGGTGTGCCTTCAGCAATAATTTGCCCGTAATCTAACACCGTAACCCGATCAACTAAGTTCATCAGAGCACTCATTATGTGTTCAACCCAGATGATGGTAATTTTCATTTCCTCCCGTATTTTCTTTAAGACTTGGGAGGCTTGTTCAATTTCTTGTTGATTTAAGCCACTCATTATTTCGTCGGCTAAAAGAAGGCGAGGATGGGTAGCCAGAGCCCGCGCTAACTCCAGGCGCCTTAAGTTGCCTGCCGTGAGTTCTCCGGGCATTGTTTTTTCATCAGCTTTTAACCCTACAAACTCCAGCCATTTTTGAGCTTCTGCTTTGGCTTCCTCGTTCGTCAATTTTTTATTACCCTTGCCGAAGAGAGCGCCCACCATAACATTTTCGACGACGGTCATTTCTTTAAAAGGCCGAGGGATTTGAAAGGAACGCGTGATGCCCGCATGACAAATCCGGTCAGGAGTGAAGTGGGTAATATCTTCGCCTAAAAATTTAATTTGCCCGGCGGATGCTGGAAAGACACCAGAAATCACATTAAAGATAGTAGTTTTCCCAGATCCATTAGGGCCGATTAAGCCCCGAAATTCACCCTCTTCTACTTTTAAGTTAATCTTTTTTAAAGCCTGAAAATGGCCGAAAAATTTATCAACTTGCTTAATTTCCAGCATAAGAATTTAAAGGTATTAATACTCTTTGAGGGCCAGAAATTAATTTTTCTGGCCCTTTCATTTTAGAGCAACTTTTTTACTTCGCGGCCAGGGGCCAATCAGGAGGAGCAGGAAGCTTGGCTTCGATGGTCTTTAAAGCATTCGGCCACACAATTTCTACCTTGCCATTAATCCACTGCATGACTACGGGGTAGCATCTTAAATTTTGCCCGGCATATTTGTGGTCGGGAGGAGCGAACTTAACTCCATATCCAGATGGAGTTCCGCCTTCTGGAATATCAATTTCCAAAGCAGCTTTGCGAATATTGTCTGGAGTGGGCGAACCGTACTTCTTTACTGCCTGTTCTATTGTCTGAAGCATAATCCAAGTATGTCCAAAACCTTGGGTAGCATGGGTCGGTGGAGATGCTTCTTTATATTTTTCATTGTAGCGCTTTAAAAACTCGTCGATAATTGGTCCAACTTCCCTTTTTAATTTACTTTTATCTAAATTTTGCGCCGGAGCAGGATCAACATTATATACATATTGCACTAATTCTCTTCCTAATTGAGCTTCCAAGTTGGGAAAATTGGCATAGCCAGCGCCATGGCCAATTATAGCTTTAGTCTTAAAGCCAAGTTCGCGCGCTTGGCGCATGAAAAGGACAATATCAGGATAATAGCCAGTGTGGAGAACAGCATCTGGTTTAGCCGCTTTCAGCTTGAGAACCAACGAGGAAAGATCTTTAGTTTTGTGATCATATCCCTCGGTAAGAACCACCTTCATCTTATATTTTTCGGCCTGAGCCAAATTGGCCGTTTTTACACTGACCCCATATGGCCCATCTTCATAAGCGACAGCTACTTTTATTTCATTGGGGTTTTTATAACCAAGTTTGGCCACGTTATCTTTGAGAAAATCAACTGAGCTATAGCCCCATTGGGAACCCATAGCCTGGGGCCGGAATACATATTTTAAATTTCTCCCTTCTACTACTTTGTCCGAAATGGCGATAGTGATCCAAAGGATGGTACTATTCTTTTCGCATATAGGGGCTAAGGGGACGGCAATACCGCTGGAATATATGCCCACAATAACAGGTACTTTTTCTACGTTTATCAGTCTTTCAGCCTCACGGATAGCTACATCTGGGTTAGATTGGGCATCAGCCTCTATAGGCACTATTTCATATTTGTTTAAAATACCACCGCGCGCATTCCACATATCGATGGCGATTAAAGACCCGCGCTGGCCAGCAAGGCCTCCAGCGAGAGCGAAAGCGCCAGTAATGGAATGCATTACGCCTATTTTTAATTTCTCTTTAGCCATAAGCGGTGAAGATAAAGAGCTACAGAGGCAAATAATTAAAAAGCCGATAATAAGATTTTTCTTCATTTTCGGTACCTCCTTCTATAAAAATTTTTTAGGGGGTTGAAGTATGATGAATAATAAATAAAAAGAAAATAAAATGTCAAGGGAAAATATGGTCGAGTTTTAGCGACTCTTTCCGTTGAGACTGCGTCGCCCCCTCTTTCTGGTCGTGGCATGCGACCCCGCCCTTAAGGCGGGGGAGCGTGGGTCGTATCGACCTAAGCTCCCCCGCGATGACATTACGACACGGTCAAGTTGGAGAGAGGACTTGCGGTGTAAAGTAAGTTTTAATGCTCCACACCGCGGCAGAGCCGCAACCAAAAATCATCCCCCACATTCCCTCCATTTTAGAGGCCGTATCGCAATCCTTTTTTCATCATGGCGAGCGCAGCGTGGCCATCTCATTATTTTCAATCAATTACGAGATTACTTCGATCGTCACGCTCCCTCGTAATGACCTAAAGGAATTGTAAGGCAAGGGTTCATCCCTGCCGCGTTTTCAGCAAGCCCTAAAGGCTTGCCCTACGTTTTATCCTTAATCACCCCAGGACCGTCATCTAGGGCTTATAATTTTTAAGAATATTTTACAGTTCTTTCTCTGTGTACTCTGCGCGCTCTGGGCGAGTTTCCCTTTTTCCTAATAAATTTTAAAGAATTTGCAAATATGTAATACAGAGTAGGGGTGAGGGGGCAATATTCCTGAAGTAATATAAATTTCAGCTGCTTTTGGAAATGGGCATTGCATTTTTCGGCAAATTTTAGGAACCAAATTGGAGAAGCACCATTAATCAATTTTTTTATGGAGAGGATGTATTCTTTTCAATATCTTCTACCAGATCTTTTATCCAATCGTCTTTAGGCAAATGTCTTTTTCCCGTCTGGCCAGCTTTTGAAGTTTTGGCTTTTTCCTCTTGACTGGTCATAATAATAATCACCACATCCATTTTTTCAGGAGGGGCTTTCTTCTTCCGAGGAGAAAGCTTTTCTCGTAACTTAGTATTTAATTTTAAAAGTAGCTTCATTAATTCGTCTAAAGATTTGGGAGAAGGGAGCTTCCCTTCATTTGATCCTTTGATAGGTTCCATTATTTTTCCCCTCTAAATTTTCTTTAAAGATATGAAAAAGTTAACCACGGTAAGCCATTTTTCCGGGTAATTTTTCTTTTTGTAAACGATGGTGCAGATATAATCCTTCTAAGATGAACTCCAATCCGGAGGCAATTGCGGCTGGAGTCTGGTCACATTGCAGTTTTTTTAGACCTTCCCAGAGTCCGTTTATTTCCGTACCCCCCAGTTGCATTTCCTTTGTTTTTTCCGCATAAATAGAGGATTTCATTCCTTCGGAGACCTCGATGGACCAGCCTGTCTTAAATTTGGCTAAAAGGCTATCAAACTGATGCACATCGAAATAGCGATTGAAGGTGTGCAGCGTAGCTTTGGCAATAAGATTTTCGATAAGATGGCGGCCGCGATCATCGTCCGTTGATTCCAACTCTATTTTGCCCTCAGTAGAAGAAGCGAGATACGGAAGATCGCTTATGCGGGGCACTACTTCTTTTTCGCCCAACCGCAATGCCCGGCGTAAGGCATTACTGATTACACTTTCATAATTAGCAATGGAGACGCGTACTGAAACACCTGAACGTTGATTTATCTCTGGAGACTGACGGGCTAAAGAGGTTATTTCGGCAATGAGCTCTTTTAAATAGGGAGGAACATAAGTATAAAAATCGCCGTCGTCATTAAATTTGTTCCGTTCCTGTTCCATAATCTGAATTTCTGCTTCTAAGGTTTTAGGATAATGGGTGCGAATCTCCGCGCCATAACGATCTTTTAGAGGAGTAATAATTCGACCGCGGTTAGTATAGTCTTCGGGGTTAGCACTGGCCACGAGATAAATATCCAAGGGGAGACGAACTTTATAGCCTCGAATTTGCACATCCCCTTCTTCCATTAAGTTGAATAGGCCGACCTGGATTTTTTCACCTAAATCAGGCAGCTCGTTGATGGCAAAAATGCCGCGATTAGTCCGCGGAATAAGGCCATAATGGATGGTTAATTCATCAGAGAGATAGCGACCCTCGGCAACTTTGATGGGATCAACTTCTCCGATCAGATCAGCAATAGTTACGTCTGGAGTAGCTAATTTTTCGCCATAACGATGCTCTCGTCCCAGCCACACAATTTCCGTACGATCTCCCAAACTTTTTATTTTTTCCCGACAACTTTTGCATATCGGCTGATAAGGATGGTCATTTATCTCACAGCCGGCTATGGCGGGAATCTCTTCATCAAGGAGATTTACTAAGCTCCGAATAAGCCGAGTTTTGGCCTGTCCGCGTTCGCCAAGGAAGATAATGTCTTGTCCCGAAAGAATGGCATTTTCAATTTGCGGGATAACGGTTTCTTCATAGCCAATGATGCCTGGGAATAATTCTTCCCCCCGCTGAATCTTGGCCATCAAATTTTTCCGTAATTCTTCTTTTACGGTGCGCAAAGGATAATTTGTTTTTTTTAGTTCTTCGATAGTGCGAGGTTTTTTATTTTTAAAAGCCTTAGCCACGGAAAATCCTTTCTTGAATTTCTCTTTATAAATAATATACTCCACAAAATTCTCCTCCGTCAAGGTTATGATTCCCTGATTGGCGAGCACTTTTGAAATTCGTACCTACTTCAGGCGGGAGGGAGAGAGGCTCATTAAAATG
>JBNAWB010000182.1:0-7393 GCA_049699975.1 Thermodesulfobacteriota bacterium
GGAAGAAACCACTGCCTCATGATTCTGAATGAATGCCTGCCTCTGGCCTGCCTCTAACAATAGTTCTTCCACTTTTCAGTGACGGATTACCTTAAAAAAATTTTTCTTGTGTAATGCCTCACTGAAAAGGGGGAACTTCCATGATTAGCCCATTAGATTTTCTCCTCACCTCGCTGCGAATCGATTCCGACTTTTTCTCCAGGTCAAGTTTTAGCGACTCTTCCCGTTGAGACTGTGTCGCCACCCCTTTCAAGTCATGGCGAACGACCCCGCCCTATTTTTATCTCCTCCTTTCTCCTTTCCATTACGGCCATGATTTGCGGCCCTAGGCCCAAATTTATTTAAAGTAAGATTTATTGAATATTGGCAATTAAGGTCACATGAGGTTCCACTTGGGGATTTGGAATATTAAGATCAGAGCACCCCTTGACTTCGTCCCACGCAAAATCTTCGCAACCCAATTCCAGAAACCGTTCATGGATCAATTTGTCGTAATGTTCTCTAATTGCCCGCACATGCCTATGAATATCCTTATTCCGCTTCCATTGCGCACTATAGCTAACATATTGGATATAACAAAGCTTAGGCACATACGCCAGACGCGTCTTAAGGAAGCTCCTGACTACTAATTCATAATCATCAGCCACAGACAACTCCTGATTGTGGCCCCCAATAGATTCATAAAAACTCTTCCGCCAAGCCCGCAGATGATTGGGCGCCGAGATGATATGCCTAATTGTTTTTGAATTTATATGGGGAGCATTCCCGGATTTATAAACCTTCCCTTTATATTCCACATCAGTATAAGAACCGAATCCAAATGCTCACCCTTCCCGATAAGTTAGGTTCCTTCCATCCGCATAAACTTCCGCACAATCCGTATAAAGAAATCCGGCCTCGGGAAACTCATTAAACCCTTTAACTACATAATCCAGGGCATAATCCGTCAGTTCATCATCATGATCGAGTTCCACGAGAATTTGCCCCTTTCCTAAGCTGGCTGCCCAATTCTTCAATTGACCAATTATTCCCGAATGCTCCCAAGGCTTAAAGACGCGGATGCGATAATCTCTTTTAGCGAGTTGAGTTAGCATCTTAAAGGTGGCCCCATCATCGTCAGAGTCATCAACGATTACCCATTCCCAATTGGAATACGTCTGTTCTCTTAAGGAGCGAAAAGGACGGTAAATTTTATCTCCGGGTTTATATGTCGGCGTGAAGACAGAGATGAGGGGAGTCTTTTCCACTGCTTGACCTTGAAATACATTTTGTAAATAGCAATTGAATGCTTCTATGGCTAACCGCGCCGGATCAGGCATAACCTCATAATGAAGCCATCTCTTTTTAATCTCGGCAGGAGCTTTAATTAACTCGGGAAACGAAGATTGCTGGCCGATGGTTATGATTACATTGGGCCGATCACGGACCAGAATTTTTTCCAAATTTGCATTTTGGGGATAACAACGCACATCAAATCTGTTTTCTTCATAATCCTCTTGGACCGGAGTGACTAATTCAATAGGTCCAGACCCCAAAATGCAAATAATGGGTAATTTATCCTCAGAATTCTTTAAAATCTTCTTAAAGAGATTCCGCCAATTCATAATCCATCAAAAACCACTGCCAAGCAAATTTCTTATTCGCCAGCAAAAATTTGCTCCTCTGAGGCAAAACCCCTGCTCCACCTTTCTATCCCTTCTTCAGTTTTTCCTCACTATTTTCTTTATTTGCACCGGTCAATAACTTTTCCTCTTCTTCAGTTACTCCTTTTTTAAAGGAACGGATAGCCTTGCCTAAGCTGCTACCTAATTCGGGAAGACGTTTTGCTCCAAAGATAATGAAAACAATTAAAAGAATGATCATTAATTCCTGCGAGCCGATCCCAAACATCAAAATCACCTCCCTTAAGGGATAAAATTAATGATTGATTAGGAAAAGATTTAAACGAATTGGAAAGAAATGATAATACTTAACAGCGCAGAATTTGAATGGGCTCCATGAAAAAAGTTCTGGGTGACGAGAAAGAAGATAAATTAGAGAAAAAGGAGAGGCTAATGAAAGAAAGGACTAAAAAAATGTTGAAGACCCATATTTTTATCTCATCAGCCGCGGCATTTAATGTGTCGAGGCATTCTAAGGCCTGATTACCCCGCAGAAAATCAGCATCCACTAAATCGTTATATTGGTCATAGACTAAAAAAGATGAAAAAAATAGCAGGAAGGCTATAATGCCGCAAGAATATATTATTTTAAACCTTCTTTTTTGCCTCATGAATTTACCGAAGCTGATTTTTTATTTATTATACAATCCTTCTTTATCTATTTCAACAATGACCAGCTTCTTAACAACATAATTCCTTCCTGAGCTTACCTTTTGGCCGACGAAGCCTTCCTCTTTATCAAAAGCTTAGCTACTATGATCACACCCCCTGCACCCGTTCCTTCGGCGAGATATTTAGAAAAAATACTTGGCTCCAACAATCTGACTATGAAGGGATCGGTCATGATCATCTCCGCGCCTACTCTTCCTAAAACAGCAGCGCCAATATAAATAATGATGGGATATTTATCCATCAGCATTGATAAGAGAGAGCTGGTAAAAACAACAAAGGGAATACTTAAAGCCAGGCCAAAAAGAAGTAAGAAAAGGTTTCCCTTACAAGCCCCGGCCACAGCTAAAATATTATCGGTACTCATAATAATGTCTGCCAGAACAATTAGGCGAATGGCTTGCCCGAGGGTTTTGGCTTCCTTTTCTATTTTATCCTCAGGTGCTCCTTCAATAAATAATTTAACGGCGATCCATAAAACCAACGCTCCCCCGGCTAATTTTATAAAACTGATTCTCAACAATTGGGCAATGCAGAACGTGACAGCCACTCTTAAAACCACGGCTGCCCCTGCTCCCAAAATAATTCCTTTCCGGCGCATCTGGCGGGGAAGGTTTTTAACAGCTAAGGCAATAACTACAGCATTATCTCCGGCCAGAATCAGATCTATAAGGACAATGCTCAAAAAAGCGAGAATGAAACTCCAAGAAAATTCTATATTCCCTAAAGAATGCCAATTAATGCCCATTGAAATGCCTATTAAAAGGAATCTAAAAAGATTCCCTAATTGGGATTAATTTTCCGTATTATTAGCCAATTTGAAAATAATTTGTGGCCAATCTTGGGTTATTTTAAAAAGGATATTTTTAACAGCGGAGAAAGAATAATTTGCCTGCAGGAGCAAAAAGAAAAATAGTGGACAGGGGGCAATTTTTAAAAAAAAGAATTAAGGGAAGGATTAAATTTAAAAGATAAACGAAATGAGCTTTTTTAATTTGTTCTAAATTGTCAATAAAGATATATTCTTGTTCTAATTCTGTATGGCGATTTGAAGATGCATTTTGAAATATAAAACAAGATGCTTGGGAAACTTCATTCTTAGGATAATTGAAAATAAAAAGAGATAGAATAAGCAGCAGCAATAAACGCCTTTGAATTTTTTTAAAAATCTTTCTCATCCTTTCCGGAAAATTGCCTATCAAAATGGCCGCCTATAATTATCTAAATTTTTAATCCTTTAAATGAGAATGTCAAGATAAAATTAAAAGCTTAAAAGCATATTTAAGGCAAGGGGAAAGGTTGAAGCATGATTTTAGATACAAAGAAGTTTGACAGATAGCTAAGAGAAATGTATATTAGGAATGAAAAAAAGGCAATAAAATGTCCCTTCCAAGTGGCCAAACTTTTTGTTTCCTTTATCTCAAACTTGCCGGTTTAATCCAATTATGAAAAACTGCCTGGCGCCGGTATCTTCTGCAAATCCTGGACAAAATCTGCCATTATCTAAAACCTTAATGCTGGCTGTGGGAGCTTTGGGCGTGGTCTATGGGGATATTGGCACTAGTCCTCTTTATGCCATCAGGGAATGCTTCCATGGTATCCATGCGATTACTATTAGTCGGGATAATATTTACGGGGTGATGTCTTTAGTCTTTTGGTCTTTAACTGTTGTCGTAAGTATAAAATATGTAACTTTCATTTTGTTAGCGGACAATCATGGCGAAGGGGGTATTTTTGCGCTGTTAGGTTTAATATCCCGAAGCCGGGGCAAAATATCTTCCCGTCTGCGCCGGGCAGCCATGGCAGCTGGTATTCTCGGGGCTGGACTTCTTTATGGTGATGGGATTATTACGCCGGCTATTTCAGTCCTTTCCGCCATCGAAGGTCTCGAGGTAGCTACTAAAGCTGCGAAACCGATCGTTTTACCCCTGAGCAGTTTTATTCTTTTTGCTTTATTTCTCTTCCAGGCTCGGGGCTCCGGGAACATTGGCAAAATTTTTGGTCCTTTGATGTTGTTTTGGTTTGGGACGATTGCTGTCCTGGGCTTGAATCAGATTGCTCAAGAACCCCATATTTTATTCGCGATCAATCCTTTATTTGCTTATCACTTTTTTGCTCATAATCATCTGCATGCCTTTGTTGTTTTCGGATCCGTGGTACTTTGCGTAACAGGCAGCGAGGCTCTTTATGCTGACCTAGGGCATTTTGGACGGCGAGCTATTAGTCTTTCCTGGAATGCCATCGTTTATCCAGCCCTTCTCTGTAATTATTTTGGGCAAGGGGCACTTTTGCTTACCAAGCCTGAGATGGCGATTAATCCGTTTTACGGGTTGGTGCCCAATATTCTGCTTTACCCCATGGTGGCCTTAGCTACTATGGCCACGGTGATCGCTTCCCAGGCTTTGATCTCTGGGGTATTTTCTTTAACTCAACAGGCCATTGAGATGAATTTCTGTCCGCGTTTTCTGATTTTGCACACTTCCTATGAAATGCGTGGTCAGATTTATCTGCCGGCCGTAAATTACGCATTGATGATTGCGTGTTTAGCTGTGGTCATCGCTTTTGGGAACTCCAGTAGGCTGGCCGGGGCATATGGCATCGCCGTAACTGGAACCATGACCATTACCAGCTTTTTATTCTTTCTCTTAATTAACCGGGCTTGGGGCTGGCCGTTTTGGAAATCACTTCCTTTAATTGTGCTTTTCTTTATTTTTGATTTTAGTTATTTGGGAGCAAACCTTCTTAAAGTGGTTGATGGGGGCTGGTTTACCCTTGGGGCAGCAGCTATCCTAACCATTACGATGACTACTTGGAGGAGAGGACGGGCAGAAGTAATGCACAAAATTGGCGTCCGTTTATCCTTCCCCCTTTTTCTGGAAGATGTCAAAAAGCATAATATTCTCCGAGTCCCTGGAATAGCAGTCTTTATGACTCATGCCCCGGAACGAACCCCACCCGTCCTGTTGCATCATCTAAAGCACAATAAAGTGCTTCATGAAAAAGTAATTTTGCTTTCGGTTATTTCGGTTGATGTTCCCAAAGTGCCAATTGCGGAGCGGGTGAAGGTAGAAGATTTGGGGGAAGGATTTTTTCGGGTCGTGGCTTACAATGGCTTTATGCAGAAACCAGATGTGCCGGAAATTTTAAATCTGGCCGCCAAGACTGGGCTACCTTTTAATGAAGCGGAGACTACTTATTTTTTGGGGAGGGTGCGGGTACTTACGACGGGCAAATCAAAGATGAGTAAATGGCGTAAGGTATTATTCGCCTTTATGGCCAAGAATGCCGCTACGCCAGCAGATTATTTTGGCTTGCCAGCAAATAAGGTGATAGAGCTCGGCACTCAAATCGCGATATAGCTATTTAAAATCTTCTTTTTAAATTGTCTCCGCCATTGTCTGGTTAACTGATTTTCTTTCCCAGATAGTGGCCATGATAAAAGCGGCTGTGGTGATCAAAAAGACCGACCTCAGCCCTAAAGAAGCAGCTAAGAAGCCTCCGAGCAAAGGACCGGACATATTGCCCACGAGAAGAGCGCCCTGAAAGATGCCATAGATTCCGCCTCGATTCTTTTCGCTGGTAGAACGCTGTACAATCGCATTAATCGAGGGGATTATTCCTGAAATAAATACTCCTAATCCAGCTCGCAGGATCAATAGCTGATAAACATTGGTAACAAAAGCCTGAGGGAGAGAAAAAAGCGTAACCCCAAGTAAGGAGTGGCGTAAAATTTTTCGATAACCAAGGCGATCTGCGCGGTGCCCCCAAAAAGGAGCCGTAAATGCGTTGGCCAGGCCCGTAATGCTAAAAACAAATCCACTCATTAAAGCAGCATAACGGGGAGGGAATTTTAAGAACTCCACATAAAGGCTAAGGAAAGGGGCAACGATGACAATGGAAAGTTGGACCAGGATCATGAGGATCAACAAGACCCGAAGTTCCCCAGAATGAAAGACAAATTGCAGATTCTTTCCTAAGCCTGTTTCCTTTTCTTTCTCTTGACGGGCGAAATCCTCTTTTACAAAGCGCATAACGATCAAAGCCCCGAGCAAACAAAAAAAGGCAGTCCAGAAAAAAATTATTCGGTAGCCCATAAAGTGGGACAAGATTCCCCCTAAGAGAGGACCTATGACGAAGCCGGCGATAAGAGATGATTGGAGCGTTCCTAACGCCTGGCCCACTTTTTCCTTAGGGGTGGAGGAGGAAGTCAAAGCCAGAGCCGGAGCGACAAATCCAGAAAGCACTCCTTGAAAGAAGCGGAGGAGCAAAAGCTGCAGGGCAGTCTGGGCAAAACCTATTAAAAAGTTGGCTAAAGCTAAACCCAGCATAGCTCTTACGACCATCGGTTTACGGCCTAATCTATCCCCTAAGATTCCCCAGATGGGCTGTAAAAAGGCGGAGATCATGAAAGGAGCAGCAAAGACCAGTCCACTCCATATTTTAACATCTTCTTCTCCTGTGACCCCAAGCTCGCGAATATAGAAAGGAAAAAAGGGGATCACTAAATTCAAGCCCATGGCCGCAATCAATTGCGCGCTACAGAGGCTATAAAGATTTTTTTGCCATTTTTCCATAAAAATTTGTTGCTCTATTCGGGTTTATTAAATTCACGATAATATATGAAGGAGGCTAATGCAATAATAAAGATTTATTGCAGATGATCTCGTCTATTCGAGCTCGATTTAAAATGCTTATTTCTTTTTGTTTAAACCTTTAGAGGAGATTAAAATTAATAATAGCGGACGGTTAGAATAACCCTTCATTGAAGGGTGGGTTTATAAAACAAAAGAGGATATGGCGTAAGGTCATCGCGAGGGAGCGCAGCGACCATGGAGATCTCGTAATGTATGGAAAGTATGGGACGCAGATGAACGCAGATGAAAAAAGCAGAGAGCACGGAGCAGGGAGCAAGGGGTGAAATTATTTATCGTTAGGCGCAAGGCGTGATAGCGGAAGGGGAAAAAGCAAAGCGCTAAGCGCATAGCGCAGAGCGAAAATCGAAAAGAAGGAAAGGGGTCAAGTCTGCTCTTGACTCATTTAAAGATTTGATTATTCTATACCGT
>JBNAWB010000183.1:0-7389 GCA_049699975.1 Thermodesulfobacteriota bacterium
GAGAGGGTTAGGTCGGAATCGACTCGTACCGAGGTGAGGGGTTAAGAACAGCAGAAGTCATTTATTTAATGCTCTCATTAATAACTTCTTTCAGATTTTCGCTCTGCGCTATGTGCTTAGCAGTTTGGCCTATGCGCTTTGCTTTTTCCCTTTCCGCTCTCCCGCCTTGCGCCTAACGATAAATAATTTCACTCCTTACTCCCTGCTCTGTGCTCCCTGCTTTTTTCAACTGCGTTCATCTGCGTCCGATATTTTCCATACATTACGAGATCGCCGCGGTCGCTGAACTTCTTCACGATGACCTTGCGACCCAGCCTCGCTGTTATAATAAAACCCAGCCTTCGGTGAGGGGTTACAAATTTTTTACTTAATTTTTCTTGACAAAATTTTTCCCTTTGTGTTAGAACCAATTTTAGAGTCCGGCGCAAATTAAAAAGGAGGTTAAGAGCCGGTTAATATAAATTATAGGGAGCATTAACATACTTTGCGGGAATTTTTGCGGTTGGCGGGGATTTTAACCCTTGTCTCTATAATATCTGCTTGGGCACTCTCCTCCGCCTATAATATAACCAAACCGATAATTGATCTTAAGCGCTATCAAAAAAAGATTGAGGCGCTCTCCCTGGTGTTGCCTCCTTTCGATAACCAGCCTGACAAAGAAATGATTAAATTGACGACAGAAAAAGGAGAAATAATAGAGTTCTATGTAGGCCGAAAGAATGGTCAGCCCACAGGGATTGCCTTCAAGAAAAATACAGTGGGTTATGGAGGGAACATAGCCTTAATGATTGGAGTCACTCCTCAAGGGAAAATATACGGCATCCAAGTCATGGAGCAGAATGAAACGCCTGGTTTAGGGGCCAAAATTTCCCAACCAAATTTTCTCAAACAGTTTACGAACAAAGATCTAAGTTCAACGCGCTGGGAAGTTAAAAAAATGGGAGGAGATTTTGATCAAATTTCTGCCGCCACAGTTTCCTCCCGAGCTATAACTAAAGGCATAAAAGAAGGATTAAATTTTTTCCAAAGTAACAAAGAAAAAATTTTAAAACAGGGATAAAAAATTGGCCGACCTTAAGCGTTTTAAGGAAGAATTTGTAAAAGGAATAGGAGGAGAAAATCCCACCTTCCGTCTCGTGATTGGCATGTGTCCTCCTTTGGCTATTTCTACGGCAGTTATTAACGGCTTCGGCATGGGCTTGGCCGCCACTTTTGTTTTATTGGGGTCAAACATAATGGTTTCCTTGATTAGAAATTTTACCCCAAGCAAGGTGCGCCTGCCTATTTTTATAATTATCATCTCTACTTTTGTGACCATTACGGATCTTTTTACAGAAGCCTTCACGCCTGATTTGCATAAAGCTTTAGGAATTTTCATTCCTCTGATTGTGGTCAATTGCATAATTTTAGCTCGAGCCGAAGCCTTCGCTTCTAAACAGCCTTTACTTTATAGTATTGCCGATGGATTGGGAATGGGCGTAGGGTTTACGCTGGCGATTACCCTTATTTCTGCCATCCGCGAAATGCTCGGTAATGGGACTTTTTTAGGTCATGCGGTCTTTGGGGCGAGCTATGAGCCAGCCATAGTTATGATTTTAGCTCCGGGAGCCTTTTTAACGATGGGATTGCTCATTGGTCTGATGAATCACTTGGGTAGGAAAAAATAATGGAAAAATTAGTAATCATTTTCTTTAGCGTAGTTTTAATTAACAATTTTGTCTTAGCCAAGTTTTTGGGCCTATGTCCTTTCTTAGGGGTTTCTAAAGAGTTTAAAGCATCAATGAGCATGGGCATGGCAGTTACCTTTGTCATGACCATGGCCTCCATCGTAACTTGGTTTTTCTATAATTTTTTCTTAGTCCCCTATAAGTTAGAATTTCTGCAGACTCTTGTCTTTATTGTGGTCATTGCTACTTTTGTTCAGTTTGTTGAGATGATAATTGCCAAGACTTCTCCCTCTTTGCAGGAAGCTTTGGGAATTTATCTGCCGCTAATTACTACCAATTGCGCAGTTTTGGGAGTTTCTTTATTGAATGTCAAAGAAGGGTATAGCTTAATCGAAGCTACGGTTAACGGATTTGGAGGCGGGATAGGTTTCACCATGGCTATGCTTTTAATGGCCGGAATTAGGGAGCGATTAGAATTGTGCGCAGTCCCGGAATGCATGAAAGGGTTTCCTATTGCTTTTATCATTACCAGCATGTTGGCTTTCTCTTTCTTCGGTTTTCAAGGATTTTTTGCCAAGTAAGGAAATAGTATGGATCCTAATTCTACCATTATTTATTCTATCGTCATCATGGGCGGAATAGGACTCCTTTGTGGTACTATTTTGCTGATTGCTTCTAAGTTTTTTGCCGTGCCCCTCGATGAGCGCGTCGCTGAGTTAATAAAGATATTACCCGGGGCCAATTGCGGCGCTTGTGGGTTTGCCGGTTGTACCAGTTACGCCCGAAGTCTGGTGGAAGGCCAAGCCCGGCCTAATGCTTGCCGGGTCTTAGATGAGGAAAAATCGAAGAACATAGCCTCTCTGCTGGGCTTAGCCGTTGAGGGCATCGAAAAAGAAATTGCTGTCTTGTGTTGCCAAGGCGGGAAAGATGTAGCTCGCCAAAGTGTGGAATACAACGGTTTAAAAAGTTGCCGGGCCGCAGCATTATTTTTCGGTGGAGATAAAGATTGCGCCTATGGATGTTTGGGTTATGGCGATTGTATTAAAGTTTGTCCCTTTTCGGCCATTTCCATGGGTGAGCACGGGCTGATCATTATTGATCCACAAAAATGCGTGGGTTGCGGAATGTGCGTGGCTGAATGTCCTAAAGGAATGATTAGCCTTCTGCCGCAAAGTGCCCAAGTTTACGTTGCTTGTCGTTCTAAAGATCGGGGGAAAAGAGTTGCTCAGGTTTGTAAAAAAGGGTGTATTGCCTGCCGCAGGTGCGAGAGGGCTTGCCCTGTTGGGGCGATTACGATAGAAGATAACCTGGCGAAGATAGATTTTCAAAAATGCAATAATTGTGGACTTTGTGTGGAGGCCTGTCCCACGGGAGCTATTGTTCGTCGCCTATGAAAACGCTAATAGTTTATTACTCAAAGACCGGTAATACGCGAAAGGTAGCCGAAAGTTTTGCGCGCGGCTTAGGTGGAGAAATGGATGTAGTGCAACTCAACCTTTTTCCTGAAGGAGTACTGAAGGCTTATCAGTCACATTTTACCTTTGATGCCGGTCCTTATGATCTGATCTGCTTGGGGGCTTGGGTAATGGTTATGCGGGTTCATCCCTTTTTAGCGGCCTTTATTCGGGAATGCCGGAATTTGGAAGGGAAAAAAGTTGCTGTTTTTCTGACGGGCGGAGCTACTTTTTCGCGCAACCATGCCTATGAGGATTTGCTCCATATTCTCCAAGAAAAGAAGGTGGAGCTTATAGGATTTTCTTATACCTCTACTTTATTGGGACTCACTTTGACTAAAAACAAATTACAGCAAGTTGAAGAGTTTGGGCGGCAAATCAGAAAAACGCTGGAACAAGGGAGATAAAGATTATGGATGGCTTTCTACCCACCTTCCTGCGTCGCAGACAGATTCCTCCTCCTTCGGGTGAAACAAGATTTGATCAGCCAGCTAATCTTTATCTGCATCCCTCCCAGGTGATAGTTCCCCTTCAAGATGGTCCAGGAATGCCCTTTCAATGCCTGGTTAAAGCTAAGGAAGAAGTTAAAGCCGGACAAAAGATTGGCGAAAAAGGAACCGCGCCCTTTCCTATCTTTGTGCATGCTCCTATTTCCGGAAAAGTGCGGGAGATCGAAACGCACCCTGTTCCTCAAGGATTCTACAGCATGTGCGTGGTAATTGAGGGAGAAGGAAACGAAGATGAAGTGCAGAAGATCTGCTCCTCCCGGCCCGAGAAAAAGGTAGAAACTCTTCAGCATGCGGGAATTCCTCTGCCCTATGAAAAGTTGACCGAGGGGAAAGTAGATGTGCTCATTGTTAACGCCACGGAATTTGAGCCCAATATTACCATCCACCATAATCTCCTTTGGGAGAAATTTCCGCAAATTGATTTTGGGCTAAACGCTCTCTTAGAGATCTTTGCTATACCCAAAGGAATCATTTGTTTGGAAAAAGAGCAACGTCAATTCTGGCAGGATTTATTAAATAAAGTAGGGAATAAAGAAAAAATTACTATCCAAGGCGTGAGCAGAAGCTATCCGCCAACGGGCTTAAATTTTTTGGCAAAAGAAGTCTGGGGAAAGAAAAATGGACTTTCTGCCGAAAGAGTGGGGTTCGTGGAGTTAGTAGATTTATGGGCCGTGGCCAGGGCCTTACAAGAAGGCTTCCCTTTTATTGAACGGCCGCTTACTGTTTCCGGCTCAGGAATTCCTCAGCCTCAAAACTTAATCGTTAGAATTGGCACTACTTTTGCCGAGGTCATCAAGTTTTGTGGAGGAAGAATAGAGAACATAACCCAGATAGTCATGGGGGGAGCTTTAATGGGGATTTCGCAACCTTCTCCCGAGGTTCCGGTGGGACAAAGAACTGCAGGTATATGGGCCCTGATCTCGTTGAATTTGGCCAAGGGTCATCAATCAAAAATGTACCAAGAAGGCCCTTGCGTCCGTTGCGCCAAATGCGTGGACTCCTGTCCGGCCAACATTGCCCCTAATATTATTGCTGGTTATGCGCGCAAAAAAATGATGGCCGAAGCCATGGCTAAAGGTTTATTTCTTTGCGTAGATTGCGGTCTTTGCTCTTATGTTTGCCCGGCGCGCATTCCCTTAGCCCAAATTTTAAAAGAAGCAAAGGCCCGCAAACCAATCTCCGGAGAGGCGAGTTTACAATGAGTGCATCCCAAGTTTCTCCCCGCTTGATTTTGAGCTCACCGCCATACTTAAGGACTGGCGAAACAAACCATTGTTTAATGTTTGATGTATGGATTGCCTCCTTGCCCATTGTCTTAGCGGGGCTTTATTTTTTTGGTCCTTATTCTTTGGTAGTTATGTTCCTTTGTATTTTTACGGCCGTGGCCACGGAAGCAATAATCCAGATGGCCAAAACTCCTAATTATCGCCTGCGGCCATTTGTTTATAATCTCTTGACCAATGAAAAAATAACGATCATGGACGGGAGCGCTTTAGTTACGGGCTTGCTCCTGGCCTTCAATCTTCCCCCGCAGGTACCCTTTTGGCTGCCCATTGTTGGCGCAGCAGTAGCTATTTCCTTGGGGAAACAGATTTTTGGTGGGCTGGGCCAGAATATTTTTAATCCGGCCCTTTTTGCGCGCGCTTTTCTGATGGCTGCTTGGCCGGCGCATATGAGTTCTTGGGTAGCTCCTTTTCCCTGGGAAAAGTGGCTAAGTCAAGTTTCTTGGTCGCCCTCTACCTGGTACTATGATGCGGTGAGCTCAGCTACGCCCCTTACTCTAATGAAACAACAAGGGACAGGCACGCCTATTTTAGATCTTTTTTTGGGCAATGTGGGTGGTTGTATAGGAGAAGTTTCCGCCTTAGCTATTTTAATAGGTGCCGCCTATCTCTTCTACAAGGGAACCATAACTTGGCACATTCCGATTCCTTATATAGGGACAGTGTTTGTGCTGAGCACCATTTTGGGCAGGGATCCGGTATTTCATCTTTTTGCTGGCGGTCTATTTTTGGGAGCTTTCTTTATGGCTACCGACGTCGTTACCAGCCCAGTCACCAAGCAAGGCCGGATTATTTTTGGGGTAGGTTGCGGTGTACTTACGGTATTGATTCGCCTCTTTGGCTCTTATCCAGAGGGAGTTAGTTATTCTATTCTCATCATGAACGCCTGCACCCCTTTAATTGATCGTTATACAGGAGGTGCAGCTTTAAAAATCTCTGTAGAAAGGAAGTCATGAAATACCCATTTTTGATTAAGGGGGAAGAGGGAGTTAAGATGGATCGGCGTAAATTTCTGAAATGGATGGGCCTGGCCGGGTTGGGACTTTCACCTTTAGTCTTAGCCTCTCCGGTAAAGGAGTTAATAGGCGCCAAAAGTTTAAATTCGGTTAGCAAAACAAGGCCCATGATGGGCACTTTTGTAACTGTGGCTGTCTTAGATTCATCGGCAGATAGGGCTACGGAAGCAATGGAAAAAGCTTTTGGGGAAATGGAACGCTTAATTCCTTTACTTAGCCGCCATGAGCCAGAATCTCCAGTTTCCTTTCTAAATCAAAATGGCTATTTAAAAGATATACCAGGTGAACTCCATGAAGTAATGCAAAAAGTAAAAAAAGTTCACCAGCTTACTTATGGCTGCTTTGATATTACGGTGAAACCTATCCTTGATTTATATGTCGAACATTTCTCTCAGTACAAAACACCTCCTCCTGATGAGGAAATTAGAGCAACATTAAAGAGAGTGGGCTACAAATATCTAAGTTATGCCCCAGAAGAAATCCGCTTTGCTCGGGAAGGAATGGGTATTTCCTTAGATGGAATTGCCAAAGGTTTTATTGTGGAGAAAGCTATAAAAAAGATGAAAGATATGGGAGTTAAGCATGCCCTCATAAACGCCGGTGGAGATATTCAAGTTGTGGGAGATAAAGGTAATAGCCAGCCATGGAAGATTGCCATCCAAGATCCCCGCGAAAGAAGTAAAATGGCAGAAATAATTTCTTTACGAGAGGGCGCGATCGCCACTTCGGGAGATTATGAAAGCTATTTTGATCCAGAAAGGAAATATCACCATATTATTGATCCCGAAACCGGCTTCTCTCCTCACCACTTAGCCAGCGTAAGCGTCCTTTGTCCGTCCTTGACTTTGGCTGATGCTTTGGCGACAGCTTTATTCGTTGCTCCTTATCCAGAAATTGGGCAACTTATTTCTTCTTTGCCCAATACTTCGGGACTAATCATAGATCACCAGGGGAATAAGAAAAAAATTAGCGGTCTAGTTTAATCTTTATCATCTTTATCTTTATAATTTAGGCCCTTCCTTGCCACCATTATTCCCGCGGCCCTAAAACTTCTGACCAACGATTAGCTTTCTGATCAATCTTTACCTATTCCCTTGCTCTTCTCGTTCTTTTCTAAAGAAGGACCGAGGGAAATTAGGCAAATTAGGCCAAAATTAAAAAGTTCGCGATAGTAAAGGAAGAGGGCTGATCGTGGATCACTTTTTAGATTTTTTTAATTTCAGGGCGATTCAGGGCGGGAGGGGGAGAGGCTCATTAAAATGAGGCACTTATTTTTGCATAGGGATGGGCGGGGAAGATAAGAAGCTATTTTAAAATAAAGGAGTTATTATTTAAGCTTATCTGGAGCAGACAGGCTTGTCCCCGCCGTTCTTTGCGGAAAAAAGGTGGGTAAGAGGAAGATAGTCTTATCCCAGCCGATTTTAATTTCGCCTCTCCCCCTCCCGCCCGGTCACATTTGG
>JBNAWB010000184.1:0-7364 GCA_049699975.1 Thermodesulfobacteriota bacterium
AATTATAATCAAATGCTGGTTCTTTACTCGTCCCCCTTTGCTGGGGCATATGGGAAAGAAAAATTGAAACCTTTAGGCAAATAGAAAGATGGTAAGGCCAATTTTAGAGTTGACTTAAACGGGTAATTTCTTTAGATTATAAATTAATCATTACCTGGAATGACCACCTCGTAAAGTAGCCGGAAGAACGAGCTTTTAAAAAATCCCTATAAATGGAGAAATATTCCATGGGATCATGGTTAGCCATAGCTCTTCTTCTTTTGCTGAGTTTAGCGCGCAATCCTTCAGCCTCGGCTACAGTAAATGAATGTCTTTCTTGCCATATCGCCAAAGATTTTCCCTCCAAAGATCAAAAAATTAGTAAGGCTCTTATAGATACTTTAACCCTGGCTCGATCAGTCCATCGTGACCTATCTTGTCTTGATTGTCATCTAGAAGCTAATAGACTTCCCCATTCCCGAAAAAAAATGAAGGAAGTGGCCTGCACCTCGTGCCACGGAGAAGAGGCGCAAAAAGTGCTCGCGCAAAGTGTCCATGCTTCGCTTTCTTCTTGTAGCAATTGCCACGGGGGACATGATACAGAGGCCAAAACTGATTTCTCTGTCCGCAGGTGCGCCGAATGCCATCCGGGCCCTTATGAAGCCTACCAAAAAAGCATCCACGGCCTGGCGCAGAAAGCAGGGCATAAAGAAGCGGCCCGGTGCCATGATTGTCATGGCGCTCATGATATAAAGAAAAAGGGAGACTCTCGCTCCCGCGTTTATCCCCTTAGTCTTCCCCATACGTGTGGGCGCTGTCATGTTAATCCCGAGCTCATTGCCAAATATAAAATTCGTGCTCCCTCTGCCTATCAGCATTATATGGATAACATCCATGGCCGAGCTCTGACGAAAAGTGGTTTATTAGTGGCTGCGGTCTGCAATAATTGCCATGGTAGCCATGAAATTTTGCCTGCTAACGATCCTAAGTCCTCCATTTCCCGCGGGCGAGTGCCTGGGACCTGTGGGAGCTGCCATGCCGGAGTATTGGCCATATACGAAAATAGTGTTCATGGCCAGGCTTGGAAAAATAATATTCCTCAGGCCCCTATATGCACAGATTGCCATAGTGCCCACCGGATTCAACGAGTTGAGTTAGAAGCTTGGAAGTTAGGAGTTCTTCAAGAATGCGGCATTTGTCATTTAGAAAGATTGAAAACTTATCGAGACACCTTCCATGGCCATGTAACTTATTTGGGGTTTGTAGTAGGCGCTCGTTGTTCAGATTGCCACGGATCTCATAATGTATTCCCGCCCACAAATCCCCAATCCACCATCCATCCTAAAAATATTGTCTCCACTTGCCGCCAATGTCACCCTAAGGCTACCCTGAGTTTTGCCCAATATTATGCTCATGCTGATTACCGAAATAAAGAAAAATATCCGATTCTTTACTATACTGACCAATTCATGGTTTTCCTCCTTCTATTTACTTTTTCTATTTTTGGAGTGCATACTTTTCTTTGGTTGCCCAGATCTTTAAAAGACCGCTTAAATAAGAGAAAGGGGCACCTCCCGGAATTAAAATTAGAAGGGGGAAAAAAGGAAACTTATTACTGGCGCCTAAATCTTTTCCATCGGCTTATGCACATCTTAGTTATTCTTAGTTTTATGGGGTTAGTTTTAACGGGAATGCCTTTGAAATTTAGTTATAGTTCCCTGGTCCAGAAGATCGCTCCTTATTTAGGAGGTTTTCAAACTGCTTCTTTTATTCATAAAGTTTGTGCCCTAATAACTTTTTTCTATTTTGGATTACACTTAGTTTATATTGCCTATTTACGATTACGCAAAAAACAAAGAGGCCTTTTCTGGGGGGCTAATTCTATGGTTCCCCAGCTCCAAGACTTGCAAAATTTTTATCGGCATTTTCGGTGGTTCTTAGGGAAAGGGGACCGCCCGCAGTTTGGCCGCTTTACCTATTGGGAGAAGTTCGATTATTGGGCAGTTTTCTGGGGAGTAAGTATGATTGGTACTTCAGGGCTTTTTCTCTGGTTCCCCACCTTTTTTGCCCAATATCTCCCTGGATGGATTTTTAATGTAGCCATGATTGTTCATAGCGACGAAGCCTTGCTGGCGGCCGGTTTCATTTTCTCCATCCATTTTTTTAATACTCATTTACGGCCTACTAAATTTCCTTTGGATCATGTGATTATTACCGGTAGGATCTCTGAAGAAGATCTTCTTTATGAACATCCTCTCGAATATCTGCAATTAAAAAAAGAGGGCCTCCTTTCTCAAAAACGAGCAGATCCTCCGCCCCGCTGGATGATGAACCTCTCGCGCATTGTAGGCTTTTCTGCTTTGGGGCTGGGAGTGGCTACAATTACGGTCATTATCTTTGCCCTCTTGGAAAAAGTGGGGTATGCGATCCTGCTTCTGGGATTCGGTCTACCATTTATCTTGATTTTATTAGCTAGTTTTTTCTGGTTAATCTACCGGCGGAGGGCAGAGCCTCATCATTCTTCACCCAAATTTTAAAGTTATCCCTCCTTTCTTCTATCTTTTTTAGCCGCCGCATCTAAATAAGTGATCACTTGTTGCAAGTCTTTTTGGGCCTTCTCTAAGATTTCCTGAGCAAGCTCGGGATGGTGAATTCCTTTCGCTTTCAGAACAAATTCATAAGCTTTTTGGGCCTGCTCAAAAAGCTTTATCGTTTCTTTAATCTGCGGATCGGTACGGCGAGCGAATTTCAATTTCTTTTCTACTTTTGGGAGAAGATCAGCTATCTTTTTCTGACCTTCTTGAATCTCCTTTTGAAGAGCGTTGAACAAATCGATATAGGACAGATCATGGCATTGGCCACACGCTAAAGATATATTTTCTAAATTTTGGCTTTTGGATAAATCATGACACTGCACGCATTCTACCTTTCCTGCTTTTCTACTTGCTTTCGCTGATGGCAATTCCGTGGGTAAATTTTGGGCCGTATATAAAGCAAATTGTTTTTGGTGGCAGCGGGAGCATTGTTTATTATCAGGACTATGATGACAAGCCAGACAATCTTTCTTGGATATCTTAATTTCTTTATGTTTTTCTGCCGAATGGCAGGAGGTACATCCCAAGTTAAATTCGAAAGCATGCCGAGCATGAGGAAATTTATCTCCCCCTATGTAAACCATGGCTGGCATTTGCACTCGGGCCTTGGTATGGCATAGTTGAGCACAATACCCACCGCGGATTGGACTTTCGGGAGGCAATGGTGGTGGAGATTGCTTCAGAAGACGAAAGAGCTCATTTATATCTCGGTCAGCTACTTGGATCAATTCGGCGGCATAAAAAGGATTATGTACTCCTTTGCCAATTTTTACAAAATCGATGTTATATTTGGCATCCGCATATAATTTTTTTGCTTCTCTATAATGGCTACTAGCGGAATCTTGTTTTTCTAATACCTGGCGCGCCAAATCTAATTTTTGATTTATATCTCGAAGCATAAGGTCAAAAGTATCCTTCCAGTCCTTCAACATTCCTTGATATTTATTACCGTGGCAATTGACACAGGTTTCTTCTGAAGCAGTTAAAGTCCAACCATCCCTCCCCATCCCTAATTCGGCACCTTTCGGTTGAACATGGCAAGCTAAACAATCCAGACGGGCAGTAAACATATGGCTAGGATGAGGAGATACTTTTTTCCCTCCTTCGCCCATGAACATTTCTCGAGGTCCATTATGAATAGCTTTATGGCATACTTCGCAATTATATTCCATAAAGCGGGCAGGGGTATCTTTTAATCCATGTTTAATTTCTTCATGGCAGTGGTTACAGTCCACCTTCCTATTCGTTACGTGACTCTCGTGTATATAGGTAATATCATTATATTTGATCAATCTTTCAGGTTGATTGTGACAGGTGTAGCACCTTTCTCGAGGAGCATAACCATTACCTTGAATAACATCGCGGTGGCATTTCTCACAGGAAACGTGACGAGCGCCCACAAAATCGAGGTGGTTAAAAGTGAACCCTTGAAATTTAATATCTTTTTGGGGAATTTCATGGCAAGTAGTGCAGTCTCCTAAAGGGAGATGTTTAACCTGTCCTTCTCCCTGCTTGAAATGGCAAAGATAACAAGTGCTTTCGGTCACTTCAATATGGGTGCCCACCACAATTTGGCCATGGCAACTTGTGCAGCGCAGCTGTTTTCCCCGCCGCAAATCTCCCAAATGAAACTTATGGTCAAAACGAACTCCTTTTTTAAAAGTTATCTTTCCGGCCAAGATATTAGTCGAATGACAGTTGGGCCTGAGACAACTTGCATCTTCGATCTGGGCATAAGGTTTGGAGCTATATTTTTTAGTGATCAATTGGACAACGTGATTAATAGATTGAAATTTCGCCCATAAAGCGACGTCCCTCTGGGGTGGCATATGGCATTGTACACAAGCAACTTGATTATGTTTAGAAGTTTTCCAGGCTTGGTAATAAGGTTTCATGATGTGGCAACTGTTGCAAAAGGAAGGACTAGTACTATAGAAGAACAAGCCTACTAAAAGAGCCAGGAATCCCCCGCTCAAAATAGCGAACAAAATATAAAACTTAGGATGGATATGGAGGTGAACCCCTATCCATTCTAAAAACTGCTTAAATTTCCCTTTTTTTTCTGGATAATTTTCTCCACTCACAATTAGCCAAAGAGAAGCCTAGCTTTTACGATTCTCTCTTATAAAGGCTCTTTCCACTCAAAAACCGGGAAAATCCTGCTTAATAGCCAAAAAAGGAAAAAAGGGAGGCCTCCAATTACCAAAGCCCCTAGTAGACCTTCTTTGAAGGTGGCCAAATCTCGCGGAATGAGTGGCAAGTGGTAATGCATAAAACCGGCGAAAGAAAGAGAAAAAGACTGGCCACCGATGACCACGTTCCATCTCATCATGAAAACGCCGAAAAGAATGAGAAGAAGGGCTATGATGGCCCTTTTTATCGTAAGCCGGGGGAGAAGGAGCAGGATAAAAGGAACGAGGTTTCCCAGCAGGTACTGGGAAATAAATATATTAGTAAAATCTTTTCCATAAATAACTTGGCGAAGAATATCCCAAGACTTTACCGCTGTGTAACCGCGGAAGACTAAATCTAATAATTCGAGACTGATGGAGAATATTAAAAAGACCAGAAGGTATTTAGAGGTCATCTTTACCACATGAATCTCGACTCCCTTTATTTCATTCCTGGTCAAGTAAAGAGGAAAAGCTTTTTGGCGAGCATTCCGTAATTTTTTATATTCCATAACAATTATATAGGTGAGCATGCACAAAGCTACTCCGGAAACAATGGCCGACATGATAAAGATGACGGGCATAAGGGGGGTCATCCATAGGGCATTGGCTTTTACCGAGCCAAAGATAAAACCAGCATAACCATGCAGAAAACATGCAACGGGAACTCCTGCCCCAGCCAGAATCTTAATGGCTTGCTCGTCTTTTTTAAGAGCTGCTTCGCTGAGATCAAAAGCTCCTAAGGTAAGCAGAGTAGACAGGACATATTTGACTTTTTGGCTAAAAGATTTATTGATCTCCTTCTTCAACCGCTGAGATATTTCCACCAGATGCCGACGGTAAATAAACCAGATTTCGGAAGCTACCAGAGAAGCGTAAATAAAAAGGACAATACCAAAGGAGGCGATAGCCGAAGTAAAATGGGGGGTTAAAAAAACATAAAAATTTCTTTCCGGACGCATAAGATGAAAGAGAAGCGGAAGTGGAGCCACGATTAAGAGGGCAAAAGAAAAAACCAAAGAAAATTTAGCTATTTCCCGCAATTGTTTTATGCCCAAAAGGTGATATAAAGAAGAAAGGACAAAAGCTCCGGCTACCAAGCCGGTCATAAATGGGTACATGACGATTTGGATACTCCAATAGATATATTCATTAGGATAAACAAATAATTCTTTAGTAGTCCAAATTTCTTCCAGAACCATTGTTTACCTCACCTCTTCACTCAAGCCCAAATAATAAACTTGGGGCTTAGTGCCGTATTCGCTCTTAAGGATGGCCACCCTTTCGCCTAAAATCGTGCGCGTCA
Source organism: Thermodesulfobacteriota bacterium (assembly GCA_049699975.1). Lineage (GTDB taxonomy): Bacteria > Desulfobacterota > SM23-61 > SM23-61 > SM23-61 > CAZAGD01. The sequence continues at coordinate 6,051 of JBNAWB010000184.1, forward strand.
CAGGATCTTGCTCGTTGCGCAGATTTCCTATTAGACGTGCTGCCATAGGACAAGCTTGTACGCAAGCTGGTTGTAAATTTCTTTTTAGGCGGTGGTAACAGAAATTGCATTTATCAGCGACGTGATATAGAGGATGGAAAAATCTCATTCCATAAGGACAGGCCATAATACAGTATCCGCAACCAATACACCATTGCCGATCAACCAGAGTGATGCCCTCGATAGTTTGATAAGTAGCTCCTACTGGGCAAACTTGGACGCAAGGAGGCTTCGCGCATTGATTACAAAGCTTGGGCACGAAAAAGGCTTTTTTAATTTTTTCTTTAGGGACGGCTAAGGATTTGCCTGGTTTCAGTTCGAGGCGGATGTCCAGGAAACCTAAACGACCTTCCTTAGGTGCATCAATAAATGTTTCTTCCGCCGTGACCAGGTATCTTTCGATCCAAGTGCGCGATACATTTGCTTCCAAAGGAATGCCATTTTCTAACTTGCAAGCCTGAACGCAGAAACCACAACCTATACATTTAAAAGTATCAACCAGAAATCCCCAGCGCCCAGGCGTTGGAATAGCCTGCGCTGGGCTGGGCAAAAACATTTCCTTAATTTCTCTACCTATGATCAAGGCAGCAACTGTGTGGAAAGTATATTTCAAGAAATTTCGCCGGTTCACTTTTCCCTCCTCTAACCGGGCTTGCTTGCTTTATGGGGTTCATGACAGGAGATACAGGCCAGGCCTGGATTATGTTCATTTTGATCAATTCCTTTTATTTCGGATCTTTTACTGGTGGGATAGGGCAGGTAAGTATGACAGCGTAGGCAGAGTTCTCTGTTGGCATTTTTAGCGAGTTTTGGCGGTTCTGTGGGATGGGTTAAAGCCGGACCATGACAATTTTCGCATTCTATTAAGCGATGGGGTGAAGAAGAGACATCTTGATATGGCTGAGCGTGACAGCTTTGACAATATTCTTTACCTTGATATTTAATCTCCCGAGCCTGCCATTCTTTTTCGTTGGATTTGCGATACCAGCCGTACATGTATCCCGTTTCCTGAATGCCAAAATCGGCAGGAACCATGATCCATCTTACCAACAAAATCAGGCTAGCTATGATTAAAAAAGCAAAAAAGGGACGAAGATAATGCATCTTAGCTCAAAAAGAGAAAAACCTTTTATTAACGTATATGTTGAATAACTCCGCCCAAATTTAACCGCCATAGATTAAATACCACATAGTGGTATTTATGTCAATATAATTTTTCCCTGACCGTCGATCACTTTTAATTTTGAACCTGAACTAAGATTGATACATCCTTGC
>JBNAWB010000185.1:0-7328 GCA_049699975.1 Thermodesulfobacteriota bacterium
TGGGGAGAGGGTTAGGTCGGAATCGACTCGTACCGAGGTGAGGGGTTAAGAACAGTAGATGTCATTTATTTAATGCTCTCATTAATAACTCCCGTAATGGGGGGAAGGGTGGAGGGAAATAATATTATTATCTCTGGCGCTGCAAAATCACTGGACATTAAATGAGCAATTTATTAAATTAAAATTATGATGGAAGTTAAGGTCAAACTCTATGGGGAATTAGAAAAATATGGCCCCAACCAAAAGGAAAAGTTTTCGGTCCAGTTACCGCCGGGGACGCAGATAAAAGAGCTTATGGACTATTTAAAAATTCCTGCCCACCAGGTCATGTTAATCATTAAAAATGGTATAAAAGCTAAGGAAGATGATTTATTAAAAAATGGTGATGATATTATTTTTTTGCCCATTGTGGGCGGCGGGTAAATTTAATGAGCAAAAGGAGGTTGAAATATGGCATTTGGATTTAACGGGAAAATCTTGAGAGTTGACTTGGGGAAGCGAAAAATTGCGGTAGAGGAACCAGGAGAAAAAATTTACCGCCAATACCTCGGCGGGGGGAGTTTAGCACTTTATTATCTTTTGCATGAGCTTAAACCAGGGGTTGATCCTTTAGGGCCTGATAATGTGCTCATTTTCGCCGCTTCAGTCTTAACTGGAGCTCTTCCTGCTCCGGGAATGAATAAGTATACTGTGGCGGCCAAGTCTCCTCTTTCCGGAGGATTTGGGGAAAGTGAGGCAGGTGGCTGGTGGGGTCCGGAATTGAAAGCCGCCGGTTTTGACGCCCTTATAATTACGGGCCAAGCCTCGAGCCCGGTATATCTTTGGATTCATGATGGCCAAGCAGAGCTCCGCGACGCAGATCATCTTTGGGGGAAGATGACGGGTGAGGTCCAGAAGACGATTAAAAAAGAGCTGGGAGATGAGCGAATTCGAGTATTGCAAATTGGACCGGCGGGAGAGAAGTTGGTCAAATATGCTTGTATTATGAATGAATTAAAACATTTTAATGGCCGGGCTGGTTTAGGCGCGGTCATGGGCTCCAAAAATTTGCGGGCCATAGCTGTCAGGGGAACAAAAGCTCCGGAGGCAGCCGACCGCGAAAAAGCCCAAGCCGTGCTCAAGAGCGTGCGGGAAAGTTATGTAGAAGATCCAGCCGGATTAGGCGCTTTAGGAACTGCACGCGTAGCTCCTATTCTGAGCGCAGGCGGAATTCTACCCACTAAAAATTTCATCACTGGTTATTTTGAAAAAGCTCAAGAAATTGGCGGCAAGAGGTTAGCCGAAACGATTCTCAAAGGTCGGGGAACTTGTCATGGTTGCTATATCAGGTGTAAACGGGAAGTGGAAGCGCACACTCCTTATGAGATTAACCCGGAATATGGCGGTCCGGAATATGAAACAATTGCCTCCCTTGGTTCTTTATTAGAAATCGGCGATTTAGCGGCTATTTGCAAGGGGAATGAGCTTTGCGCCCAATACGGTATAGATACTATATCTTTGGGCACCACCTTGGCCTTTGCCATGGAATGCTTCGAAAAGGAGATAATAAGCCTAAAAGATACTGATGGCTTAGATCTCCATTTTGGCAATCATGAATCTATGCTCAAACTAATCGAGCTGGTAGGCCAGCGAAAAGGTTTTGGCAATTTGCTCGCCGAAGGGGCCGCGGAAGCGGCTAAGCAGATTGGCCGAGGGGCGGAAAAATTTGCTTTACACATAAAAGGACAACCTCTACCCATGCATGAACCCCGGGGAAAGAAAAGTTTAGCTTTGGCTTATGCGGTTTCCCCGACTGGTGCTGATCATTTGGAAAATCCTCATGATCCTTTCTTTGAAAAAGAGGGCGGCCTGAAGGATATCCATCCTTTAGGCATTTTAGACCCGCTACCATCCCTGGACTTGAGCAATCAAAAAGTGAGGATGTTTGTCTATCTGCAGCAGTATTACAACTGGTTAAATTCCATCGGCATGTGCATATTCGCGGCCAAGCCTTTTGGACCTTTCACTATTACGCAACTTGTTGAGTATGCCCGGGCTGTCACGGGCTGGGATACAAGCCTTTGGGAAATGCTCAAAGTAGGAGAAAGGTTCTCCTGTTTGGCCAAGATCTTCAATTTGCGCGAAGGTATTGGAGCTAAGGAGGATCGTTTACCCGATCGCTTACACGAAGGGCTGGAGAGTGGAGTGCTTAAGGGAGAGAAAATTGACCGCCAACAATTTGCTCAGGCCTTGGAGATGTATTATGGCATGATGGGTTGGGATCCGCAGACAGGAGTACCCACCAAATATAAATTAGAAGAGTTAAATATCGGCTGGGCTATTCCGCTTTTGCCTTAAGTTAATTTTAAAGATGAAGAAGGTTCTTTTTATTTGTACCAAGAATAGCGCGCGCAGCCAAATGGCGGAGGGGCTGATTAATCATGAATTTGCCGGGAGAATTCAGGCCTTCTCCGCCGGCACAGAGCCAGCCATAGTCCATCCTTTGGCTATAGAAGCGATGAAAGAAATTGGCCTAGACATTTCTCAGCAAAGATCCAAGTCTCTGGCTGAATTTCAAGATCAAACCTTTGACTTGGTGGTTACCCTCTGCGATCAAGCAGCGGAGGCCTGTCCCGTTTTCTTTGGTGGGAAAAAGAGAGTGCACCTGGGCTTTCCAGACCCGGCCGCAGTGAGTGGGAGTCAGGAAGAGAGACTGAATGCTTTTCGGCAAGTGCGAGATCAAATTCGGGAAAGGCTGCCGGAATTTTTGCAAAATTATCTGGATTTTTAATGCCTCTCCGTTTATGATAAGTATGTGATTGACCTGCATATCCATACCAACGCCTCTTCCGATGGTCAACATAAACCGCGCGAGATTTTTGAGATGGCCCGGCAAAAAGGACTAAGGGCCATTGCTTTTGCTGATCATAATTCAATAGCTAATGTGGAAGAGGGATTAAGACTTTCCTTAGAATTGGGGATAGAATTCATTCCCAGCCTGGAACTCAATACATTTTACCAAGGCCTCGACCTCCACATCTTGGGATACTTTATAGATCCGCAAGACCAACTTTTAAAAGAATGGTTGGCGGAGATTCATTTAAAAAAATGGGCCCAAGCTGAAAAAAGAGTGCAGAAGTTAAACGAATTAGGCTTTGTATTCAGTTGGGATGATTTACGCAAGTTTTCCGGGGACCAGATTCCCACAGGCATGTCTTTTTTGCAGGCCATCCTTAGCCGGCCCGAAAACGCTAATGATCCGCGTCTGCATCCATATATAAAAGGGGAGCGGTCTAATTCGCCCTTTGTCAATTTCTATCGCGACTATCTGCGGGGTGGCAAACCGGCTTTTGTACCTATGGAAGACATTTCCACTCTGGAAGCTATCCAACGCCTGAAGAGCCTGGGTAGCATTCCCATATTGGCCCACCCCTCGGATACTGGGGAAGATAAAATTATTGATTTAATAGGCCACGGGTTAGCGGGCCTGGAGGTTTATTCTCCTTATCATAGTAAACAAGAGCAAGAAAACTTCAGAATCTTTGCGGAAAGACGAGGGTTATTAATTACGGCTGGATCAGATTTTCACGGTAAACAGGTTAAACCTGATGTAGAGTTAGGTGGCATATCAGGGAATAACTATGACTTAGTTAGCCGACTAAAGGAGTTTCTTAGAAATGAAAGAGGAAGAAATTAAGGGGATTATATTCGATCTCGACGGTACGTTGATCGATTCTTATCAAGCCATTTATTTGGGTTTTCATCATGTGTACACGGAATTAAAATTAACACCCTTACCATTTGCGGAAGTAAAAAAGGTAGTTGGGCGCGGTTTGAGCCATACCTTCCGGGATTTATTGGGTGAAGAATTAGTATCGCGGGCGCTGCTTCTCTTTCGCGAAAAATATGAAGAAGTTTTTCGGGAGCATACCAAGCTTTTGCCTGATGTTCCCGAAGTGTTAGCCGAGCTGTCCAGAAGAAAAATAAGCATGGCTGTGGCTTCGAACAAGTTAGGCAAGTTTTCGCGGGCCATCTTTGAGCATTTTCAATTACAAAAATATTTTACCGTCATAGTTGGTGATGGTGATGTAGCCCAAAATAAGCCTGATCCGGAAATGATTTATTTCGCTTTGGACAAAATGGGCCTCAGAAAAGAAGAAGTCATTTTTGTGGGTGATTCAGTTATTGATATTCAGACGGCTAAAAATGCAGGAATGAAGATATTTGCTATTCCTTCGGGGAACACCTCCAAAGAGGATTTAGAAAAAGCTCAACCTACGGTTTTGTTGGATCGACTTCTAGATTTATTGCTTTATGTGGGGAAGGGGGGTGAGACGCCTTTAAATGGAAAATATTCATAGGATAAATTATTGTTAAGGCCTTGATTAATTTATCTCAGCGGAGGAGGGAGGGGTTATGGGTCTCGATGAAATTCTTGGAGATTTAATTAAGTTTCCTGTGGGCCAAAAAAATGTTCTTTCCGTATATTTAGATTTAAGACCTGATCGCCGCGGGAAAAAGCTTTACCCAGTTTACTTGAAAAATCAACTTGGCGAGATAAAGAAGAATTTTCCTCCTCGGGCCAAGGAGCTGGTAGATTTAGGCAAGGATATTAAATTGCTCTATAAATTTCTGGATGAAGAATTAAACCCAGCCTGGAAGGGCTTGGCTATTTATGCTTGTTCCGCAGTTAACCTATTTGTCCCCATTCCCATGCTTAATCCCCCGTCCAATTATATTAGCTATGCGCCATTTCCGCACCTTTTTCTTCTTTTATTACAAACTCCTCTTTATCAGCCTCATGCGGTAATCGTCGCCACTTCGCGCCAGGCCAGCTTGAACTTAGTGCGCTCGGGATATTTGGCCAAACAACTAAATTTTTCTTGGGAAGATAAACATACCACCCGTTTTGGACGCATGGGTTGGTCGCTGCCCAAATTTCAAAGGCATCTCCAGGAACACTTAAAGCAAAGAAGCAAAGAGATAGTGGAAAATTTAGAGAAATTAATCATTCCGGAAAAATTTGAATACCTTTTTGTGGTAGCGGAAGAGGGCATAGAAGGAGAACTCAAGAAACAAATGCCGGCGGCTCTAAAAAGGAAATGGATTTCTTTGCCTAATTCTGATATCCATGATTCTTTGCCGAAAATTTTGGCGTCAGCGACAGAAACCTTGTTGAACTTATTTAGTAAGGAGGCAGAGAATTTAGCTAATTATATCCTCAAAGAAGCTGAGCCGATGGGCAGAGCAGCTTCGGGCCCTGAGCGAATTTTAAGTGCTTTGCAGGACCACCAAATTGAGCGTATGGTATTAGATAAAGAATTTGCTGCTTCTGGGTGGAGATGCGCAGTTTGTTTTTCCTTAGGGTTTGGAGGGTTGCCGAAAACTTGTCCTTATTGCACAGGAAATATTTGGGCAACTAATTTGCGAGAAGAGATGGTGCTTAAAGCCAAATCCCAGGGCACAGAAATTTTATTTACGGAAAAGTTCGCCCCTCTGCTAAAGGCGGGAGGCGTTGCCGCCCTTTTTAAGTATAAAAAATAAAAAATGCTTAGGGAAAGGTAGAAGGCTGTTTCGACATTAGTTAATGAATGGACTAGGCCAGATGTTATTCATCTCGTAGGGCAAGGGCTTGACCCTTGCCTCTTTCAGCAAGTCCTAAAGTCTTGGCTAACGAAATTTATGCTGGAGAAAGGAATAGATGGAGGGAAGATGTTCGTGAAGGCGTAAGAGATCTTAAGCGAATTTAGATTGAAGCATTAATTGGGATTTAATTTTTGATTTGCTAATCTAATCACAAAATGGTTATAATGAGCACAAAAAACCTTGAGGAGCCATGAAAAACATAATTATTCTCATCTATTGTTTAGCCTTAGCTTTGGCAGGTTGTACCTATACTGTTCGACACACTGAGGGAACCAAATTAAACTCGGCCCAGATTCAAGATATTAAACTGGGTAAGACTACTGAGGCAGAACTTATTCGTCTTCTTGGTCCTCCCTCCCGAAAAGAGAAAAAGCCGGACGGCTCAGAAGTTCTGCACTATATTTATACCCAGATTGAAAGCCCAACGCTTTGGGGAGGTGTTGTACTTCACGGCTTTTTGGAAAAAGATCGGGAGGAGATTTTTGAAGTAATTCTTAAAGAGGGGGTCGTCCAAAGTTTCCATTATTTAAAACAGTGAAGGAGTGGCAATATGGTCAAGAAATTATATTTCATTTTAATAATTTTAATAGGAGTGGTAGTTATGGGGGCCTGCGCCAGTAGCCGAACTTACTTGTTAAATCTGCGTTATGATTCTGCGCAGACGCCTCGCTTTGTGAAGGAGACTTCGCCCCCGATAAAAATAGCCCTTTATAATTTCCAAGATGTGCGTCCAGATCGACTCTACTTAGGAAGAAGGGTATACCGAGATGGCATGGTAGATTTTTTTAAGCCCGATGAAGGGACAGTGGAACAAATAGTTACCAAATTGGTGGCTAATATGATGACCAAAGCTGGTTTTCAGGTTACTTTAGTAAATCGCTATCTTGATCCAGAAAAAGAAGATTTTCAACATATTCCGGGAGATTTGGCCTTAGGAGGGAAGATTGAAAATCTATGGATCGAAGCTAAAACTGGTATTGCGACCACTAATTCTGAAGTAAAGATTCGATTGCAAGCACATTGGGGAATTGTATCTGATCGAACTTGGCTCTCGAAAAATATTGAGGGTAGCGCTTTGGAAACTGATCGGCCCCTTTACCAACCCAGGCATGCCGAGGCTAAGATTAATGAAGTATTAAAAGATGCTCTGGACAAATTACTCAAAGATGAAAACCGCCTGCAGGAAAAGATAGAGAAGTTGAAGAAATAGAGAAATTTTAAAAAGGAAAGGTCAGAATTATTCTGCCCTATCCTTTTTAAGCCACCGCCCGGTGGCCAGATTAGCGTCAAGTAAATCGACTTGAACCAGAAGAACAACCCGAAGCAGTATTTAGGGAAGATTCTTTATTGGCAGAACAAGAGAAGACTGAAATAAGCTTTTCTGGGTAAGCATCTCCGCAGCGCGGGCAGTTAATCTTCTCTTCTTCCATTTTAAGAGGCCGAATTAATTCGAATTGATGGCCACATTTTGAGCATTTATACTCATAGATGGGCAATTTTCCTACCTCCTTTTATAAGGATTGGCCTTTTTATCATTGGTCTTTTTCTAATCCTTTAAATCCTTAACCTAAAACATTGAGATTAAAATTCTGAACTTTTTAGTCTTAACCTAAGACTATCATCAACCCGATCAGAGCACCTATTCCTGTGCTCAAATATGGGTTGCAAGTCAAACCTCAGGTGCTCCCGAAGTGAGTTGATAG
>JBNAWB010000186.1:0-1579 GCA_049699975.1 Thermodesulfobacteriota bacterium
GCTTCTTCATTCATGCCTGCCTCTGGCCTGCCTCGGGCACTTACAAAAATAAAAAATCCTCTAATAATTCCACCCTTCAGTGATGGATTACAGGTACGCTAAATTTTTAATTGCGCTTTTGGGCAAAATGGTTGAAAATGAAACATAGATTAATTATTAAAGAGGGAAGTCATGGAGGGAATTTCGGCAGTTTATTTTATATTATTGGTGATAATCCTTTTGGGCTTTGCTTTTTTCATCTCCGCTCGTTTGACTAAGAGGGCGGTATTCAAAGTGCTCCACATATTTCGAGATGAGAATGCCATCGGCTATGAGCGGGCCAGAACCATTGAGCAGTTAGGATTAAATCCGCCCAATATTTTAGAAAGAATTGGTCGCCCTCGGGATTATCGGCAAAATGCGCTCAAGATCCTGATAAAATCAGAGGTTGTTCAATTTACTGAAGATGGCCGCCTCTTCATCCCTGAAGAAAAAATTAGAGAATTAGTAGCCAAAGGGATAATAAAATGAGAAGGAGGGATGAATAATGAGAATCGGGGCCTTCGAGGTGCAAGAGCCTATCCCCGAACTCAAAGATCCGCATGTTTTGGCTATTCTGCGGCCTTGGATTGATGTGAATAACGTAGGCAGCCTGACCCTGGAAGGTTTGGAAGCCCAGTTAGGGGCAAAAGAATTGGCCCGATTTGCCCGCCCGGGTAATTTCTTTGATTTTACGCGCTACCGCCCTGTGCTCTATTTTGAAGGCCGGGCTCGGCGCCTTAAAATACCCAATGTCACGATAAGCTATGCTCTGCGGGAAAAAGGGAATGATTTTCTTTTCCTCCATCTTCTGGAACCCCATTCCTTGAGTGAAGTTTATGTAAACTCCGTCTTACGCCTTTTCCAAACTTTACAAGTCAAAAGATATTGTTTATTAGGAAGTATGTATGACACTGTTCCCCATACCAAACCTTTGTTGGTCAGCGGCCGAGCGACTGGTGCTGTAGCCGAACAAGATTTAAAAAGAGCAGGAGTAGAAGTTAGTAATTATCAAGGGCCAACTACCATAACTTATTTGATTGCCCACCAAGCTCCCCAGTTGGGCATAGAGACAATGACCCTTATTGTTTCTTTGCCCCAGTATGTTAGTCTCGATGAAGATTACTTGGGTAAAGTGCGTTTGCTAGAGATTTTGAATTTGCTCTATGATATTCCTATTGATAAGAAGGACTTTGAAAAAGCAGCTCGGCAGCGCAGCCTATTAAATCAAAAAGTGGAGACCACCCCGGAGTTAAAGAAAGTGCTTCCCCAGTTAGAAGCTATCTATGGTCTAAGGGTAGCCCGGAAAGAAGGGGAGGCTATGCCCGGCCTTTCCCCAGAAATGGAAGAAATTTTTTGGGAAAGCGATGGTAAAGATATTGGCAAAGCCTAAATTTTTTAGGTTAAGCTAAAAAGGGCTATTTCTCCGGCCATTCTTCTTTTTACTTTTCCTATTCCTTGCAGATATTGCAGATGGGCTAAGGCCTCACCTCCAGCAAACCACTGTTGAGGAAGAGGGAAATCTTCCCAGCGCGCGCAATCAATATCCCAAGTCATCTGG
>JBNAWB010000186.1:1679-7274 GCA_049699975.1 Thermodesulfobacteriota bacterium
ATTGGGCGTAATATCATTAAGCAGATGATCCCCGGAAAAGAATATTTTTTTATGCGGTTCATAAAGACACATATGCCCAGGTGTATGCCCTGGAGTTTCTATACAAATGAAGGCATAATCTCCGATCGTTATTTTTTCCCCTTCCCGCAAGAGAGTAAGTTCCAGAGGGCGGCGGGCATGATATCGTTTGCCAGGATGTTTACTTATGGCCGCTAAAATATCAGACTCAGGAAAACCATGGCGGCGGGCGGTGTTGGCCATTTCTGCCCAGTGCTGCGGATCATTGATGACCTGCGCGTCAGGGTGGTTGAAATAAATCTTTGCTCCTTCTTGAGCTAACTCGGACACTAAACCTAAATGGTCGGCATGCAAATGGGTAATAAAAAAATCTACGTGCTTTAGATCCACCCGCAGTTCTTGAAGATATTTAGTCATGGCCTCTTGGCATTCTACCCGATTCATCCCCGTATCTATCTGCAAATAACGGCCCTGATCTTTGATTAAATAAGAATTGATAGCTTTTAAGGGATTGCCCGGGAGCGGAATTTCCAGACGATAAATGTTCGGAAAAACTTCTTCAGCCATAAAATCCTTTCTTATTTCTTTTTTAAACCTAATTTTTCAATAATTACTTTTTCTTCTGCGCAAAGCTCTCGAACATATTTGGCATATTCTTCTGTGTTCTTATAGAATGGTTCCATATCAAACTTTTCTAAGACTTTTTGATAGGCTGGATCTTCCATTCCTTTTTTAAAGGCGTCATGAAGAATCTTTACTACCTTAGGGTCCATACCCTTAGGCCCAGCAATGCCAAAGGGCGAGTTAGAGACTATGCCATATCCTAACTCTTTTAGAGTAGGAACGTTGGGCCACCTTTTAGTGCGCTGGTTTCCCCAGGTCACGAGCAAGCGGAGTTGGCCGGCGTCTACCTGAGGACCCCACCCTGTGGAATCAGCCGTGGCAGTTACATGTCCACCCAAAACAGCAGGAGTTGTTTCTCCTCCTCCCTTCATAGGTACTTGGATCCATTTTAGGCCTTCTTTCATAGCAATAACTTCCATGGTAATATGCAAAGTCGTCCCTGCTCCGGGGGTAGCATAAGTAACCTTACCCGGGTTGGCTTTGGCGTAGGCAATAAATTCCTGCCAAGTTTTCCAAGGCGAGTCCGCTTTAACCACCACTCCAAAAGTGTATCCCGTAAGATGAATTATATAAGTAAAATCTTGTAAAGGATCCCAGTTAACTTTCATCATATACGGATAGCGGAAAACAGTTATAGGGATTTGCGAGACAGTATAACCATCGGGCTTAGCAGTAGCGACCATAGTTGCCGGCCCCACTGTTCCTCCTCCACCGGGCTTATTTTCGACGACCACAGGTTGACCAAGATACTTGCTCGTAGTTTCGGCCAGGACCCGCATGGTCACATCTGTGGAACCGCCTGGTGGCCAAGGAACGATGAGGGTTACCGGCTTTTTAGGAAAATCCGCTCCCCAAGCCCAAAGGCCGGGCATAAATAAAATAAGAGAGGCAAAAAAAATTAAAGTTTTGGATTTAATGTTCATTTGTCCCTCCTCCTTAGAATATTTATAAACCGGAAAAATTTAAAGTCCGATACTCCCCTTGGCAGGGTGGTCCCTCGGCTACATATATTTCTTTTTTAGTTAGGTTCATAATAATAGAAACCACAGTTTGGGCCTGGGCTAATTCATGTTCGCGTTCATCAGGATGACGACAAATACCATTGGGGAAGTTGAAGTGATCGCGGAAGACTTCTTGAAAATCGGCGCTGGTAATTTTTCCAATTCGCGCAGATAATTTTTGTTGCGCTATTCCGTAACGCAGGAGAGTGTCTGGATATTGCACTATATTCCCCTCCAGCGGTTTGAGAAGGTCGGAATTGAAATGATTGGTATGCATAAGGACTCCATTTTGGGGGTAAAAAAAGTCTAAAGTCAAAGGAGCCATTTCAAAGTCCATAGCCAAACCATCGCGGTGCGCTAAGAGGCAGTTATTAGCTGATCCCCGATCCATAGCTACTATTTTAGCTATGGCATCTCCCATACGGGAGGAGTTCAATATGCCCCGCATCAGGATATGAATAGGTAGACCAATTTTCTCTACAGGCGCTTTTAAAATATTTAAACAGGCTCCCAATCCCGCCGAGTTGCACCCAATCTTGCCCACCACCCCTGCTTCCGTAAGGGTGATTACTTTAGGTTTATTTATTTGTTCAATTTCCAAAATAACCGTGGTCTCTTTGAGGTGAGGTTTCCAATCCCAATTTTGCCCAATTAAGACTTCCCCCGATAAAGTGGCCGGCGGCAGAGCGGCGATAGAAGTGCATTCTCCTCCCGGAGCCAACTTATCAGGATACATCAATTCCGTGCGCACATTAATCGCCAGCACTTCTGCTTTGGCTACTCCTGCTCCTGCCGCAATTCCTTCGATCTCTTCTATGAGTTCAGGGTCAAATTTTTGAATGACAGGTATAAAACTTTGCGCTAATTGGCAAGCTTGTTGATAATTGAGGTTGGCGTAATATTTAAAAAGACGAAAATAAAGGTCTATATTTTTTTTAATCATTTCTCGACATGCAGAACCATACTGCGATCCAATCTCCTTGGGAGTACCTTTTAAAGAAACAATAGGCAACATAAATTGCTCCTTGATTTTTACCTATATTTGATACCGCCTTAGTTTACTAAATAGAAAGAAGCTAAGCAATAGATTTTTTTCCCTGACCATCGATCATTATTTTAAATTCGAACCTGAACCGTAATTGATAAATTTATCTGAGTGGCTCAGGCCTGCCTGCGGCAGAAGCCAGCCTCACTTTGGCATTTCAGAAATTTAACATAATCTGTTATAAATTTGACATTTTTTAACCTCCTTCTTTTTTTAAAAAAGGGAGAACATCCTTATCGTTTAAAAAGCTCTGATAAATCATATAGTTATAGGCAACCATTTACATTCCATTCAGGGCATAAAAATTGCACCTAAAAATTTGCCTATTAAAAATTAAAAATAACTTCGAGGAGTTTTTTATGTCTCAGAATAGAGGAACAATTTTAATAGTTGACGACGAAGCCGGGCCTCGAGAATCTTTGCGGATGATTTTAAAACCTATTTATAATATTTTTACCGCTTCAAATGGTAAAGAAGCATTAGAGATAATCCAAAAAGAGAATATTGATTTGGTAACCTTGGATTTAAATATGCCGGGGCTCTCGGGGATCGAGGTCTTGAAGGAAATAAAAAAAATAAAGAGCGACGTAGAAGTTATCATCGTTACCGGCTATGGCACGCTGAAGAATGCCCAAGAAGTTATTCGCTATGGAGCCGGAGATTTTATCTCCAAACCTTTTAATGTGGCGGATATTGTAGCTATCGTGAGCAAATCTTTTGAACGCCGGAATTATAATCTGAAAATAAACAACCTTATCCAACAGATTAAGGGCTTAAAGAGTATGAATGAAAATCAAATCCTGGAGAAGGAGGTTTCCTTTAGGTAATTTTATTTTTGGTTACTAAATTTTGCAAGGTTTGCCAAATTTTTTGTACTTGCTTTTCAGTTTCGGAGAGGGGACCAGAATTATCTATTAAAAAATCAGCCCATCTTCTTTTTTCATCGATCGGCCATTGGGCGGCGAGCATTTTGACAGCCAAATCACGGGTAATTTGATCTCTTTTCATTAATCTTTCAATCTGCAATTCTGAGGGTATATAAACTAATAGGGTTTTGTGAAAGAGGTGTTGAAGGTTAGCTTCAAAGAGAAGCGGGACGAGGACCTGAATTATTTTGTTCTCTGCTTTAAGAGTTAATTCTTTTAGCTTCTCAAGGAATTCCGCCAAAATCCATGGATGAACAAAGCTCTCTAATTTTTTCCTTTTTTCTATGTTCTGGAAGACAATTTGGGAGAGTCTTTTGCGGTCAATATGCCCATCCGGGAAAGTGATATCTTTTCCAAAATAAGCAACTACTTCTCTCCAAGCTGGTTTCTCAGGCTCAACCACAACCCTGCTTAGCTGGTCAAAATCAACAGCTGGGACTCCTAATTTTGCAAACATCTCGGCTACGGTAGATTTACCACTGGCAATTCCGCCTGTTATTCCTAAGATTAAGGGGATTTCTTGGTTACGAAAATTAGCTAATTCTTTCCAAATGCGAGAGATTTCAGAATTTTCCATGTTTTTGAGTAATAAATGCCTCCCACAGGCCCTCTCGAAAATGAGGATGGGCAATAGAAATCAAAGCTTCCGCCCGCTGGGCGAGAGATTTTCCGCGTAGCCTGGCTATTCCATATTCCGTAACCACTATATCGGCCATGTAGCGGGGGATGGTAATTGTTGCTGGCGGGGGGAGATAAGGGACAATACGGGAAATTTTTCCTTGGGCAGCCGAAGAACTCAAGGCCGTGATAGACATTCCACCTCGAGAGTAATAGGCTCCTTCCACAAAGTCAAATTGACCGCCTACACCACTTACCTGCTGCCCATTAAGGGATTCAGCATTGATTTGGCCGGAAAGGTCAATTTCCAATGCCGAATTAATGGCTACAAAATTATCTATATGACCAATGAGTTGAGCATTATGGCTCACTTCTGCTCCATGCATTTCCAAAAGAGGATTTTCATGGCCGAAGCGAAACAATTTTTCAGTACCAATTAATTCGCCAGCTACAATTTTCCCTGGATAGATACTTTTTTTCTGGTTAGTTATAGCTCCCTTGGCAACCAAGTCCACCACGGCATCGGAGAGCATTCCTGAATGAATTCCCAAATCTTTTTTACCTTCCAGGAGCTGGAGAATAGCCGTAGGCAGATTGCCTATTCCCACTTGAATAGTGGCTCCATCCGGGATTAGTTCAGCTATGTACGTGGCTATCTTTTTTTCCGTATCCCCGATTTGAATCTCCGGATAAGGAATAAGAGGATGGGCCGATTCTACCAAATAATGAATCTGGGAGGCGGAAAGAAAACAAGGTCCTAAAGTGCGTGGGGCGTTTTCATTTACTTCAGCCACTACCGTGCGGGCTTGCAAGGCCAGAGGGAAGGCCTGGCTTGTCGAAACTCCCAGGCTGAACCTTCCTTCTTTATCGGGCGGAGCCACTTGCACTAAGACCACATCAACCGGAAAAGGGCCATCACGGGAAAGAAGGCGCGGTATCTCAGAGATGCGGGCGGGAATGAATTGAATTAACCCTTCTGCCCATGGTTTCCGTAAAGGTGGGCTGATCTGAAAACTTAAGCAGCGAAAAGAAGAGATGAATTCTTTTTTAGCCAATGGATGTTCAGTAAGCAGGTAACCGCTAAATACTTCCACATTACGGTAATAATCGAAATCTTCAGCCAAGGCTTGCAAAAGAGTTTGGGGTTGCCCAGAGGCAATAGAAAAGAATATCCGATCTCCAGGTTTTATAGCTTGGCGCAACGCTTCGCGAGGATTTAGGAATTTTTTCATGATAGTCATTTATTATTAGCCATATTTTTAATTTTTTTCTTTTTTACATTTTTAAGAATTTCCTGTCAAGCAATTCATAATCTGACCGTCGATCAGTTTTAATTTTTCTCACCAGCAGGAGACAGGCGGGA
>JBNAWB010000187.1:0-7152 GCA_049699975.1 Thermodesulfobacteriota bacterium
GACTCGTACCGAGGTGAGGGGTTAAGAACGGCAGATGTCATTTATTTAATGCTCTCATTAATAACTCCCTAACTTATGAGTAATTATGAGGAGCGTAGCGACGAAAGTCGAGGCACCTATGTCCTTCAGGTTCGCAATGACCAACTGCCTAAGAAAATAATTAAAGCCTTTATTTCTTTCATTAATAAAAAGTATGGCAAGAACAAGCGGCAAAGTGGCTGGTATTTGAATAAGAACAATTCTTTGAAAGAATTCAACGGGCACTAAAAGTATTCAATCTTCGAGGAAATTAAGCGGTGAAGCTTTGATAGGTAAATGTCATTTGGTGTCACTCACCAAAGGAGTAATATGAAGAATATTTCAGTTAACCATACCTTATTCGGTATGCGCTTGCCTTTAGAATTAGAAGATTTCTTAAGAAATACAAATCCCTGGTGGATGGATAAACCAATGAGACCACTCCCGCCCATTCGGCGATGGCTATTTGATACGGCATTGCAACGGCTTAAGTCCGGACTTGCTCCTATCACTGTTCTGCGCGGTCCCCGCCAAGTAGGGAAAACCACACTTCAAGAACACATCATTGACCATTTACTCCACCATGAGAAGGTTAACCCGCAGCGAATATTTCGCGTCCAATTTGATGAGATACCATCGCTTAAGGGACTGCGAGATCCTATTTTGAGCTTATCTTCGTGGTTCGAGAATAAAATACTTAAAGGTTCTTTTAATGAATGGGCCCATAAAAATGAACCAGTCTATGTTTTTTTTGATGAAGTTCAAAACCTGAAAGATTGGGCACCGCAGATTAAATCTCTAGTAGACCACCATGCCGTGCGCCTTCTATTAACAGGAAGCTCTGCTTTGCGGATTGAACATGGACGGGACAGTTTGGCAGGAAGAATTTCCACCCTGGAATTGGGAACATTATTACTCCGGGAAATAGCCTCCATTCGTGGTTGGGGCGAAATTCCGCCTTTATTGCCCTCAAATGGGATACAGGCACTTAAAGAACAGGATTTTTGGCAAAACCTACGCCGCCAAGGAGAAAGTTATCAAGAAATAAGAAATAAAGCTTTTAAAGCTTTCGCCGAGCGGGGTGGCTACCCTATTGCGCAAGTGCGCGTGGACCGTCCCTGGGAAGAAGTAGCGGATCAGCTCAATGAAACGGTTATCCGCCGCGTAATTCAGCACGACCTCCGCTTAGGAGAGCGCGGAAAGAAACGGGATGAAAACCTTTTAGAAGAAGTATTCCGCCTCTCTTGCCGCTATGCCGGCCAGGCTCCTGGTCAATCAATTTTTGTCCATGAACTTCGCACAGCATTTCAGGCTAATATTGGATGGTCAAAAGTTTTAAGCTACTTAAGATTTTTAAGCGAAACTTTGTTGGTTCGTCTCATAGATCCTTTAGAGATTAGGCTCAAGAAGAAGAAAGGGTATCCTAAGATTTGTCTCTGTGACCATTCTCTGCGGGCAAGTTGGCTGCAAGAGATCATTCCTTTTACTCCCGAGGGTTTGAGAGACTCTCCTCATCTTAGCGATTTGGCCGGCCATTTAGCAGAGAGTATTGCTGGCTATTTCCTTGGAGGAATTCCAGGGTTAGACATTTCCTGGTTTCCCGAACGAGAAGTAGAACCAGAGGTAGATTTTGTTATTACCATTGGGGAGTACAGACTTCCTATAGAAGTAAAGTACCGGCAGAAAATTGATGGGCAGCGAGATACATTGGGACTCCGCGCATTTATCGAAAAAACAGTCTATAACGCACCATTCGGTATATTAATTACGCTCTCTGATGAAGCAAAGGTTAATGATCCAAGGATTGTAGTTCTCCCTCTTTCTACTCTCTTACTAATGAGGTAAATATGCCAAAGGACGAATTTCATGACTCTCCCAGTTGATAACCTGATCATCAATTCTCTTTTCTTACGCCCAAAGTGCGTCTGCAACAAAAATATTAAACTTGGGGGATAATCAAAGTAATTTTCCTTTATTAATTTAAAAGGGCATGGTTAAAATCCTTAAAAAATCGGATAATTTTTAAAATGGGACGTCCTCTCTGGCAGATTCAAATAATTACGGCCTTTTGGCCTTTAAGAAATTTTTTAGCTAAGATGGTCAATTGGCCGCTCTTAGGAAGTTGGTTAAAAGCCGCTTTCCGGGGCGATCAGGCGAGTTTCATTCCCGTAAAAGTGGACTTAGAAAATCCGCCAAGCGTACCCCTTCCGGCGGCCGTGGTGGAGAAAATTATCTTAAACTCCCCTTACCACTTCATTTTAGACCGCTGCCTTTGTCGCTCTCTCTCCCTCTGCCAAAATTTTCCCGCAGATATTGGTTGCCTTTTTTTGGGCCAGGGAGCAAAAGAGATAGCTCCTTCCCTGGGGCATGAAGTTTCAGCTGCGGAAGCCTTAGCTCATCACCGCCGAGCTGTGGCTGTGGGTCTAATTCCTATGGTAGGCAGGTTAAAGTGGGATGCCCTGTGGCTGGGAGTGCAGAAGGGGGATAAACTTCTGACCATTTGTCATTGCTGCCATTGTTGCTGTTATTTTAGTTTGTATCGGCATTTACCCCAGGAGGCTAAAAGCGGCCTGCAGAAACTCCCGGGATTAGAGGTGCGCGTGCATGCCCGCTGCAACGGCTGTGGAATCTGCGCCCAAAAATGTTTTATGGGCGCCATAACCATAACGAATGGAAAGGCAATTATCGGAGCAGAATGCCGGGGTTGCGGCCGGTGCGCCATTTTCTGCCCCCTAAAAGCTATCGAAATTATCCTTCCCCCCTTAGAAACAATAGAAAAATTTTTACTCCCTCTTTCCACTTCGTAGGTGGAAACTTTGGTTAAGGGCTGCTCAAGAAGGCTTTATAAGCTTTGTAGGCTTGGTATATATCCGCTTTGGAAGTAACTTCGAAAGGAGAATGCATGGAAAGGACGGGGACGCCACAGTCAATGATATCCATCCCATAAACGGCTAAATATTTAGCTACTGTGCCTCCTCCCCCTTCATCTACTTTGCCAATTTCCGTCATTTGCCAGGCCACATTATGGGCGTTAAAAATACGCCTTATCTCACCCACATATTCGGCGCGGGCGTCAGAAGCTCCTGATTTTCCCCGGTGACCCGTGAATTTTTCCAGACAAACTCCATAACCAATTTTGCCGGCATTTTGCTTTTCATGCACTTCGGGATAGTTAGGATCCAGGGCTGATTCCACATCCGCCGAAATGGCCTGGGAGCGGGCTAAAATAGTCTTCACTAAATTATCTGTGGGAAGTTCTCCGCCATGCTCGATGAGTAGCCTCACCACTTCTTCGATAAAAAGGGACCGTGCTCCCGTGTTTCCTTCACTCCCAATTTCTTCTTTATCAACAAAAAGGGCAAGAGCAAGGCGGGGAGGATGGTTGAGGTCTAAAATAGCCCGTAGAGAAGTATAAGCACTGGCTCGATCATCCTGCCCATAAGCGCCTATAAGACTACTGTCAAATCCCACATCCCTCGCTGGCGCAGCCGGTACAAGTTCAAGTTCGGCGCTGGTGAAGTCCTCTTCTACCAATCCATATTTCTCATGTAAAAGCTCCATTACCCTAAGTTTAACTCTTTCTTTGGCTTCTTCATCTGGGAAAGGAAGACTACCGGCTAAAGCGGTCAATTTTTCTCCTTCGATAGCCTCCGCCATCTTTTTTTGGTCCTGCACTTTACCCGAGAGATGAGGCAAAAGATCATTAATAACAAATACCGGCTCGTTTGCTTCTTCCCCTATCCTGATATTTATCTTCGTTCCGTCACCTTTGACAATTACTCCATGAAGAGCGAGAGGCATGGTCACCCATTGGTATTTTTTTATGCCCCCGTAATAATGGGTGCGCAGCATGGCCAATTCTGTGTCCTCATACAAGGGATTTTGCTTCAAGTCTATGCGCGGCGAATCTATATGCGAAACAATTATGCGCCCACCTTCCTTTAAGGGAGCCTGGCCGATTACAGCCAAGGCTATGGTTTTTTCTTTATTAATAAAAAAAAGCTTGCTGCCCTTGACCTTTCCATAGCCATCGAGGAAGCCTGCTTCTTGGGCAGTCTTTTTAATCTCTTCTACAGCTTCTCTCTCTGTCTTCGCTCGGTCCAAGAATTTTTTATAACCGGCAGCGAATTTGATGGCTTCTTGCCGTTCTTCTTCACTCATGCGATCCCAAGCTAATTTTCCTTGGAACTTTAATCTCTTCTCTAACTCTTTTAGATCTTTTTTTTCAATATTGTTTTTTCCTTGCCCCCCCACTTTCTTCCTCCTTTTAATTAACTTTTCAATTATCCTTGGCAGCATTACCTAAATCATTACTCTCCACCGCAGCTCAAAGAATTTCCTATTCAACGATTAATACGCGCATAGCCATTTTCCAAATTTACTGTCGCTTCGAAAAGGGGCACTAAATCAAAGCAGGATTGACAAATGGGGAAATTTATAGTTTTCCGGTTTACTTTTAATTGTAGATTTACACCCTGTTTATTAAAAACTTTTCCGCAATAAGCGCAATTGGGATTGTTTTGCAGTGGTTCCCGACTCAATTTCAATTCCATCATGAACATCTCCTCCCTTTATCAATAATCTATGGCAACAAATATTGAAATTATCTGTTCCTCCCTTATTTCTTCAGGCCTTAAAATTCTATTGGCCTAATGTTAAAATCAAGAAACTGCTGCTTCCCGTTCATTCTCCCAGAGCTTGTCGGCCATCCTGCCGTAGTCGCGAGCATACTGCTCAAGTTCGGTATATAGCTCGGAGATGAGAGAATCGGCGCCAATGTGCGTTGGATAAGCTTGGCATTCCCCGACCACTTGCCTTAAAATATGAGGATGGTCAATAATCATGCAAGGACGGTAGTAGTTAGGGGAATAAGGTTGCCGCCGGCGAATGGCCTGAAAAAACTCGGAATTGAGAATGTCGGCCAAAGGTTTATTTTTAATATTATCCACCGCAAAATGCACAAATACGCATGGCTCTACATCGCCGCGGCTATTGATATGCAGATAGCGATCGCCAGCAATACAACCACCCACTAATGGTCCATCATTCCAAAAATCAGCCAAGATAATGGGCACCCGGTGCCGCAAGTCGGCTAACTTCTTCAAGCGCTCAATTCTTTGTTGCGGCGTGGGCATGAGATCCAAGGTCGGTTTTTTACCGATGGGAATATAATTGAAATACCAGCCGATAAAGCACCCTTGCGCTGCCCAAAAATTAATAAATTCTTCGCTCACGATCTGTTCATTATTTTCCCGCGTGACCGTGGCAGAAAAGCCGAAAAGGACGCCTTCCCGACGAAGGTTCTCCATAGCCGCCAAAATTTTCTGGAAAGCTCCTGGCCCCCGGCGAGCATCAGTTTCCTTTTCCCATCCTTCCACACTTATAGCTGGTAAAACATTTCCGATCTGCGCCAATTTTTTAGCCAATTGTTGATCGATTAACGTTCCATTAGTATATACCTGGAAGTACATATCGTCGAACTTTGAGAAAATATCCACCAAATCTTGGCGGATAAAGGGCTCACCGCCGGAAATGGTGATAAAATAAATACCCATTTCCTTAGCTTGGTGCAGCAGATCTTCGATGCGCCAGGTTTCCAGCTCTTCTCTCTTACTGTATTCCCCCGCATAACAGCCGTAGCAATTTAAATTACAGCGCATGGTGGGGCTGATTACTATAAAAAAGGGAGGGTAAAAACCATAGCGCGCATGAAATTCTTCTCGTTTAGGCTGGGCGGCTAAGAATTCATTCACTATCAAGTTTTCAGCAAACTTCTCCACACACTTTTTGGAAGATCTACCTAAAGCTCGGCGGCCATGAATAATAAGACTCTTCAAAAACTCTCTTCCCTCAGGATAATAGGAAACCGCATCCAATCCATTCCGCACCAAAGGAAACTTCAATAACCTCTCTTCGCTGATAAGGGGGAGAAGCTTGATAATACCCCGAGCAGCCTTTACGGTCGCCAAATGCCGAATCTTTTCTTGCACGCTGCTCATGACCAAAGCCTCCTTTCTTGATCACTACTATCTATGGTTTTTAATAAGGCTCTTTTTTTAATATAATTAACAGCTAACCCCCTCGTCAATCCTGAGCAGATAAATTTTTTATAATTATTTGGCGAACTTTTGCTGCCAAAAGTTCTTCCTCGGCAGAAGAGATTTGCTTGGTTTCCAATGGCTGATCAATAATAATCACTACATCCCCGGGATATGTCCGCCAGTCTCCTTTACGCATGATTTTATTCGTTCCTTTTATAGTTATGGGCAAAATTGGAGCTTGTGATTTCAAGGCTATAAGAAATACGCCCTTTTTAAAAGCCTGCAACTGGCCATCAGGACTGCGCGTACCTTCAGGGAAAATCATCACCGAAACTCCATTTTTCACTTTCTCTGCCGCTTGCAACATACTTTTATAAGCCTTCTTGGGGCTCTCGCGCTCTATCGGTATATAACCAATGCGGGACATGGCCCATCCTAAAAAAGGGATACGGAAAAGGCTTGCTTTTGCCGTCCACCGAAACTGGATGGGCAAATACCCTAAGAGGGCGAAAATATCAAAGTTGCTCTGGTGATTAGAGACTAAAATATAACTCTGCTTTGGGTCAATTTTTTCTAATCCCTCTATCCGCACTTTGGTCCCTGTGGTTTTAAGTTGAATCTTCCCCCACAACCTGGCTACTAAATGAGGGGTGTTCCCTGAAGAATCGAAGATGGACAAAATTATGGCCCCCGTACCCAAAACTACGGTGGTCAAAAAATAAATAACCCAGGCTAAAATAGTCCGTAAAGTTGCTAACATGGTTAGAAAATTTGAAAATTATTATTACTAATACCCTATTGGCAACTTTATGTCAATCAGCCTCCAGGCTGACCGTCGATCACTTTTAAATTTTAACCCACGCTGAGATCGATAAATCCTTGCGGGGCTCCGGCCCGCCTCCGACCTGCCTCCGGCAAAAGCCAGCGGGGCTCATTAAAATGAGGCGCTGGTTAACTCTTAGGTCCAGGCGGGGAAAATTAATCTTTTTGGGCAGAGGTGGAGAGCTATTTTTAGGCTTGTTTAGCCAAGGCAGGCTTGTCCCCGCCGTTCTTTGCGGAAAGAAGGTGGATAAGTATAAAGACGTTAATTCCC
>JBNAWB010000188.1:0-7129 GCA_049699975.1 Thermodesulfobacteriota bacterium
CCCTCCCGCCTGTCTCCTGCTGGTGAGAAAAATTAAAACTGATCGACGGTCAGAAATTAAACTTTTCCCTTTGCCAAAATCGATACCCCTTAACTGAGGGATTACCTGACCGTTGAGCACTTTTTAATTTCTGCCTAATTTGGCTAATTTCCTCCCTTCCCTCTTTAGAAAAGAAGGGCGGTAACCCCTCCCTTCCTCCCCTTAAAATAAGGGGAGGCAAGGTGGGGTTATGATTCAGCGCATAGGGCACTGAGGGCGGAGGAATTTAAACTATTCTTAGGTACAGAGGACACGGAGAGAACTGAGGACAATAATAATTTAATCTTAAAAATCTGCGTTCATCTGCGTCCTATAATTTTCCCTAACCTCTTACCTCTATTTACCTCTATCCTCTCCCCAAAGATACTGTGTCGCAACCTCTTTTTCGTCATGGCGAGCGACCCGCCACTTAATGCAGGGAAGCGTGGGTCGCATCGACCTACACTTCCTCGCGATGACGTTATGACACAGTCTCAAAGGGAAAGGATCATTTTTCCCACAAAGGGCACAGCGCGGCATAGCCCCAACCAAACTATTTAATCCCTCCATCCCCCTTGGCCAAGTGGAGAGTGAAAATTGTAGGGCAAGGGTTCATCCCTGGCCGCATTTTCGGCAAGCCCTAAAGGCTTGCCCTACGTTTTATCCTTAATCACCCAGGGACCACCATCCAGGGCAAATAATAAATTAATCTGGCACATACTTTCTTAATTTTGTCAAAGGAGAGTAGGAATTGCTTAACAAAATTTAAAGAGCTTACAAGTATGTAGTACAGAGGATACGGGAGGGAAAAGAGATAATAAATATTAATCCTGGAGTTTATCTGCGAAATATAATTTCCCATCTCCTCTCTTGGGCATAGACGAGGATAGGAAATGAAGAAATATAAAAGATCGATTTCTATTGGTGAAGGTAGTGTCTTTTTTCTCATTTCTATGTTATAAATAAACTAAAAATTACTACTAAGAAAGGCAAAAGATGATTGATCTGCGCAGTGATACAGTAACTAAACCAACTCCCGCTATGCGCCAAGCCATGATGGCTGCGGAAGTGGGAGATGATGTTTTTGGTGAGGATCCTACCGTCAATGCTTTGCAAGAAAAAGCAGCTCAGCTCCTTGGTAAAGAAGCGGCTATTTTTGTAGCCTCGGGCACTATGGCCAATCAACTCTCTATCAAAGCTCATACGCAGCCAGGGGATGAGGTAATAATTGAGGCCGGGGCCCATGCCATGAACTTTGAAGGCGGAGCGGGAGCAGTCTTATCAGGAGTACAGTTTTTCGGTATCCCCGGCCATAGAGGTATAATCGATGTTTCCCAGGTGGAAGCAGCTATTCGCCCTGATGATGCCCATTTCCCCGTCAGCCGGCTAATTATTATCGAAAACACCCATAATCGAGGAGGAGGAACGGTTTTCCCCCTATCCAAAATCCTGGAGATTCGGGAATTGGCCAATAGACGAGGTCTTAGGATGCACATGGACGGAGCCCGCCTCTGGAATGCCTGCGTCGCCTCGGGAATCTCACCTGCGCAGTATGCTGCCCCCTTTGACTCGGTATCGGTATGCCTTTCCAAGGGGTTGGGGTGCCCAGCAGGTTCATTGGTCGTTGGGCCAAAAGATTTTATTAAGAGAGTGCATCGTCTGCGCAAGATGGTGGGCGGTGGAATGAGACAAATAGGCTTCTTAGCGGCGGCGGGGATATACGCTCTTGATCATCATATTAAGCGTTTAGAAGAAGACCATCGCAAAGCCAAAAAGTTAGCCCATGGGTTGGCTGAAATAAAAAATATAAAGATCAACCCAGCAGAAGTGGAAACTAATATTTTATACTTCGATGTCTCCCCTGCGGAAAAAACTGCCCAGGAAGTAGTTTTAGCTTGTCGCCAAAAAGGAGTTCTCTTGCACGCTACAGGGAAAACCCGGATACGCTGTGTAACTCATCTGGACATCTCTTTAGCCGATATTGATCATGCTCTCCAAGTAATTGCCGAAGTAATGCGGGGGTAATCTTTGTTGAAATACATTCTCTTTGACTTAGATAACACTCTTTACCCCAAATCCTTGGGCATCTTTGATTTAGTGATCGAAAGGATCCGCCATTACATGGAAGTGCGTATGGGCTTTGAAAAAAACTTGGCTCAGCGTTTACGAGAGGAGTACATCCGCCAATATGGGTCTACGTTGCGCGGCTTGATGATCCATTATCATATTGATCCCGAGGATTATTTGGAATATGTGCACGATGTGGGCGTGGAAGATAAACTTTCCCCCAATCCCGCACTGGCCCATCTTTTAGAAACAATTCCTTTGTCCAAGGGTATCTTTACGAGTGGTCACCTTCCTCATGCCCAAAAAGTTTTGCGTTGCTTGGGGGTGGAAAAATTCTTTCCCCACATCTTCGACATAACTTTCACTAATTACATCCCCAAGCCAAATCCGGAGCCTTATCGACAAATCTTGGATTTCCTCAATCTTCCTGGGAAAGATTGCATGCTCATTGAGGATTTGCCACCTAACCTTCTGCCAGCAAAAAAGATGGGAATGACTACGGTTTTAGTTGGTCAAACTACCAATGGTACTCAGGGTTTTATAGATTATGAAATAGCAGATATTTTAGAATTAGGTAATTTGTTATCGTCTTTTAATCTTATCCATAATTTCCCTGGCCAGACTTGAAAACTTGTTTTTTAGCTCCTTTACATCTACCTCAACAAGCATATCTACGGGCCAGCGGCCGATTTCATCAGGAAAGTCTTGAACTTTTCCCAGGGCTACGGCCATCCAATAAAGGTCAAAACCTGGGTCTTTTTGGGGAGCTAATTCTAATAGTTTCCAAAAATTTTCTTGTTTCAATATGAAAAATAAGTCTATAGCATCTCGGGGCTCAGCTCGGCTAAAAAAGGTTAGTAGTTTATCTAAAAAAATGTCCAGTCGGTCATTAACTTTAACTCCTAAATTAGTATCGACTAGCGAAGTAAAACGAAAAGGGGATTCATAAGCCAAATGAATAGTAGTTATTTCTCCATTTTTACTCGTATTAAATTCGGCAAATGTGGCAAGTCTACGCACCATCTTTAGGCTAAATCCCTTTTTAACCAATTCGCTCTGTATGGCTTCAGAAAAAGGCAAAATCAAACCGTTTTCCGCAGTAAAAAAATCAAGATCATAAGATAATCTATGTCCCAAATAGAATTCCGCGAGCGCAGTACCGCCCCCAAAGTAAAATTTTTGCGCATCTGGTAAGGAAGAAAAAATAGTCAAAAATTTTTTTTGGATGGCGGTTAGTAACCCTTTACCCTGAAGCATGGAAGTAGTTCTCCCATAAATTTCGTATCTGCTTAGGAAGGTCGATCTCGGGTAAAATTCTTTTTATTTCTTCCCAATCTAATTCGGCAATATCTTCCGCACGACCATGGGTTAAGACTTGCTTGAAATACCATTTTTTCTGCCAAGGATCATCCAGGTCGATCTCTTTATTAGTTGACCAGACAATATATCTTTTTGGTTTTATCTTCATCACTTTTGTTTTAGAGAGTTCATTTTTCTTAAGAACTCACTTTAATAACTCATTAACCCTATAAAGCTAACAAGTTTCAATTCGGGTTCTGCCAGCACAGAAGTTGGTTTCTCCACTATGGTCACCGGGTGATTATTCTTAAATTCTCGTAGCATGATGATCAATGCCTCCTCAGACAATGCTCGATTACTCCACAGTTTTCTTAAATCCCTAAGATAAATATCAGGAAGAGGGTTTGAAAAATATTCTAATAGGTCTGAAACCTTATTCCCAAGCACCTGAAGCCAATTAACAATCTGGTTCTGGGGACTTTTTAATTTAGGAGGTTTCAAGGTCATTGTTCTTAAACGGCCGAGGATATGATCTTTTATCTTATTGATAATTTCAAATGGGTCGAAATCCAGTTCAATCCTGGGTTCTTCTTTTTTGCATCTAATAAGTCTTATCACCTCTAACTTATTCTCGGAAATTTTACCTGTGTTTAAATCATAATAACACCAGTAATGACGCTCCCTATCTTTAAAGGAAGCAAAAAGTCCATGTTGACCTTCTTTTCTAAAACCACTCCCTACTCCGTTGGGGATTCTCCTTATTCTATCCTCTCCTATCTCCTTTAGATATTCAAGAAGCTCTTCTTTTAAAAATTCCCCTATGGCTAATTCTGAAATTCCCTCCAATTCCTCCAAGATTTCTTCTTTACCAGCAAAGAGATCACGAATATAACCAAAATCCTTCGGATTGGGTGTCTCTCCTAAAATCGAAGCATCCAAACCAACACTGAGATTTATGGCCTCAAGTTTTGTGTAAAGGCGCTGTAAAATTCCCAATATTGATTCCAGTGCATCTTCCGGAAAAAAATTATAGAGGTAAATGAAATCGTGGGGAGATTTTAGACGATCTATTCTACCAATCCTTTGAACCAGGCGAACTGGATTCCAAGGCAAGTCATAATTTATGACCGTGTTGGCATCCTGAAGGTTCTGTCCTTCAGAAAGTACATCTGTGCTTAACAAAATTTCTATCTCTTTCTCGGTTCCTTTTAATTCAGGACGATTATTTGAAATAGGTGAAAAGCGGATAATCCTGTCCTTTCTTTCAAAGGGTTTAATCTCGCTATCTGTTATACTGATCTTTTCAGATGGAAGGCCTATTTCTCTTAAGAACTTATCAATATCTTTCCTTTCCGCTTCATCTGCTTCAGTCAAAAGCCACTCCCTGTTTCCCCCAAGATATCTATAGAGGTATCGCATCGTATCTTTAAAATATCCAAAAATGATAACCTTTTTCCCCTTTAATCTTTTTAATTCCTCAATTAAGGCTTGCAATTTAGCATCCTGTTTTGGGCTAATACTCTCAACTTTCCAATAAATATTGGTAAGGGCTTCAATGTCCTTCTTGACACAGGAACGGATCTTATCGGTTTCATAGTCAGCCAGATTAATTTTGGGCAATGTCTCTAAATCGAATTCAAAGGTTTTCTCCTCTTCATCACATTCATCAGTTTCAAATCCTTGAAAATATTTTCTATAGATTTCTCTATCCAATAGTCTTCCCTTATCAAAAACTTCAAGGAACATTTTCTGAAAATCAATGAGCCTTTTTAGGCTTAATTTAAATGCTTCGATACTCGATTCAAGTCTTTTTAATAAAAGGACTTTCAGAATCCCAATGACAGATTCATTTCTACCAAGCTTCATTAAATAGTCGTTTACATCTTTTTCCTTCCAACCTTTTGAAAGCAGGGTCTCCTTCAGACCATTGAAAATGTCAAGTTGAAGTCCCTTAGTTTCCTTCCTATAACTTTCTATGTTATAGCTTGCGAGAATAAGGTTTTCGATTGTCCGAGAACATTCTTCATAAATCCCCTGATAGGTATCATCAAGGTTGTATCGAATGATGTTTAATTTTCGTTCTGGAAATCTTATTGGCTCGCCATCAATCTTAGCAGAAGGGTAGTATTTTCTGATAAATGGTCGGCTTCGGCGGACGGCAATCTCTTCTAAGAGGTCATATAGAGTATCCTTGTCTCGATCAGCCTTTAAAAAGTATCCCCAAAGGCTTGTGATGCCAGCAGACTTAAAAAAATCGTCACTATCCTTGGTGATTAAACGAAGCTGATTATAAAGGTCAAAAACATTGTTATTTACCGGTGTGGCAGTAATTAAAACAATTTTTTTGGGCTTTCCCTGGATTACTGTTGAAAAAAGATTCTTCCAACAATTGGTTTGGCTGTTCCGGAAATTGTGCGATTCGTCCACAACAATCAAATCATAATCGACGTAATTTTCAACAGGAAAATCCCTGCTTACCCTCTCTCGGTGAACAATATCCGCCCTTATCCCTGTGTCTCTTAACTTTGGCTCCCACAGAATGTCTTTCAGTTGGGCGGGGCAAATGATCAAGGCCTTCTGCCTGAGTCTATAAGCAAAATCATCAAGGATTCTTAAGGCTAAATAGGTTTTACCGAGCCCTACTGAATCAGAGAGGAGGACACCCCCATATCGGTCAATCGCTTGCAAGGCAGTTAAATAACCATCTCTCTGAAAATCTGCCAGGATGATAGGGCTTGGAATTTCATCGCTGGGAGAAACTTCGGCAAATTTATCTTCAAAATAGGCGTACAGAGTTTTTAGGTAAACTTCATAGGGTGTGTAGTGAGCAGTAAAGTCAGAGTAAAGAGATTTTAATTCTTCTTTATAATCTTCACTTTCGTTCCAGAGTTCCTCAAATTTTTTCTTTACCTCATTAACAGCCACCTGCTGTTTCTGGACCATATTGAATTCGGTATTATGGGTTAATCCTGCCTCCGTAAAATTGGAGGATCCTGAAATTGCTATTGAACCTATGATGGGAATTCCCTCGATGATATAGAATTTCCCATGATAAAAGTGCTTCTTATAGATTTTGATTTGTACATCTGGTTTTTCGAGCCACTTTAAAAAATCGTGGATAGATTTTTTAGCCTCGGGTGAATCCATGTTCTCCTCCGCCTCCTGACGAAGCTCTTCAATGAAAAGCTCAGGTGGGCGGATATCATGGGGTGAAAGGGCTCTACCAAGGAGAATCGAAACCTCTTTAGCCGAATTTAAACTGTCTTTGATGAGTTTAAATCCTCCAAGGTTAAAATATCCTGAGGCAATGAAAACATTCACCCCAGGGGTAATGACTTCATTCAATACATTAGCCAATTTCTTTTCGGGAATGCTGTTATCAATAATATCAGGTATTGTCATCTTCACCACCTGCGGTACTTTCATTATAATATTGAATTAAACCCATGTATCGTTTTACTGAATTTACTACGCCTTCCCCTTTCTTGTCTTTAAATAGCTTTGTTCTCATGGCTTTTGTAATAGAATTATCTTCCAATGGGGAATGGTTATCATATAATTTATCAAGAAATTTAACGATTTCAACCTGACCATCCTTTTCAAAAACTACCTCATAAAAAGGCAGTAAGATATTAAAGAAAATCTCTAAACCTCTGGACTGACCAATGCCTTTTAACGAAATGATATTATTCCATTGCTGTCCAAATTAAGCCAGTTTAAAAAACCCTCCTATTGATTTTATTAG
>JBNAWB010000189.1:0-7115 GCA_049699975.1 Thermodesulfobacteriota bacterium
ATCAGCCTGGATTCGTGACCGTTAATCCTTTTTAAGTCTTAACCGGAGCTGGGATTGATAAATCCTTGCCTAGCTGTAATTTTCAAAAATAATTACTG
This sequence comes from Thermodesulfobacteriota bacterium, assembly GCA_049699975.1. GTDB lineage: Bacteria > Desulfobacterota > SM23-61 > SM23-61 > SM23-61 > CAZAGD01. The sequence continues at coordinate 99 of JBNAWB010000189.1, forward strand.
CTCAAAAGGGTTGATCTTAAAAATTATTTTCTTGCCCTTTAAAAAGATTTAATGCTAAATAAACGAACAAAAAACACAACGAGGTTCGAGAAAATATGGAACCACCAAAATTTAAAGACGTCATCATAGCGCAAAAGCAAATCCGGCCTTTTTTAAACCCCACTCCTTTATTCTCTTACCCGGCCATAAATAAGTTAATAGGCACAGAGGTATACATCAAACATGAAAATTACCAGCCGGTGGGGGCTTTCAAAGTTCGCGGCGGAATTAATTTAATATCCCAGCTCCCACCTGAAGAAAAGAAGCGGGGAGTAATTGCCGCCTCTACCGGAAATCACGGCCAATCTGTGGCCTACGCCGCCAAAATCTTCCAAGTACCTGCCAAAATCGTTGTTCCCGAGAAAGCCAATCCTGGTAAAGTAGCGGCCATGCAGGGCTTGGGTGCCGAAGTCATCTTTCACGGAGCAAACTACGATGCCGCGCGCTTATACTGTGAAAATTTAGCAGCTCAATATGGTTACCGTTACATTCACTCCGGGGACGAACCATTATTAATTGCCGGCGTGGCCACAATTTATTTGGAGATGTTAATAGACCAGCCTGATTTACAAGTGCTCATTGTCCCTATCGGCGGAGGCAGTGGAGCAGCAGGCGCAGGTTTAGCGGCCAAGACCATCAATCCGCAAATCAAAATTATCGGCGTGCAATCAGAAGCCTCCCCTGCTGCTTACAATTCCTGGCGGCAAAAAAGACTGGTGGAAGCGCCCAACGAAACATTTGCGGAAGGATTAGCTACCGGGACAGCTTTTGCGTTGCCGCAAGTCATGCTTTGGGAAAGTTTGGATGACTTTGTGCTGCTCAAAGAAGAAGAAATTAAGCAAGCCATGGTCTGGATGATCACCCACGCCCATACTTTAGCCGAAGCCGCAGGAGCTGCCCCTTTAGGAGCTGCTTTCCGACTGCGGCAGGAATTGGCCGGCCAAAAAGTGGGGATTGTGTGTACAGGTGGGAATACCTCTTTAGCTCATCTAAGGATGGCCCTGGATTTAGCCAATGAGCAAGGTGCGATACCTGGGCTCTTTTAAATCAAACCGAGCCGCCGCAGGGCCCGCGGATCTTCTCGCCAATTTTTTTCGACTTTCACCCAGAGTTCTAAGAATACTTTGGCGCCCAATAAAGCTTCAATCTCCTGGCGCGCTCGCTGGCCTATTTCTTTGAGCATCCGCCCTTTTTCGCCGATAATAATTCCTTTTTGAGATTCTCTTTCAACTTGAATAGTAGCTTTGATCACGATGAGATTCTTCTCTTCTTTTTCTTGGAATTCTTCCACCACCACAGCCGTGGCATAGGGTATTTCTTCCCGGGTAAGCTGAAATACTTTCTCTCTGATGAGCTCAGCTACCAGGAACCGCTCGGGTAGGTCAGTAACCATATCATCCGGAAAATATTTAGGGCCTTCGGGAAGGATCTGCCACAGTTCATCCAATAAGATATCTACCCCATCACCCAAAAGGGCCGAGATGGGTATGATTTGCGTAAAGGGACGAAGAGCGGAATATTTTTCCATTATGGGTAGAAGATCCTCTTTCCGTACTAAGTCAATTTTATTGATCACCAAAAAAATAGGTTTGCTTACTTTTTCCAGGGTTTTTAAGACAAAATCGTTTTCCTCATGGTATGGGCGGTGGGCTTCGATGAGGAAACAAATTACATCTACTTCATTGTAAGTGGCTAAAGCAGTTTTCACCATTGCTTGGTTGAGTTTAAGCGACGACTGGTGGATGCCGGGGGTATCCAAAAATACAATTTGTCCGGCGGGAAGATTTTTAATACCCAAGATTCGGTTGCGGGTAGTCTGCGGTTTAGGAGAAATAATGGCTAACTTCTCGCCCAGGATGAGGTTGAGCAGTGTAGATTTACCCACATTGGGCCGCCCAATTATAGATACAAATCCGGACTTAAATTTTGGTTTTTCTTCTTCAGTCATGATTTTCGAGTAAGGGGATGTTTAATTTCTTTAACGATCTTTGGGCCGCCCGCTGTTCGGCCTCTTTTTTACTCTTCCCTGCCCCTAAGCCCACTACTCTATTTTGGATAAAAACTTTTACGCCAAAAATTTTGTCATGGTCAGGGCCCATCTCTTTAGCCAGTTGATAGCGGGGAATGGCTTTAAAAGTTTCTTGAGCCAACTCCTGCAATTGCGTCTTAAAATCCTGATAATCTTGGCTGGCCGCCGTGGCCTCTAAATGAGCCGAGAAGAGGGCCGCAATAACCGCAAAAGCTTTTTTAAACCCGCCATCGAGATAAATGGCCGCCACTAAGGCTTCCAAGGAAGCAGCTAAGATAGAATTTTTCTGCCTGCCGCCCGTCAGTTCTTCTCCTTTGCCTAATAAAAGATAGGCCCCTAAGTCTATTTCCCGCGCTACCTTGGCCAAGCGCGATTTATTGACTACCGCCGCGCGCAAACGGGTAAGTTCTCCTTCCGCATAATCTGGATGACGTTCCATAATCAGATGACCGATAACTAAATCGAGGACTGCATCTCCTAAAAATTCCAGGCGTTCATTATCACCCAAACCCGATCTAAGCACTTCATGGCAATAAGATTTATGGCGCAATCCCTGTTCTAAAAGGGCCAGAGATTTAAAACGGTAATTAATCTTTTTCTGCAAAGTTCGTAATAATTTTTTTCGTTCGCTGCTAATTTCCACAGTTCCTGCCCATTCGCCAATACTCAGGAAAACCCCGGTGGTAGTTCAACCGAATTTTATACTATTTTACCAAAAACTTTTAAGCCTTGCACAGTCTCTACTTTTACGGGAACCTCGCGATTAATTAAATGCTCATCTCCAGGGAATATTACGGGTATATAATTGCGCGAGTATCCTTTCCAGAACCCCTTTGTTTTATCTCCTTTCCCTTCCACCAACACGGAAAGCACCTTCCCGACAAATGACTTATAAAAAAGATTCTTTTTTTGATCACTTAGCTTCCGCAAAATTTGGCAGCGTTCTTTAATTAGCGCGGCGGGGACTTGTCCTGGTAAACTGGCCGCAGGTGTTCCCGGCCTTTTGGAATAGGGGAAAACATGTAGGTACGCTAAAGGAAGGTCGGCTAAGAGTTGGAGAGTATTTTGGAAAGCTTCTTCGTCCTCTCCGGGGAAGCCACAAATTACATCTGCGCCTATAGCCAGGTCAGCTATCGCCGCGTGCAGCCGGTGCAAGAGTTGGGCATAGAAGGAAGCAGTGTAGGGGCGATGCATTTTTTTTAGAATTCTATCGTCGCCACTTTGCAAAGGAATATGTAAATGGGGACAAATTTGGCGCGCCGTGGAAAGGAAATCGATTAAGGGAGCGGAAATTTCGGTAGGCTCCAAGGAACTTAGGCGAAACCGCACTTCTCCCGCCAAATTCTCCAGAGCTTGTAATAAGGCTAGTAAATTCTGAGGAGGATGCAAATCTTCCCCATAACTGCCTAAATGAATTCCTGTTAAAACAATTTCCCTAAATCCTGCCCGCCAAAGATCTTCAACTTTATGAAGCACCTCCCGCACGGGCAGGCTGCGGCTGCGCCCGCGAGCGTAAGGAACGATACAATAGGAGCAAAAAGAGTTACATCCATCTTGGATTTTAAGGAAGGCGCGGGTATGTTCTCCCCAGAAAGGAATTAGTCTCTGCGGCGATGAAAAAGTTACGGGAAATGAGGACAAAAATATATTGGCTTCTTTATTTTTTTCTCCCTTTCCGATGAGCTCAGGAATTCTGGCCTCGTCTGCTACCCCGACAATGAAATCAACTCCCGGGATGGTTCGTAAGGTGTCGGCCGCTACCTGCGCATAACAGCCCGTGACGATAATCTGCCCTCGTGGATTTTTAACTAAGGCTCGGCGCACTAACTGCCGCGATTGATAGTCAGTCTTAGCTGTAACCGTACATGTAAAAATAATATAAACATCGGCTAGCTCTTTAAAAGAGACTATTTGATGTCCCCGGGCTCTTAAAGCGGCGCCCAAAGCGGCTGCGTCACTCTGGTTGGTTTTACAACCCAAAGTATTAATGGCAATTTTTAAAGAGCTGCTTCGATCCACCCTCCGCCTATAACCTCCTCTCCCCGATAAAAGACAGCGGCCTGTCCTGGGGTTACGGCCTTCTGCGGGATGCGGAAGTTCACCCTCACCCGCCCGTCGGCCAGGGGCTGCAGAATTGCTTGGGCCCCAGGATGACGATAGCGAATCTGCACAAGAACTTCTAATTCAGAAGCTGGCTCGGAAAAAGAAATCCAATTCACTTCTTTAACCATCAGCCCCCGCGCTTTAAGTTCTTCCTCCGCACCCACTACTACTCTATTTTTTTCTCTATCCAAACTCAAGACATAATAAGGATGGGGAGCAGCTACCCGCAAACCTCTTCTTTGCCCAATAGTATAAGAGTAAAGGCCCTGATGAGTGCCCAATACCTTTCCTTGCCGATCAACGATTTCCCCCGGAGAAAAAATATGTTGGCCCAGCTTCTCTTCCAAAAACCGCCGATAGTCCTTATGGGGAATAAAACAAACTTCTTGGCTCTCTTTTTTATTTGCTACGCGCAGGCCAAATCTTTGGGCCAGTTGCCGAACTTCTTCCTTAGATCTTTCTCCTAAAGGGAAAAGAATTTTTTGTAGTTGTTTCTGCTTTAGAGAAAACAAAAAATAAGACTGGTCTTTTTGGCGGTCTCGCCCGCGCCAGAGGGTATAACGTCCTTTATCTGCCTGCCATACAATGCGCGCATAATGCCCAGTGGCTAAAGCTATTGCTCCTAAGGCTTCAGCTTGCTGCAATAAGAGACCAAACTTAATCTTTTCGTTACAACGAATACAGGGGTTAGGAGTACGACCATGCCCATACTCTTTTAGAAAATAAGCCACTATCTCTTCTTCGAAAGGTTGGCGCAAATTTATTACATAGTGGGGAATACCTATTTGGTCAGCCACTCGCCGCGCATCTTGGATATCTTCTGGAGCACAACACCGCCTGGAAATTCCTTCCGGCTCAGGTTTATACTCCCAGAGGAGCATGGTCAAACCAATCACCTCATAACCTTCTTCTTTTAAAAGAGCAGCGGTCAGGGAACTATCTACCCCCCCACTCATGGCTACAGCCACGCGCCTATTTTTTTTGACCTCAGCCATAAAACCTTTACACCTGGCGTAACCGCCTTTGATACAAAGGAGACATCGCCCTCAGTCTTTCCACTAAGCGAGGCAGGACTTCTAAGACATAATCAATCTCCGCTTCCGTATTACTCCAGCCTAAGCTAAAGCGAATAGCACTCTGGGCAATTTCCGGAGGAAGGCCCATAGCCAGAAGTACATGCGAAGGCTCCAGAGACCCAGAAGTACAAGCAGAACCTGAAGAAACGGCTATGCCTTCTAAATCCAAATTGAGAAGCAAAGACTCTCCTTCTATATCTAAAAAACTCATGTTTAAAGTATTGGGCAGACGTTGCGTGGGGTGACCATTAAGAACTACATGGGGAATGCGGGCCTTTATTCCTTGCTCCAAGCGATCACGCAAACGTTGGAGGTGGCTTAGACGCTGATTAAAATCACGACGGACAATCTCGCAAGCCTTTCCCAACCCAACAATATAGGGAACATTTTCGGTGCCGGCCCGCAAACCATATTCCTGTCCGCCGCCATGGATGAGGGGCGTGAGTTTAAGGCCACGCCGAATAAATTGGGCCCCAATTCCTTTGGGGGTATTTAGTTTATGCCCCGAAAGGGAAAGAATATCCACTGGTAAATGATGCAGATCAAGGGGGATCTTACCCACGGCTTGGACAGCATCGGTGTGGAATATTACTCCTTTTTCGCGGGTTATTTCCCCTATTTCCTTAATGGGGAAAATAGTTCCGGTCTCGTTATTGGCAAACATGACGGACACTAAGATGGTTTGCGGCCTAATGGATCTGCGCAATAGTTCTAAATCAATTAAACCATAATTATCTACTGGCAAATAAGTCACCTCGTAACCCATCTTTTCCATAAATTGGCAAGTATGCAGGACCGCGTGGTGTTCCACTTGGGTAGTAATTATGTGGTTCCCTTTTGCCCGCCAACTTTAAGCTACTCCTTTAATAGCCATATTGTCACTTTCTGTGCCGCAGCCCGTAAAAATTATTTCGGTGGGCGAAGCATGCAGCAGCTCGGCCACTTTTTCCCGAGCTTCTTCTACATATTTCCTTACCTCCCGCCCCGCCCAATGAATACTGGAAGAATTGCCAAATTGGTCCTGGAAGAATGGCTTCATGGCTTCATAGACTTCGGGATGAACGGGAGTAGTAGCGTTATGATCCAAATAAACCCGCATTGTTTTATCTCCTGTGCTTGTTTTATTTTAGTAATTATTGAGGAGGCTCAAATTAAGCGAGATTCCATAGCCCGCGGAGGGCATGCTTTAATGCACAGCTCGCAGCCACTGCATTTGTGGGAATCAAATAAAACTTCCATAGTCTTGCGGTTTATGTATAAAGAACCCGTGGGGCATACCGCGGTGCAAGCGCCGCAATGGATACATTTCTCTTCTAAGCGGACAATTTCTTTCTCGATGGGTTCAATTCCTACCCCACATTGGGCCAAATATTCCAACCCTCTCTTAAAGTCAGCCTTAGGCCCGCTCAGCTCTAAGACCATGAAGCTTTCTTGCTGGGGAAGAATGCTGGCTTTAAGGATATTGAAACTCAGGTTGTAATCTTTGACCAGCTTATAGACAATCGGCTTGTTCCAGTTCTCCTTAGAGAAATGGAGGACAATTTTTTTAGCGATCATGCTTTCCCTCCTCAATACTCATATTTTAAAAATATGATACTTAAGTATTTTTGTCAACAATTGGTTGACCTGACCGTCAATCAGTTTTTAGGCAAATAGCTTGAAATAGCTCAGGCCTGCCTCTGGCGGGGGCAAGCGGGGCGAAATTAAAATCGGCTGGGAATTAACGTCTTTATACTTATCCACCTTCTTTCCGCAAAGAACGGCGGGGAC
>JBNAWB010000190.1:0-7057 GCA_049699975.1 Thermodesulfobacteriota bacterium
TGTCCCCGCCGTTCTTTGCGGAGAGCAGGTGGGTAAGAGAGAAATGGTCATTTCCCAGCCGATTTTAATTTCGCCTCTCCCCCTCCCGCCTATTTCCTGCTGGCAAGAAATATTAAAACTGTTAAACGGTCAGATAAAATAGCGTTTGACATTTAAGGAAAAGCCTGTTAAAAAAATTAAAATTTAAAGAAAGGATGAAGAGAAATGGCTTCTATGACTTTAGAAGATGCCCTTAAATATCTTTTTTTGCACAACACAGTTAAAAAAGATATCGCCGAAGGCAAAGTGCCCGTAATTGTCCGGGGAGAAGGAAATTATATTTATGATGAAGAAGGAAATCGTTATTTAGATCTGATGGCCGGAAATACTCGTCCTAACGCTATCGGATATGGACGAGAAGAAGTAGCTCGGGCCATGTACGAACAAGCCTTAAAATTGCACTATTATACGCCAGCTTTCTATATTACTCCTCCGGCAGTGCAATTAGCAAAAAAACTCGCTTCCCTATATCCTGGCGAATTGACTACCACTTGTTTCGTTTGTGATGGTTCCGAAGCAGTGGAGACAGCTTTCAAGATTGCCAAACAATATCACTATTTCGCCAACAAACAGAGGCGATTTAAGATCATTTCACGTCTAAATGCTTATCATGGCCAAACCATGGGTGCCCTCAGCGCCTTGGGATTTTTAAACCCTATGCGCAATATTGTGGCCCCCTTAGTTCCTGGTCATGCATTTCTCATTCCTCCTTACTGCTATCGTTGTCCTTTAAACCTTTCTTATCCGGCTTGCGAGCTTGCTTGCGCAGATGCCCTCGAATCATTGATCCAATTTGAAGGGCCGGACCTGGTGGCAGCTTTTATTGCCGAGACAGTGATGCAAGGAGTAGGAGCCTTACCTCCTCCGGAAGGATACTTCGATAAAGTCCGGAAGATCTGTGATAAGTATGGAGTTCTTTTAATCATTGATGAAGTAATTGTGGGCTTTGGTCGCACAGGTAAGATGTTTGCTGCTGAACATTATAATATCAAACCTGACCTCATGACCATGGCTAAGCAGATTACTGGAGGATATGCCCCCTTGGGCGCTACGGCTACCACCGCCAAGATTGCCGAAAATATTCCTACCTTCTTACATCTGCACACTTATGGGAATCATCCTGTCTGTTGTGCCGCTGCCTTAGCCAATATTGAAATTATAGAAAAAGAAAATTTGGTAGCCAATGCTGCGGCCATGGGCAAGATTTTTCTGGAAGGATTAAGAGACCTCACCAAACATCCTATTGTTGGCGAAGCTCGCGGTTTAGGTTTATGGTGTGCTTTGGAGATCGTGCAGGATAAAAAGACCAAAGCCACTTTTCCTCCTAAAGATAATGTCCTCTCTCTGCTTACGCTGGCCGGCCGAACCCATGGAGTAATCATTAGAGGCATGGGTAACAATGCCTTAGAATTCGCTCCCCCTTTAACTATAACTCGCCGAGAAATTGAAGAAGGACTGCAAGCAATAGAGCGGGCTATTTTCGATGTAGAGAAAAAGCTGGGTTATTAAAGAAGCGGACGAATTAAATCCTCCTATCAATTTATAGGCCAGCCTTTATGGCTTGCCAATGGCGGTAAGGGGCACGCTGGGGCCTAATGCGCCCTTTGGTATAGAAAAAAATTATGATAGCTATTAATGGGGAGCCCCTTTGGAAAAGGAGCTCCTCTTCGACGGGAGATTTATCCTTTCTTTATCACAATCCTATGGCCTAAAAGATAAATCAAAATAACAATAAGAATGGCAATGACAAAAAGAGAAATGACCACTTCTCCATTGCCGCCCACCTGCAGTTCATCCAATTTTAGCGCAAATTGATGGAGCTGCTCATCAGTTAACTGCTGCAATCGATTCTGGATGCTCTCTTCTGTAAAACCTAATTGTTTTAACCTTTCCTTGACCATCTTTATTTGCAAGACTTTCTGGATCTTCTTCAAATCCGCCATTCTTTCTGCTGTGGGTAAATTAATCGTCGCGGAAGGCGCAAAGCCTGCTTCGATCCTGGGGGTTATTCCCAAAATAAACATAACCGCTACCATATACCAAATCACCATCTTCTTTATTCTTCTTGGCAAATTAAGGTTCCTCCTTTCTATGGAAATTTTTCTATCTGGCCATTAACCACCTGCTATACCTAATATAAAAGTTATCTCTTCCCCATCTTTAAGCGGCGCCTGCGGATCAACAAGCCTTTCTTGGCCACGCATGACCCAAACCATTGGGTTAATATTCTTCTTTTCTCCATGCCAAACTTGCGCAGGCACTTTCGTTCCCAAAATTCTTTTCAGCTCTAATATTAATTCGGCCAAACTCCCGTACTCCGGAAGATCAACCTCTACCTTTTTCTTCCCTGCCCATTCAGATAGTATACCTTGAAATAAAACTTTTACTTTCATGTTAAGGATACATTTCCGCCGCGGCTTTATCCAGCCCCAACTCTAAAAGTTTATCCTTCTTTGGCCATCCTGTTTCCCAATCCCATCCTCTAAAATGATAATATTCTTTTAGCATTTTTGCCATATCTGGTTCAATCCCGGCCGTTGACCCTTCATCCAAAGCTGTCGAACAAATACGTGGTATCTTATCATGCTTCCTGCCCAAGCCCAATTTATTGCTAATTATCCGTTTTATATTGATAGAGCGATCTCCGGCAATCAGCAACTCTGCCGGACCATATTCCCATCCCGTGATCGCCCGCAGCATTTCACTAACTTGCGTAGGTGTCAGGGGAGCAAATTTACAAAGCGTGAGCGTGTCGAAAAGCTCTTTCCAACTTTGATATTTTGCAACTGCCTCGCTCTTTCCCAAAGAAGACAGCCTTTCTCCGGGTAAGATCATGTACTCGGCCACTAAATTTCCTAAATCCACATTATAATAATCGCCTTTCAAATGGCAAGCTCCACGAGGACCGGTGGCATAAGAAAGAGCCATACCATGGAAAGCCCGGGGATCATGCATCGGCATCTCCAAACCTTTTACCTGGGCTGCTTCCTCCTCGTCTCGGCCGAACTCTTTGGCTATAGCTAATACACCCTGAGAGAGAACTTGTCCAATACCTTCTTGAGCTAAGATTTTCTCAATAAGTTTTATGATCGCCTCCCCGTCTCCCCACTTCAACTCGAAACCAACTTGCTTGGCCGATAAGACTCCTAAGTCATATAAATAAAAAGCATAGGCAATACAAACACCAGTGGAAATGGTATCTAACCCGTGAGCATTACAAAGGTGATTGGCTCGAATAATGGAATCCAAATCCGTATTTAAGCATAAAGGCCCAAAGGCCACGGCCGTCTCATATTCGGGACCATCTATAGCAAGTTCGGGCTTAAAGTCAGTTAATTTCCGTCCGCACCCGATCGGACATCCCATACAGGCGTAGTTATGAACCGTATAGGACTGGCGCAGAGCCTGCCCGGTTACCTTGGAAACGGGGAATACAGACTTCGTAAAATATTTCGTGGGCGCATCTCCTAAAATCATGGCCATGTCCATATACATCATGGTCCCGTATTCCCGAAAAGCGACGGAAACTAAATGTCCGTTTATCTGAGCCAAGGCCTTTTGGGCCAGCTCTCTTACCTTTTGCGGATCATGCAGCGCCGGGCGCCAGTTTCCGGAGGCGGCTATAGCTTTCAAGTTCTTTGAGCCCATCAGAGCCCCCAAACCACAACGGCCCGCAGCTCGCCCGCTATCATTCATGATACCTGCGTATTTTATGCCTTTCTCGCCTGCCGTACCGATACAAGCCACGCTGACCATTTCATCTTTTAGTTCTTCCTTAATTAATTTTTGAGTCTGGTATATATCTTTTCCCCATAAATGGGTCGCATTTTTGATCTCTATTTTCCCTTCATGCCCATAAAGGTAAACTGGATGATCAGCCCTTCCTTTGACTAACAGGCCATCACATCCCGAACCTTTCAATCGAAAAGGGAACTGACCGCCGCTTGTCGCCTCCCCCCAAAAACCAGTCAGAGGCGAAATACCTCCTACGGCATATCTGCTGACCATGGGCAGGGGCGTGCCTGTAAAAGGACCAACGGCAAATACTATTGGTTTTTCCGGAGCGAGCAGATCTTTTCCTTTATCGAAATTTTCATAAATCAGAGCGGCGGCCAAAGTAGCTCCGCCAATGAATTTCTGCATAAATTCAGCAGCCAAAGGTAATTCCCTCATCTTGCCACTCGATAAATCAACTTCCCAAATCCGACCATAGCATCCTTTCATCGCTCCCTCCTCTCTTTAAAAATCAATATCTCGCCCCGCGAAAGCATATTGGAATATTTTGGCACACTGACTGGCAGTTATTGGCCTGGGACTCAAATAACAATCCACATCTTCATAGGCATATTGGACTAATTTATCCATTTTACTTTCTAAATCTGGCCCAGAAATTCCCATTTCTTGCAAATTTATAGGGACATTTAAGCTGGTGAAAAAAGCACGCACTTGAGCCACCAATTTTGCCATCCCCTCGGCAGCGTCCTTCGCTAAAATATCCAAAGCATTACATATCAACAGGTGTTTATCAGTTACTGGCTGACAAAATTGCAAAACATAAGGAATAAAAAAGCCCACGGCCAGCCCGTGATGGATATTGAAAACTGCGCCTAAAGAATGGCCAAGGCTATGTGTTAAATGACAACCACTCATCCCAAAAGCTATGCCAGCAATGCTCGCCGCCACTAACATCCTGTGTCGTGCTTCCCTATTCTGTCCATCATGGTAGGCGCGAGGAAGCCATGCAAATACCATAGTTATAGCTTTTAAGGCCAATGGCTCCGTAAACTCATTTCCTGCCGGTGTGGTTACCGCATCCATGGCATGGGCTAAAACGTCTAGCCCCGTGCCTACTGTAAGTTTGGGCGGCATGGTCATAGTGAATTCAGGAACCAATATAGCAAAATCGGGGACTAATTCATCGTGAGCAATGGGGATCTTGCGATGGACAGATAAATCATGAAGCACTGCTGCTCCTGTACATTCTGAGCCTGTTCCGGCTGTAGTAGGCACAGCAGCAAGGAGAGCCTTACGACGCAGGTTCAATTTATCCAGTGGGGATATCATGCGCAGATCGGAAATATCGGGGCGTTCATAAATAATCCAGGCCCCTTTGGCTGAATCCATGACCGACCCCCCACCTACAGCGATAATTAAATCTGGTTCAAAACTTTTAATCTCCTGGGCACACTGCATCACCACTTCCAAGGGAGCTTCGGGCTGACAATGAGCCCAAGTAATGGTTGTAAAGCCACCTGACTCCAGGAAGTGAACAACTTTAGTTGCATGGCGTTGGCTAAATTCATCTGTTACCACAAATGCTCTTTTCCGCGGGCATGACAAAGATAAGGCATCCATGGTCGATGGTCCTACTACTGGCCCTTCTGGCAATACATTCGAGCCGCTGAATATTTTCGGGGTATGGAAAATGGTTGTTAAACCTTTAATGGATGTAGAGATAGCCAAGGGAACCAATGCTTTCAATGTCGGATTTTCAAACCAATATGGCATGATAACACCCCTCTTATTTTATTAATAATGAGCGCATCAAATGTTTTACTCTTTTTCAAAGAAAACTGTCATGCCGAGCCCGAAGGGCGTGGCCATCTTTCTTTGAGATTTCTTTGTTCCCCGCATCAAGTGCGAGGTCCTTGCAATAACTCACAATATGCGGTGTAAAAATTAATTTGCTCTCATTAATAAATGCCCAAAATTTTTCAGGATTTAATTTAGTTTCTGCCCCCTTTATCTTGATCGGATTCTATAAAAGGCAAGGTAAAAAGTCAAGATAAGGTCTTCCTCAATGTTAATCACTTTTGGAACTAATACCTATTTCAGTCTGAAGGAAGAGCAGCTCATTAAGTTGAGGAAGGTGTTGATTAGTTAATCGGCCAGCGATAAATGCTCCGGATTTTCTGGGCGTAATGCGACTTCTTTCATGTGAATAGCTTTGAGTGGCATTCGTAGCTAATGTTTCGCGGGTAAAAGAAGTTTCCGATTCATTTCCCCGAAATATTTTTCCAGCTTGCGTAGCCGAGTTTTTCAACCCCATTAAATTTAATTAAGCCTGTTACATCATTTTCATTTAAATCATGAAGCCATGGCCATCCGAACAAGTGCAAATTTATTCCTTGATCTCTAGTAAGTCGGCCAGTTGCTTGGGTGATGAAATCCGCCTGCGCTTGTTCTCCTCCGACGGCATCAAGTGATGCCCAAGCAATTTCACTGAACCCAAATGGCTTTCCTGGCATGTAATCTATTGCCTTTGCATAATAATCATCCGGAATCTTTGAGGGATCAGTTTTCCCAAGGGCATATGGATAACTGGTAAAAACCAATAAATCCATTTTGTTGGGGTTGAACAACCGGAGAACTTCTAAGTCTGCCTCACGATTTTCGGAAACTATTTCTCTGGCAAATACGCAGAATACCTCGGTTTCTGGAGAAATTTTTTTAACGGCCTCGTAAGTTTCTTCATATAGACTTACATAACTTTGGAAACCATTCGGTCCATCTTTGCCATATTTTTCATACCACTTATTAACTTCATTTCCCAGTGATAAGTATCGGGGACGTATGGCCCTCACGATATCAAGAGCTGCCTGCTTATATGCCGCTCTCCATGCAGGGTCGCTTAAAGTCGCGTTTTCCATTCCCGGCGGCGCCACAAGAGTTACTCCACTTTCTATAAATGACATGTGTATTATAGGGAACATTCCTTTGTCGCGAATAAGTTGTTTTACGAATGTTTCGCCCCAATTTCCACTTAAATCCGCTGCCAGATTGTAAAATGGGGTGGGCCTCCCCCACACTGGAACGAATTCTGAGTACTGGGCGGATTGGGCATAGGCCTCGTCGAACGACTGACCTTGGGCAGTAGTAGGCAACAATCCCATAAAGAATCCTCTTGACGGAAGTGGCGGAGAATCATCTGGATAAATCGTTTCCGCCTCGGTAGGAGTAGTCTCTTTTTTCCCACATCCGTTTATCAAACCAATGCCAATTACCAGTATCGCTATAA
>JBNAWB010000191.1:0-7054 GCA_049699975.1 Thermodesulfobacteriota bacterium
AATAAACCGAATTAACGGAGGCGTGCATGTTATCGAGATTTTTTCTTGATCGACCAGTTTTCGCGTGGGTAATCGCTATCATTATCATGGCTGCGGGGGCATTGGCTATCTATAATTTGCCCGTCTCGCAATATCCCCCGATTGCTCCCCCTTCGATTTATATTAATGCTTTTTATCCAGGCGCTTCTGCCGAAACAGTAGAAAACAGCGTCACCCAGATTATCGAACAGAAAATGACTGGTCTGGATAAGATGATTTATCTTTCGGCCACCAGCGACTCAGCTGGGACATCACGGATAGAACTCACCTTTGAACCAGGTACTGATCCAGATCTGGCTTGGGCCAAGGTGCAGAATAAGCTGCAGTTGGCTATGGCCAGCCTTCCAGAAGTAGTGCAACGGCAGGGCATCACCGTAGGCAAGGCGACGCGCAATTATTTGATGATTGTGGGCTTGATTTCGGAAGATGGGAGCATGGATGGAAATGATTTGCGCGACTATGCCCAATCCAATCTGGAAAAAGTCTTGGCCCGCGTGCCCGGAGTAGGCGAAGTCGAAGTATTTGGCAGCCAATATGCCATGCGTATCTGGTTGAATCCAGAAAAACTGACCGCTTATCAGCTAACTACTGAAGAAGTTATGGGAGCAATCAGGGCCTATAATGTGGAAGTTTCGGCAGGTCAATTTGGCGGAGCGCCCGCCGTTCCCGGGCAACGCCTGAATGCTTCGATTACTATGCAAAGCATGCTTAAGACCCCTGAAGAATTCGCCGCTATTCCGCTAAAGATTAACACTGATGGTTCTATCGTGAGAATAAAAGATGTAGGCCGGACTGAATTAGGCACGGAATTTTATGATGTGCAAGCATTTTATAATGGTAAGCCCTCTGCTGGATTAGCGATCCGCATGGCGGCTGGAGCAAATGCTTTGGATACGGCCGATGCCGTCCGGAAAAAAATGGACGAAATGAGCCGTTACTTCCCGCCGGGAATGAAAGTAGTTTACCCTTTTGACACAACCCCTTTTGTCAAAGTAGCCATCAATGAGGTGGTTAAGACTCTCTTCGAGGCGATTCTCTTAGTTTTCATAGTGATGTGGCTTTTTCTAGGGAACATAAGAGCTACCTTGATTCCCACCATCGCTGTGCCCGTAGTCATCTTGGGCACATTTGCTATTTTGGGAGCATTTGGTTTCTCCATCAATATGCTCACCATGTTTGCTATGGTACTGGCCATTGGCTTGCTGGTGGATGATGCCATAGTGGTGGTGGAAAATGTAGAAAGGATCATGAGCGAGGAAGGTCTTTCACCCCGCGAGGCTACGGCCAAGTCCATGGACCAGATTACCAGTGCTTTGATTGGCATTGGATTAGTACTTTCGGCGGTTTTCGGGCCTATGGCTTTTTTCGGCGGTTCTACTGGGGTTATTTATCGGCAGTTCTCTTTGACGATTGCTTCGGCCATGCTTCTTTCGGTAGGCGTAGCTTTAATCCTAACTCCCGTTCTTTGCGCCTCTCTGCTTAAGCCTGTCCGCGCCGGTCATGAACCGGGGGAAAATTCCATCTCCCTTTTGCGTCCTTTTTTCTTATGGTTTGATCGTTCCTTCTTCCGCTTCCGGGATTTTTATGTCCGGTTAGTGGGGCATTCGCTTTCCCGGAAGTTTAGCTATGCCTTTATCTTTTTAGTGATCGTTGTTTTAATGGGTTACCTTTTTATGAGGATGCCTACCAGTTATCTTCCCGATGAAGATCAAGGTACATTATTAGCGCAGATTCTCATGCCCACGGGAGCTACTTTGGAACAGACGGAGGAAGTGGCCGATGAAATCCAACGCTACTTTCAGGAAAAAGAAAAAGAGGCCGTAGCCTCTTGTATGACCATCGTAGGTATTGGTTTTTCAGGAAGGGGTCAGAATAACGGTATGGTCTTCGTCAGGCTGAAAGATTGGCACCTGCGGGATCGGCCAGATTTAAGGGCCAAGGCTATTGGCGGAAGAGCTATGGCCGCTCTTTCTCGAATCAGAAAAGCCATAGTTTTTGTCTTCCCACCGCCCCCAATAGTGGAATTAGGTAATGCGCGTGGTTTTGACCTGCAGTTATTGGATCGGGGAGGTTTGGGCCACGGAGCTTTAATGATGGCCCGTAATCAACTTTTAGGTATGGCCGCCCAAGATCGACGCTTGACGGCCGTTAGGCCCAACGGTATGGAAGATGTGCCTGAATATCGGATCGAGGTTGATTGGGAAAAGGCTGGCGCTTTAGGTATCCCCATTTCTTCGATCCATAATAATATCTCAGCCACTTTTGGCAGCGCTTACGTAAATAATTTTATTCAAGGTGGACGGGTCAAACGCGTCTTCGTGCAAGCGGATGCACCTCACCGCATGTTGCCTACCGACTTAGAAAAGATTTATGTACGCAATACAGCAGGTAAGATGGTGCCTTATTCTTCCTTTGCTTCTGGACGCTGGATTTATGGCTCTCCTCGCTTAGAGCGCTATAATGGATTCCCCTCGCTGAATATTTGGGGGGAGCCGGCCCCGGGAAGAAGCTCAGGAGAAGCCATGCAGGCCATGGAAGAAATTATTGCGAAGCTTCCCCGGGGGATTGGGTTTGAATGGACAGGCATCTCCTATCAGGAACGTATGGCCAGGGCGCAGGCTCCAATCTTATATGCTTTTTCCGTATTCGTGATCTTTCTCTGCCTGGCCGCCCTTTATGAAAGCTGGCCCATTCCTATTTCCATTCTCCTGACTTTGCCTTTAGGGGCGATAGGAGGAGTGATCGCTTCCAGCTTACGGGGAATGCCCAATGACGTTTATTTTCAAATCGGTCTTTTAACCACCTTAGGTCTGAGCACTAAGAATGCCATCTTGATTGTGCAGTTTGCCAAAGCCAAGCTGGCGGAAGGAATGGGAGTTAATGAGGCCGCTTTACAGGGTACTAAATTACGTTTTCGGCCCATCATCATGACTTCGTTGGCTTTTGGCTTCGGTGTTCTTCCTTTGGCCTTGAATACGGGAGCAGGTGCCGGAGCGATGAACGCTATAGGTACATCGGTATTTGGCGGGATGGTCACCGGCACTTTCTTGGTTACTTTGTTTACTCCCCTCTTTTATGTAGTGATTGAAAGGACTTTAGGTAAGAGCAAAAAGGGGGCAACAGTGCCAACTCATTCTTTGCCGGAATAAGGAGAAGGTTAAAATGAAAGGGAAACTTTTTCTCCTGATTTTTATTATGGTCATCTTATTGCTGAAGGGATGCACGCTAATTCCTAAATATGAAAAGCCGGCAGCTCCGGTTCCAGTCGAGTGGCCGAAAGGGGCAGCTTACCAAGAAGCTATCGGGCCTACTCCACCAGAAATAAAGTGGCCAGATTTTATTACTGATGAAAAATTAAAAAAGATCATTGAACAGGCTTTACGCAACAATCGTGACCTGCGGCTGGCCGCTTTGCAGGTGCAGAAAGTTAGAGCTCTTTACGGCATTCAACGAGCGGAGCTTTATCCAACAGTCAGCGCGGCCGGCACGGGGAGTGTGCAAAGGGTACCGGCTGATCTTTCCCCAAAAGGGAAAGAGATGACTGCTGAACAATACAGCATAAATTTAGGGATAAGTTCTTGGGAAATAGATTTTTTTGGCCGCATCCAAAGTTTAAAAGAATCAGCTTTAGAGGAATATTTAGCTTCAGAGCAGGGTCGGCGAAGCGCTCAAATAAGCCTCATTGCCGCCATAGCGAGTGTTTATTTAACTTTAGCTGCTGATCAAGAAAACTTGGAGCTCGCTCAGTCAACTCTGCAAACGCAAGAAGCTGCTTATAATTTGATTCGCCGCCGTTACGAAGTGGGCGTAGCCTCGGAGTTGGAATTGCGGCAAGCCCAAACTCAAGTAGATACGGCTAAAAGAGAAATTGCTCACTATACTCAATTAATAGCCCAGGATAAAAATGCCCTGCAACTCCTTTTAGGTGGGCCCGTCCCCCAGGAGCTCTTACCGGAGGGATTGGGGAGAATTAGTCCATTTCGGGAGATTTCGCCTGGTTTATCTTCTGAAGTCCTTTTGCAACGGCCGGATATTCAGGCCGCGGAGCATAGGCTGAAAGCGGCCCAGGCCTATATTGGAGCGGCGCGGGCAGCTTTCTTTCCGCGCATTGCCCTAACTGCGGGAGTTGGGACAGCGAGCGCCGAATTGTCGGGACTCTTCAAGTCCGGTTCCGGAACGTGGAATTTTATGCCCCAAATTGTGATGCCCATTTTTGATGCCCGCACCTGGTCGGCTTATGAAGCCAGCAAAGTAGAAAGAGAGATTGCTTTGACCCAATACGAAAAGGCGATTCAAACAGCATTCCGGGAGGTTGCCGATGCTTTAGCGGTTCATGGAACAGTGGCCGACCAATTAAAGGCCCAAGAGTCTTTGGTCAAGGCGTTGGCTGAGACTCACCGCTTGGCAGAGGTACGTTACCTCCATGGCCTCGACAGCTATTTGGCCGTCCTTGATGCCCAGCGGGCGCTTTTTGCTGCCCGCCAGGGTTTAGTTTCCATGCGCTTGGCGAAAATCGCCAACCAAGTCAAACTCTACGCCGTGTTGGGTGGAGGGGGTGAATAATGCTGTTCCAAATAATCAGGAAAAGAAGTGGAGATAATTTTCTGGGCGGCAGATAGTTTTTGAGAGAACGAATCCCGTTTAAAACTCCTCAGCCATTGGCGCATGATCAGCCAGCCACCAAATCTGGTAGTATGGTTGACCCAGCTCCGATACCATTTTTCCCATCCCCGCTTTAAATTAGGCAAATAGAAGAAGATAATGGGGAACCAAAGAATGCTCAACGCAATTTGGAACATATGGCGAAGACGGTAATAGCGCCCCATAATTTTAATTAAGGATTTTTGCATTTCTTCAGGAGTCATAGGAGGGTCGGGTAAGAAAAGAGGAAAATTTCCATCATAATATTCCCAGCCTACATACTCGCGGGGGAAGATGCGCTTCTGCCTCTGCAATCTTTGGGTTAATTCTGTTCCGGGCAGCGGGGCAGGGAGTAATACTTGCACGGAATGGAGGCGAGCTCGATTAATAAACCTTTTGAATCTCTTGATGCGCTCTTGAGCCGACATGGTAAATTCAATTCCTTCGGGCATGGGATAACCGAAAATGAACATCCCATGAACAAGAAAGCCAGCCTTATAAAATTTATGAGCAAGGGTTAACATTTCTTCAGGCTTTAAGTGCTTGCCCATAGCTTTTAGCTCTTCAGCAATGGGGGATTCGAAACCAATGGCCACATAACGAATACCTGCTTCCCGCATGGCTTGGAGTAGCTCATCATCACGGGCTTTATCCAGGCGAATTTGCACGGTGATTATGAAACGTTTGTTTATTTTCCTTTGATAATCGCGGAGCAGATAACATAGGCGTATAGTGTCTTGACGATCCTGAGCAAAGAGATCATCGACAATAAAGAAATGCTTCGCGCCTCTGGTTTCATGCAGGCTGATTATTTGTTCATAGAGTCTCTCTATTGGAGCATAACGAGGTTTACCTTTAACTGAGCAAAATTCGCAGTTCATTCCGCATCCCCGGACTCTGCCAACTGGGTATATTTTGATTTGGGCATACCGAATTAGAGAAAAATCAGGAAGAGGATAAACATCGAAGTCTTTAATGGGTGCTCTATCTTGGGTTAAATGAACCTGTTCACCATTTAGGTAAGCTATTCCAGCGATGTCTTGTTTAGTTATCTGCCCTGTATAGGCTTTTAATAATTCTTTTATAGTCTCTTCGCCTTCTCCTATAACCACTATATCTACTCCGTTATGAAGAGCTTCGGCAATATTTTCGCCAACAAAGTGTTGACCGCCCGCAATAGTGAACACGGAGAGACTTTTATAAAAACGGACGAGTTCATAAAGGCGAGGAATTGTACTCGTTAAACCACCATAGAATCCTACTACGTCCGCTGGTCTTAATTGTTGCAGAGCCTCATGATCGGGAAGACCGTTATTAGTAACTGGACCAGATCTTTGGTAATTGTTTTCATCAATTACTTCCACATCCCACCCGGGCACTTCGCGAGCAACTGTGGCCACAGTAATTGGTCCTAAGGCTGTAGTTTTTCGGGCGATGCGGGAATAAATATTAAAAGTTGGATAAGCGGGAATAACCATCCGCAGCCTGTACCTTTTTTTGTTTACTTGATTTTCACCTTTCGCCAAAGTGGCCATTATAAACCTCCTCTTAACTAAAATTAAAAATTGCGGCGGCGAAAACTTTGCCTTACGCGAGCTTCTTTAACTAAGAGCACTTTCTCCATAAAATTTCTTTTATTAAGCATGGAAACTGCTTTCTGAGCTTCGTGACGGGTGGACATCTCTATAAAGGCAAACCCCCGTGACTGACCACTTTGATGATCTTTGGGAATGATAACGGACACTACATCTCCGGCCTGAGAGAAATGAGTTTTCAAGTCTGTTTCCGTCGCCTGAAAAGGAACATTGCCTACATATATTTTAGTGTTCATATCTTCTCCTCTTCGTGGAGGGTTATTTTCTAAATCTGGAAGAGATCCCGAAGTAATGATTTTAACCTCGGGATCTAATACCCGGCAGGTTTTTTTACAACTTGATTACATCGATGGCTTGCAGGCCCTTTTTCCCTTGGGCAATTTTAAACTCTACTACATCACCTTCCCGCAGAACCTTGAAACCTTCTTGTTTGATGGATGAGAAGTGCACGAATAAATCTTCGCCGCCGTCTTGCGTTATAAATCCGAAACCCTTCTGCTCGTTAAACCATTTCACTTTTCCTTTAGGCATTACTAATCACCTCCTTTCTCTTTTGTTTGTATAAGAAGCGGGGAGTTAAAGAAGGAGACCCAAATTAAAAAAGCCGCTTAAGCTTCAAGAGCTTTGCGGCTTTTGATTCCAACCAAAACTCTGGGCAACTTATAGATCAATAATATATTCATTTGAGATGGCTGTCAAGCTAAATTTTGGCTGACCGTCGATTACTTTTGAAATTCGTACCTACTTCAGGCGGGAGGGAGAGAGGCTCATTAAAATGA
>JBNAWB010000192.1:0-6986 GCA_049699975.1 Thermodesulfobacteriota bacterium
CCCTCCCGCCTGTCTCCTGCTGGTGAGAAAAATTAAAACTGATCGACGGTCAGAGTTTAATTTCCTTGACACTTAGTTTTGTATCATATAGTATGATAACGAACTTTTTAGGAAGGGATATGAAATTGATGAAAAGAGAATATGAAGTCGGTTTTCTCCTTTCGCGGACAACTTGGGCCATGAATAATTTTGTTAATCGTCTGCTTAAAGAGAATGGATTAAATGATATTTCCGTCGCGTATTTTGCGGTTCTGCAGGCACTTTGGGAAGAAGATGGACTGAATATAAGCGATCTGGGAGAGCGAGTGCATCTGGAAAAGTCTACGATGACCAGTCTTATTGACCGGATGGAAAAAGCTGGCCTGCTCAAACGGGCAGATCACCCTACCGACCGGAGAGCTTACCAGATCTACCTTACCCCCCGGGGCAAGAATATCCAAGAAAAGATTGATCAGGTGGCCAGCCAAGCCTATCAATCCTTAACCCAAGGAATTACCGAAAAAGAATTGAAGATCTCTATCGGGGTTTGCCGGCAGATCCTCCAAAATGCTGAAAGAGAGGGGGTGGCAAAGAATTTAAAAAAGGAGAAGCTGGAAGAAGTAATTTAAGTCCATTAGCAAAGCAAATCCAAGGCCAAAGAAAATGGAGGGCATATGGAAAAGAAAATTAAAAAAGTGGCCGTTTTAGGAGCAGGCGTAATGGGAGCCGCTATTGCGGCCCACTTTGCCAATGTGGGTGTTCCTTCTATTTTATTGGATATAGTGCCCAATAAACTGACTCCCGAAGAAGAAAAAAGGGGACTTACCTTAAACGACCCTGTGGTACGCAATCGTTTAGCCACCATGGGCAAACAAAATTTGCTGCGCGCTCGCCCGGCTGCATTAGCCATTCCTGAATTAGCCAATTTAATTGAAGTAGGAAATTTCTCTGACCATTTAGAGCGCCTCGCCGAGGTCGATTGGATTATCGAGGCGGTGGTGGAAAACCTCAAAATCAAACAAGAACTTTTCCGCAAGGTAGCAGCAGTCCGGCGTCCAGGAACGATAATCAGTACCAACACTTCGGGAATTCCCATTAAGGATATCTGTGCGGAGATGGACGCGGAGTTTAAGCAATATTTTCTGGGTACTCATTTTTTCAATCCCCCGCGCTATATGAAACTCTTAGAAATTATCCCTCTTCCTGAAACCAGGCCGGAGGTAATTAAACTAATAGCTGATTTTGGCGAAAGAGTCTTGGGGAAAGGGATTGTTTATGCCAAGGATACACCTAATTTCATTGCTAACCGCATTGGTATCTTCGGCATGCTTTATTTGATAAAAACCATGCAGGAAAAGGGATACACCATTGAAGAAGTGGACGCAATTACCGGTCCGGCCATGGGGCGGCCCAAAAGTGCTTCTTTTCGCACAACTGATTTGGTGGGTTTGGATACTTTTGCCCATGTAGCGAAAAATCTTTATGAAAATGTGCCCCATGATGAGAAAAGGGAAATTTTTAGAATTCCCGATTTCATCCAGAAAATGATCGACCGCCAATGGTTAGGAGATAAAACTGGTCAAGGGTTCTACAAACAAGTTAAAACTGGAGAGGGGAGAGAAATTCTGGTCTTAGATTTAAAAACCTTAGAGTATCGACCCAGTACCAAAGTAAAATATCTTTCTTTGGAAGCAGCCAAGGCAGCACCTGATGCGGGAAGTAAGATCAAAACATTAGTATACGCCGAGGATCGGGCTGGTCAATTCGCCTGGGAAGTGGTTAGTGAATCTTTGCTTTATGCCGCCAGTAAGATTCCAGAAATAGCTGATGATATTTATAACGTAGACAACGCCCTGAAATGGGGGTTCAACTGGGAGTTAGGGCCCTTTGAAACTTGGGATGCCATAGGGGTTAAAGAATCAGTAGCTAGGATGAAAAGAGAAGGCAGGAGTATTCCCCCTTTGGTAGAAAAGCTTTTAGCCCAAGGTAAGGAGAGTTTTTATTGCCGGCGGAATGGACAAATTTTCTTTTTTGATCTGCAGTTGGGTGATTATAAAAAAGTCCCCGAGAATCCGCGTTTAATTTTGCTTCCGGCGCTTAAAGAACAAAACAAGGTGGTGAAGACAAATCCGGGCGCCAGTCTGATCGACTTGGGAGATGGGGTGGCCTGCCTGGAATTTCATACGTATATGAATGCCATAGGCCCAGAGATAATTGAGATGATCCACGAGTCTCTGCGCCTCGTGGCTAAAGATTTTTTGGGTTTAGTCATTGGCAACCATGCCCAGAATTTCTCCGTGGGAGCGAACTTACTTTTATTGGCGGCGGAAATCATGAAGGGTAATTGGGCGGGGATTGAGGCTTCCGTGAAAGCTCTCCAAGATGCCACTATGGCCATGAAGTATTTTGAAAAACCTATTGTCGCTGCTCCCCACGGTATGACCTTAGGGGGAGGTTGCGAAATCTGTTTGGCCAGCCACCGCATTCGCGCCGCCTTAGAAACCTATATGGGCCAGGTGGAAATTGGGGTGGGTCTCCTCCCCGGAGCTGGGGGTAACAAAGAAGTATATCTACGCTGCATTGAAGGTATTCCTGACGGCGTTACTCCGGATTTGCTTCCTTTCTTGCGCAAAGCATTTGAAACTATTGCCCTGGCCAAGGTTTCGACGAGCGGAGAAGAGGCAAGAAAATTGGGCTTCTTGCGCTCGACGGATAAAATTACGGCCAATGTAGACCATCTCCTCTTTGATGCCAAACAGACAGTTTTGGCTATGGTGCAAGAAGGTTTTCAGCCCCCCCGACCAAGACTTATTCCAGTGGCTGGCGATGGCGGCCGGGCTGCTATTAAATACATGGCAAACACCATGCGTCAGGGGGGCTTTATTACTGAATATGAAGAGTATATTGCGGGTAAGCTGGCTTATATCTTAACTGGAGGAGATGTTTTGAGCGGAGCCTTAGTTACCGAACAGCATATGCTGGACATTGAACGGGAAGTTTTCCTGAGCCTGTGCGGTGAAAAGAAGACCCAGGAAAGAATATCCCATATGCTCAAGACTAATAAACCTTTACGCAATTAGGAGGAGAATATGAGAGAAGCAGTCATTGTTTCGGCAGTACGGACGGCCGTAGGTCGAGCCCCGCGGGGAAGCTTAAGGAACACTCGTCCGGATGATTTAGCCGGCTGGGTAGTGAAAGAAGCGCTGCAGCGCGTGCCCGGATTAAAGCCCGCCGAAGTGGATGATGTAGTTCTCGGCTGCAGTTTCCCCGAAGCCGAACAAGGTCTGAACGTAGCCCGTTTAGTTTGTTACTTAGCGGGGCTTCCTTATACTGTGCCCGGGCAAACGGTCAATCGTTTTTGCGCTTCTGGGCTGCAGGCTATAGCCACGGGGGCCGAACACATCATGTGCGGTTTTGCTGAGGTTATTATTGCCGGGGGAGTAGAGTCCATGTCCATGGTCCCTATGGGGGGAAATAAAACTGTTCCTAACCTGAAGCTTATAGAAACATATCCGGAAGGTTATACGGCTATGGGCATTACGGCTGAGAATGTGGCCCGTCGGTTTGGTATTTCTCGGGAAGAACAAGATGCTTTTGCTTTGCAGAGTCATCAGAAGGCGGCGGCGGCCATTAAAGCAGGGAAGTTCAAAGATGAAATTTTACCCATCAAGGTAAAAACCCAAGAAGTTTCCGAGGATGGACAAGTGACTTTTCGCGAGTTTATTTTTGATACAGATGAGGGAGTTCGTTTTGATACCAGCATGGAAGCATTATCTAAGTTAAGGCCGGCCTTCGCCGTGGACGGCACAGTCACGGCGGGCAATTCCTCGCCCCTCAACGACGGAGCAGCCGCAGTGGTTATTATGTCCAAAGAGAAGGCTAAATCTTTGGACGTGGAACCTATGGCCACTTTAAGATCTTACGCGGTGGCGGGCGTACCTCCGGAGATTATGGGCATTGGGCCCGTAGAGGCTATTCCCAAAGCCTTAAAGCTTGCTGGGCTGACCTTAGAGGACATTGATCTCATCGAATTGAATGAGGCTTTTGCTTCCCAGGCCCTTTATGTTTGTCGCACTTTGGGATTAAATATGGAAAAAGTTAATGTGAATGGGGGAGCAATTGCTTTAGGGCATGCTTTAGGTAATAGTGGAGCGCGGCTAACCGTTACTTTAATGCACGAAATGAAACGAAGAAAAGCGCGTTATGGTCTGGTTTCTATGTGCATTGGCTTTGGCATGGGTGCGGCCGCGGTGTTTGAAAGGGAAAATAGGTGACCGTCGATCACTTTTCAAGTTCCCTCTTAAGGCAGGCGGGAGAAAGGCGGAATTAAAATAAGGTGCCTGCTTCCTGCGGCCAAGAAATATTCAAACTTTTAGGCGGTCAGGGAAAATAGATATTGATCTCAAGAAAATTTCGGGGGCCAAAGTATTCATCAAAATGCTTATGGCCCCAGAGCTTTTAAAACAGGGCAAAAATATAGAAGACTAAATTAAGATTTTAATGTCCCGTTCCTCAAACTCCATTTTGGAGCCCAAAGACTCAGAGCAGAAGGTGCAAAGATATTCGTATTTTTCTCCCTCGGGTAAGATGAGTAAGAGGCGTTTGCGAACCGGAACGGCTCGCCGACAACGGGGGCAGAAAAGCACGCTGGCTTCGAATTGGGCAAAAGCCTCCTGCGGTTGAGAGTTATAATTTACATTTCCCAATTGCGCGTCTTTCCTATTTCTCATTTTCTTATTTAGCGGCCACAATATCTACATCTAAATCAATATAAAATGTTTGCGGATAAGTACCCATTTCAGGCTTGATCACTTGCACCGGAGAAGTGGCTACTAAGCGAGAAATTTCCGAATTAGGATCGTTGAGATCACCGAATATTAAAGCATTTGTAGGACAAGCTTCCACACAGGCTGGCAGGAGACCACGCTCCAGACGTTTATGGCAAAAATCACACTTCTCGACAATATTAAACCTTGGGTTAATAAAACGCACATTATAAGGACAAGCTGCCATACAGTAACGACAGCCTATACACCGGTGAGGGTTGATCATCACAATACCATCTTCAGGGCGTTTATAGGTAGCGTTAACCGGACATACTGTGCAGCAAATGGGCCTTTCACAGTGATTGCAAACGATGGGCAAGAATGCCCGGCGCACGTAGGGATAGCGTCCTTTTTCAATCTGTTTCACCCAAGTGCGGTAGCATCCTAAAGGGACGGAAAATTCTGCTTTGCAGGCCAGGGAACAAGTTTGGCAACCAATGCAGCGGCGCAAATCAATGAGCATCGCCCAGCGTTTCTTCCTCATAAATCCTCCTCATCTCCTCCAATAACTATATAACATAAATCTATTTTTAATGGCAACTGTAATCACTTGCTTCCATGTGATCCATCAATGAACCCCTCATCCATGAATAACCTATCTTCTTCCAGTTTTTAATGAGCGAGCATCAAATGTTTTACTTCTTTCCTTAGGAAATTTTTCATGGCGGGCCCGCAGAGCGTGCCCATATCTCACTTATGGGACCCTTTCTCTTTACGCTCCTCGCCATAACTCGTACTTATTAATGAGCGCATCAAATGTTTTACTCCTTTTCATAGAAAAGCTGTCATGGCGAGCCCGAAGGGCGTGGCCATCTCGCTTTGAGATTACTTCGTCCCCCGCATCAAGTGCGGGCTCTTCACAATGACTTATAGTTTGTGGTGTAAAATATAATATGCTCTCATTAATAAGATTGTAAAATATAATTTGCTCCCTTAATAAATTTGAGGAAAATTTATTAGATTGTATAATTTAAGCGCCTGATTAAAGAACCTTCTGGATCGCAGGCGGAAAGGAATTTTTTCGCCTTCAGCGAAACTGCGGCAAATTCTTTGCATGCTATGCAAACGACTGACCTGGTCTTTTATTTGTTCATTAAACTCCCATGGTCCTAAAGTTTCGCTTATCCATTCTTTAATTTTTTGCTGATAAAGAACCTGTCCCGCTCGGCCAGGCGGGAACTTTTCCTGGGGACAAAAGTAATCCGTAAAAGGGCTCAAAAAGAAGGCTAAACAAAAATCATCACTTGCTTTTCGGCCAGAAGAAATAAAGTGATCGAGAGTTTGCAGGATTCTTAGAAGTAACTCTTGCCGCCCATTTTCCGACAGAGGCAGAATCAGGGAAGGAAAAAGAACAAAGAGCAAGCCAGTTTCTATCATAAGTCTAACAGATGCTTGGGCCGATCCTTCTTTTAATTCTCGCAAGAATTCGTCGCGGACACGTACCGGCGAACAGAGACTCAATTTACTCACTTGCCTGACCAAGCTTTGATAAGTTTTTTCCTCGATAGCAAACCCTGTCCGGGCGGCATGGCGGATAACACGCATCATGCGTACGGGATCGCTCGTAAATTTTTCCTCGGCGTCTCCTATACAACGAATTAGACCTTGGCGCAGATCTTCCAGTCCGCCCACATAATCAATTAACGAGAAATCAGCCAGGTTGTAAAAGATGCCATTAATAGTAATGTCGCGGCGATGAGCATCTTCGGCCGGCGTGCCGAAAGAATTATTGTTCTCCGGAATATTTCTATCTGGAGCAAATTCTGAACGCCGCCGAAAAGTAGAAACTTCAATTATCTTGCCTCCGCGAAAATAGACATGGGCTAACCGAAAACGCCTGCCAACTAAGCGACAATTACGGAATAATTTGCGAACTTGGTGGGGGTGAGCATCTGTAGCTACATCGAAGTCCTTGGGAGTTTTGCCCAAAAGCAGATCCCGGACACAGCCACCCACCAAATAAGCTTTAAAACCATGGTTGTGGAGGCGGTAAAGAACCTTTAAAGCATCCGCGTCGATTAGTTTCCGCGAGAGGGAATGTTCTGCCCGAGGTACAATTCGCGGTGCAGGATAAGCATCCATACAGGAAAAGTTTAGAGCTCTTAATTCAACCGCAATATATTCCTAAACTGACCGTCGATCAGTTTTAATTTTTCTCACCAGCAGGAGACAGGCGGGAGG
>JBNAWB010000193.1:0-6983 GCA_049699975.1 Thermodesulfobacteriota bacterium
CGATCTTAATTTTGTATGTCAAGAAAATAGAGCCGTCCCCTTTTTTAAGCTGAAATTTAAAAAGTGATCAACGGTCAGTCAGGAATTCAATTGACAAACAATTTTTTCTTTTGATAAAATAGTTTGAATTATGGTCAACTAAAAAGGAGGTCAAAAAATGAAGACGCTATCTGTCTCCGAGGCGAAGATGAAATTAAGCGGGTTGATTGAAGCTCTTAACGCCACAAATGAGGAGATTATGATTACCAAAAATGGCCGGCCAGCGGCTTTTTTAGTAAGCCCGGATGAGTTCGAGAGCCTTAAAGAGACTGTTGCTGTTCGTTCTGATCAAAATTTAATGAAAGAAATTAAAAAGGGACTTCGTGCCTTAAAAGCTAAGAAGACTAAAATCTACACCCTCGAAGAGCTTTTTAAATAAACATTCCTGATGATGGTGAGACGATGACCAGACTCATTGTTCCCCGGGACATTCACGATCTGATCAGAAAAATGCATCCAGATTTGAAGAAGAAAATTCGGGCTTCCTTAGAAATGACCATTGCTGACCCAAATTCAGGCAAGGCGCTGATTGGTGAGCTTTCTGGCTTAAGAAGTATGCGGGTAAGTTCCTCCCGAATCATATATAGGATTAGGAGCCCTAAGGAAATTGAACTGGTGGCTATTGGGCCAAGAGATCGAATATACGAGGAAACATTCCACCTCATTCAAAAATTAAGAGGAGATAAATAATTAAATTCCTGCACTTCTGTTCGTCAGCCAAAGAGAAAAGATGACGCCCTTAAAATTTAGAAAAGGGAGGAATAAATTTTCTCTTTACTACATAATGGCAAGCTTTTTATGAAGTATTTCTTCTCTAAAAAGCATTCTTCTTTTATAATTATTCTCAAAAATCGGCCGGAGGGAACAATATGGAAAATACCCAGATTGATGACCAAAAATGGAGAAGAGGCCAAATCACTTTCAACCGTCATTTTACTTCTTCCATTAAGAAGCTCCGGGAAGTGGTTTTGAGTAATAAAGATTATGACCCGGCTCGATTATTCAAATGGGGGCAGATGATGTCCTTGGCCCTAATCCGCTCCCTAAAAGCGGTGGAAAAAAACTTAGGTTCGGCCGGTCAAAAAGTAATAAATCAAGTTCTTGTAGAATTAGGACGCGAAATCGGCCAAGAAGTATTAAGAGATTTTGTTCGACCACCCCAAGTTAAAGACATAGAAGTAGTCTCCAAATTTGTTTCTTATATCAACGAAGAAATTTGGGCATCGCCGGAAATTCCCTTCATCCTAAATGATCAGGAATGTCTAGGCGATGTGCTCTGGTGTCCGCATCAAGATCACTACCAGGCCTTTGACTGTCGTGTTCAGCGTTATATTGTCCAAGGATTATTAGAAGCTTTTCAAGAGAAGACAGGCATCGCCGTAGATGCCAAATTTACCCAGATTATTCCCAAAGGCGCCAAAACTTGCCAATTTCATATGCGCCTTATTTCGCCTCAAGAAGAGCGGGAATGGAACAAATATTCGGCGCAATTAGCCAAGAAGGCTTTAGAAAAGGCACAAGGAGATAAGTAATCATGGATGAAAAAATAAAACAAGCCATATACTGCCAAGTGGAAAAAGAGCCTTTTGCCCAAAAATTTGGGTTGAAATTGGTCGATCTGGATGAAGGCTATTCCAAGGTAGAAATGGTTTTTACCCCTGATATGCGAAATATTTTTGGTATGGCTCATGGAGGAGCGTTATTTGCTTTGATCGATGAGGCTTTTGAAACAGCCTCCAACTCTCATGGCACTATGGCTGTAGCTTTAAACATGAATATTACCTACATCTCTTCCCCTCCCTTGGGAAGCAAACTCACTGCCGAGGCCAAAGAATTCAATCGCACTAATAAAACAGCAAATTACGATATTAAGATCTATGATGAAAAAAATCAGCTTATCGCTTCGTGCCAGGCTTTAGTTTACCGCAAAGGCACTCCTCTCCCATTTTGGGAATAGAAATCTGGCTGTCTATCCCCCTCCCCATGAAAGAAGCAGGACCTCATTTTAATGAGCTTCTTTCCCTCCCGCCTGAAGTAGGTACGAATTTCAAAAGTGATCGACGGTCAGAATAGAAATCCCTTGACTATCTCTAATCTTTTTTATAAGAATCATTTTGAATGTTTCTTTGCTATCTATTTCCAGAATCTTTGCAATTTGTTGAGTAAATGCCCCCTCGCCCCGACGTTCTCCCTCAGAGGGAAGATGGAAAATGATTTTTGACATTACGTTTATTAAATATGGGAGGAGAAAATGGAAAATAAAAATAGCTCATGGCAGCCCTTGCAAGGGATTAGGGTAGCGGATTTTACGCAAGTAATTGCCGGACCAGCTTGCTCCATGTTGTTAGCCGATATGGGAGCGGATGTCATCAAAATCGAACCGCTAACCGGCGATTTCTGGCGTCAGACTACCAAAGGTTCTGCTTTTCTCAATTTTAATCGGAATAAGCGGAGCATTGCCATTAATTTAAAAGCTGAAGAAGGTTATGCTGCTGTCATGCGCATTATTAAAAAAGCCGATGTACTTCTGGAAAATTTTTCTCCCGGAACTATGGCCAAACTTAACTTAGACTATGATAAGGTTACCAAGGAAAATCCGCAAATTATTTACTGCTCCATCTCCGGATTTGGACAAACCGGCCCTTATCGTGAGCGCCCTGGGTACGATCCAGTTGCTCAAGCTATGTCTGGGATCATGATTAATACCGGCGAGCCAGACCGTCCACCTGTAAGAGTTTTGCCCACCATGGTTGATTACTTAGTGGGAAATCATATGGCTTATGCCATTGCTCTTGCTTTATTAGATCGGCAGAAAACAGGGAAAGGGAAACATTTCGATATTGCCCTCTTGGATGTGGCCATTATGCAGATGGGGCAATTTTTTGCGATGTACTCTATGACCGGAGAACTTCCCAGTCGTATGGGCTCCGGTTATTTAGCCGCAGCCCCATATCAAGCTTTTGAGACTAAAGATGGTTACATTTACATTGCGGTAACTACAAATGAAATGTGGAAAAATCTCTGTCAGGCATTAAATTTAAAACATCTTTATGAAGATCCAAGATTTTCTACTCTCGATGGTCGCTGCCAGGGGCGAGCTGAATTGGCTTCCGAAATAACCAAAATTACTAAGCAATATAAGAGTCAGGAGTTAGAAACAATTTTGGTAAAGGCCAACGTTCCTTGCGGCCGATTAATGAACATTGATGAAATTATGCAAGATCCCCAGGTAATTCATCGCCAAATAATAGGGGAGTGCGAGTATCCCCAAAAAGGCAAAGTAAAAATAATCAAGACCCCTATTTTTGCCGATGGCCGGCTGCCGCAAATTCGTCGCCGTCCCCCTTTGATAGGGGAACATAGTATTGAGATATTAAGGGAATTCGGTTATAGGGATGAAGAAATACAGAGCTTGCTGAATAAAGGAGTGATTCGCCAATCTAAAGAATAATTCCTTTATCCCCCTTCTCCAAGCAGAGTCTTTTCATAAAATCAAGATAGTGGTAAAGTAGGTAATATTCCTCCAGAACTTTGACGGAGGGATTTTTCTTTTCCATCTCTCTCCGAGTAAGGCCTTGTAAACAATCCAGCGCATGAGAAGTTAAATTTAAGATTACACCCGAAAAACGGACAAGCTGATCTGGAGCGGGCCTAGCTTTGTTTATGGGCCCTTTAGGGAGAGGAATAATTTTAAATAATTGTTTTTCTTCCATAATCTCCCCCTCTTGGTCTTTTTATCGCAGGCCCCAAGTGATATTAGCTATAAAATAGGAGGGCAATCTTTATGCCATAGAAGCCAGGGAGCCTATTTTTATAAAATTTTCTTTTATATCAAACCCTTAAAAATTTACCGGACCATTTTATGCCCATGATAAAAAAGATGTGGCTGACAAATTTTAAGCAGGATGGCCAAAAAATTATAGCCCGTATTTGCGTCTATTCCACTTTCTCTTAGATTCGATATTGAATAAGAACGGAAAGGACTTCAAAAATATCTTCCAGGGGATAAAAGACCGGCAATGATTTTTCTTCTAAATAATTACGCAATTTATCATAAGCAAGTTTATCGCCGGTAAAACTTATAAGAATTGCCTTCTCGGGATAGCGGGAAGCTAATGCGGGTAAAAAGCGGTATTCTTCTACAGGTATATCTGGGTCAGCTAAAAGGATGGGGACGATAATATCGCTCTTATCTTCGCGCAAAAGAATTTCCAGCACAGCTTCATATGCTTTAACTCGACCAAGGATAGGTGTTACGGCCGACATATCCACGGGATTGGATATTTTCACCCAGGAGGCACTAATTTCTCTTAATTTTCTTTCTGTCTCTCCTGAAAAAGAAATCATTTTTAATCCGGCAGTTTCACAAGCATCAGCCATAACCACACCTAAGGCTCCGGAAGGAGCTAAGGCACAAACGTTTTTCCCTCGGGGAATTGATTGGAAGGCAATATATTTACCCACGTTGATTAAATCAGCATACCTATTTACCTGAATTAGGCCCGCCTGCTGGAAGGCGCCGGCGATTATTTTTTCATCTCCCGCCAAGGAAGCAGTATGGGTAAAAGCTCTGGCAGCTCCGGCCTTTGTTTTTCCTCCTTTAAGGATAATTACTGGTTTCTTCCTGGTAACCTCATTAGCCATCATTAGAAAGCGGCGGGCGTCTTTGAATCCCTCCACATACATTAATACGGCTTTGGTTTCGGGATCATCTCCCAGATATTCTAAGATGTCCGCATCGTCCACATCTATCTTGTTGCCCAGGCCGGCGACTCGCGCCACGCCAAAATTCTCAGCTGTTAAAATCCATTTCATAGTATGGGTGGCGAAGTTTCCCGTTTGGGCAAGATAACTGATTGGCCCACGGCGAATTTTTCCCAAGGGGAAAAACGTGGTAGTCAATTTGGCAGGCGTGCTGGTTATCCCACTGGTATTGGGGCCGATAATTCTCATACCCGCGGCCTTGGCGATCTTGAGAATCTGCTCCTGCAACTTTGCTCCGGCTTCCCCAGCTTCAGCATACCCCCCTGAGGAAATAACTACGGCGGGCACCTTTTTCTCGGCACATTCCCGCAATGGCTCTAAAGTTTTTTCGGCAGGAACGATAAAAACGGCTAAATCAATTTTCTCTTTTATCTCTTTTACTGAGGGAAAAGATTTAAATCCCATAATCTCCTCTTCCGCAGGGTTTACGGGATATATCTTTCCCCCATACTCGTTGGCCAGTAAGTTCTTTAAAATCTCATTTCCAGCCTTGCCGGGAGTCTTGGAGGCCCCGATAATGGCCACACTTTCTGGTTCAAAAAAATATTTTAGAGTATTCTTTTGCATGGCTTTTATGGCCTTTCATCGTTCGTATCTCCATGGAGGCTGGGCCGTAGTGTCATTACGAAGAAGCTTAGCGATCAAAGTAATCTCATAATTTATTAAAAATAATGAGATGGCCACGCGCCCCCGCTTCAAGGGCGGAGGCGCTCGCCATGACGAGCAGGAGATGGGAACACAGCCTCATGGGAGAGAAGGGGTTGGAAGCGGAATGTAAGATTACAATCCGCCTAAGGTTGCATGCTGCGCCAAAGCATCATAATTATAATCAGCCGGAGAACTCACTTTATATTTATCCGGCAAAGTGACCGGCGGTTCACCTTTCACCGACTTAGCCAGTTCAAAAGCCTGGATTACTTTTTCTTCTTCGCCTTCTAAAGCGAGTGCTACAGCTCCTTCCGAGCCGCCCACTCCTCCAGAGGCGATATGATAAGCCTTCACTCCGGCTAAGAGCGCAAAAGCTTGAATTTCTGTAACCACTTTACTTGTCGTCACCGGAATGATTCTGCCCGGTAATCCCATGCTCAGCTTGAAGTGATATATCCCCGAATGCATCGCTGCTTCATGAACAGAAGCGACCATCTTTTCCAAACCCACGGGCTGGATGAGGTGAGCTCCGCGGGGAGTTACAATCGGCCAGCACATGCCAATAGTTCCTCCCTTCATGCCCGAAGCCCATATGCCAGCGTTTCCCTGCGGATCAATGGCATTCGCCCCTTTGATAAAAACATCATCCGGACCGAAATCAAGGATTTCCACGTTGGAATCAGCGCCTTCGACCACTTTCCCGTCTCTGATCACATGCCAGGTGCAGGGCGGGGGGCCGGCATGAGAATTAGCAAACCCTCGAGCAATTAAACCAACAGTCTGACCTGCCTTCGGCTCAATAGTCGTCTTTAGCAATTCCTCAGTTACATAAGCGTTGGTAATTCCGCGGCCAATGATGATCATCCCTTTCTTCATGGCCTTCTGCACTTCTGGAAGAGCCGCAGTTGCTTTTGCCAGCAACCGCCTGGATTCTGCCGGATTGAGAATTACCAGCGCCGAGATTACTTTTGCCCCTGGTCTCGGTTCAGGAACTTTAACTTCGTAGAACATGCTTACCTCCTCTTTCAATATTTTAATTCAACATTTTTCCTTTTATCATATTCATGGCGAATAAACAAATACTTTTCTTGTTGAGTATTTAACGCTTCCATTAATTATTATGAAGATTATGAAGATTCGGTTAAATAATAAAATTGGGAAAATTATAAGAAAATTTTCTCCGTTCCCTTTGCTTATTTTTAATCGCCGAGGAGGCAAGAATGATTATTCTTAATTATAGGCTAACTTTTCCTTTCCTTTGTTCTGGTTTGCGGTTGGCGAGAAAATTAACTAATTCTTCCAATCTGCCCGCCCTGGGCGGAAACTCGACTGTCATTATTTACTATTTTTTTCCCTGAGGCTCCCCTCTCCATTTTCTTACTTGCTTATGAAATTTTTATGATTATTCTTTCCAGAAGCATTACTATATTTGAAAAGTGAAGAGTTATTAATGAGAGCATTAAATAAATGAAATCTTCTGTTCTTAACCCCTCACCTCGGTACGAGTCGATTCCGACCTAACCCTCTCCCCA
>JBNAWB010000194.1:0-6892 GCA_049699975.1 Thermodesulfobacteriota bacterium
CGGTCGAGTTGGGGAAAATGCACATTTATTATTTCGCGCATTATCTCCGGAGTTGGAAAAGCGATGTGGTGAAAATTACAGCGGCCTAAGAATGGATCGGAGAGATCTTTCTTGGCGTTACTGGTGATAATTACCACGGGGCGATGTTTAGCCTTAATAGTTTTATCAATTTCTACGATATCAAAACTCATTTGATCTAAAACATCGAGCATATCATCCTGGAAATCTGTATCCGCCTTGTCAATTTCATCAATAAGCAAGACGACGCGGACATCGGAGACGAAGGCCTGTCCGATCTTCCCCATTCTTATATATTCTTCTATGTTGCTCACATCTCTCTTTGAATCTCCAAAGCGACTATCGTTGAGGCGAGTTAGCGTATCGTATTGATAAAGAGCATCTACCAGTTTCATACTTGATTTTACATTCAATACTATAAGCGGCATCTGCAACGCCTCAGCTATGGCATGAGCCAGCATGGTCTTCCCCGTTCCTGGCTCACCTTTTAAAAGCAAAGGCATTTCCAGTTCTATGGAAATATTCACGATCTTTGCTAATTCTGGGTCCAGAACGTATTTTGATGCGCCAGTAAATTTAAAAACCTTTCCTGTTGAATTCATTTCTTCTCCTTTTTGCAAATTCCTTAAAAATAATATTGAGGGCGAAAAAGAAATCTGTCAATAAAATTTTTCCTCAAACAATTTCGTTTCCCGCCTAACAAAAATGAGCAGCCTTTCATCATCTTTCAAATAGAATTTTCTTTTAGGGGGAGAAAATAAAAGTAAGTAATAAAGAAGAAAAATAAAAAAAAAGAAAAATCCGTTAAAAATGTAATCATGCGCTTTTGCTTTTGCTTTTAAAATTTTTAGCTTTCATTCCTGGCATAGGCGTTGCAAATTTTGAATTGTGATTTCTGCCTGTTCTTTAAAATCTTCAAAGCTCGCCAAAGGCAAACCACTCTAAAGGGTGGGACGCAAAGCTTCTGGCCTAAGTCCTTAAAGGGATATGGTCGCAGAGCTGCCGGGCAAATACAGCACCTCTAAGCAGGTGGTATTTGCACGGAAAACTAAAAAGTTTTTGAGGTGCTGTTATGAAGAAGGTTAATTTCAATTGTAAATTTCCCTTCTTTTCTTTCTTTAAAAAAATTTCCCTCATTTTTCTTTTTTTTATTTTAGCTTTATATTCTGTTGGCTTTGCTGCCCAGATTAGAATTGCCTGGGATCCTAATACGGAATCAGACTTAGCGGGTTATAAAGTTTACTATGGAACTTCTTCCAGAAATTATGGAACACCCATCGATGTGGGCAATGTAACCACTTATACAATTGGAAATCTTGCTGCTGGGCAAACTTATTATATTGCCGTTACAGCCTATGACACATCTAATAATGAAAGTGATTATTCAAATGAGGTAAGTGGGCCAGCTACTGAAGGAACCCAAAGTTATACGGTTACGACTAACCCTTCTGGTCTGCAGATAGTTGTTGATGGTACTACTTATACAGCCCCATATACATTTACTTGGGTTGTTGGTTCATCGCATACCATTTCAGTTTCTTCTCCGCAGTCTGGCCCGTCAGGGACTCGTTATGTTTATTCGTCCTGGAGTGATAGTGGAGCGCAGAGCCATACGATAACTGCTCCTTCTGCCAGTACTACTTATACGGCCAATTTTACGACTCAATACAGCTTGACGACCTCTGTTAATCCCTCAGGTGGAGGATCGATTAGTGTTAGTCCTTCAAGTAGTGGCGGTTGGTATAACAGCGGTCAGAATGTGCAGGTGACGGCCACAGCCAGTTCTGGTTATACTTTTTCGGGTTGGTCGGGTGATTTAACTGGTTCTACTAACCCAGCCACGATAACTATGAATGGGGCGAAGAATATAATTGCTCAATTTATAGCGATTACGGAGAGTATTTCCACGCCTACGGTTAGTGGCCCAACGAGCGGTTATGTCGGTTCGGCTTATACCTACATAGCAAGTGGTGCTTCTTCTAATCTTGGCCATTCTTTGCAGTATCAGTTTGATTGGCAGGGTGATGGTTCGGATTTATCTTTGTGGGGAGTTGCGAATCAACAGAAAGTTTGGGATTACGCAGGTACTTATAATGTGAGGGTGCGGGCGCGTTGTGCTACGCATACCTCGGTGGTATCGAATTGGTCTGCTCCGCTTACGGTAACTATTCAGGGGGATTATGGAATTAGCTGTGATGATGGTGGTATTCCTTGTATAGAGAGAGTGGATGGAGGGAGTGATAGTAATAATTTGGTAAATGGAAAGCCAAAGGCAGATGTGGAGTTTGAATTTAGGGTAACTGTTTACGATGCCGGAGGAAATCCGCAGTACGTGAAGTTGTTTACGGCGCAGAGGAGTAATCCTTCTTTAAGTGATTTTTATGACTATGATATGAATTGTAGCGGGAATTTTGTAACTGGCGCTACGTGCACATATCGCACGATGCTTGGACCTGTTGCGGCGCATAAATTCTTCATCCAGGTGAAGATGTCGAATGGCACGGTGGTTAATTATCCTAATTCGGGGTATATTATCGGACCGGAGATCCAGTTGTTAAGTGGCAATAACTTGGTGGGTGTGCCACGGAATATCGCTAATGCTCACTTAGATGGTCAAGCAGCTTTTGGCACCCCAAGAGTTTACAGATGGGATCCAGCTAAGAACCAATATATCAAAGTTACCTCTGCCGCTCCATTAACAGAAGGAGAAGGATATTCTCTTTATAGGAAAAGCAAGACTCTGCCTGATTTCAGCAATTTCCCAGATGTGCCGGATCTCGAATATATTTACCCATTACAGCCAGGTTTTAATTTGGTTAGTAATCCTTATCCAGCCAATGTACGCCTCGTAGATATCAAGATTCAAAAGGGTAATTCCCCAGCAGTATCTTGGTCCGAAGCCGTAGCTCGAGGCTGGATTGCGGATGTTCTTTATTACTTTAACGGAAAAGACTGGGGGAATACATACTCCTATTTCTCCTCTGAAAATGGAGGGATGCTAGTTCCCTGGATTTCTTACTGGGTGGACCTTGAAGCTACGGATGACAATTATTACCTAATTATTCCTAAGCCATAAAATATTTCCCTTTATTTTCAATTATTTTAGCCCTACTTAGCCTCCCCCAATATTAAGGGGAGGCATTGGAAGGGCGTATCGACCTACGTTCCCTCAGGATGACCTTACGACCCAACCCCACTGGTTTAATAAACCAACCTTTCAGTAAGGCATTACGGATTTTTAAAAATTTAGTGGACAAAAATTTTGAATAATATATAATTTCCTCAACAAAAACCCTTGTAAAAAAACTGATAATTGTAAGGAGATTGAACTATGTATTTTAATAATGGAGGACTTAGAAACCTTCTGTAATTATTTGGGATTTTTATAGCCAAAAGCGCATTTTTAGCGCAAAGTTAATAGTTTCTTAACCCTGCATTTTAGAAACCTCCAAAAAACAATTGCAAAAATTTTTAAGTCACTAAGTAGCAGGCAAAAATTTCTTCCCTTGTTAAGAAGTGTTTATTTCAAATTAGGCGGAAAAGAAATTCTTCTGAAATAAAACCTACGATACAAGCTTAAATAATCAGATGAATAAACAAAAAGCAATCGCCAAATTTATTTTCCAGTTATCATGTTTTTTTATAATTTATTATTTGTTTTTATCAATTGCTTCGGCTGCGCAAATTAAAATCGCCTGGGATCCTAATACAGAATCAGACTTAGCTGGTTATAAAGTTTATTATGGAACTTCTTCCGGAAATTATGGAACACCCATCAATGTGGGCAATGTAACCACTTACACAATTTCTGATCTTACTGCTGGACAAACTTATTACATAGCCGTTACTGCTTATGACACCTATAATAATGAAAGTGATTATTCAAATGAGGTAAGTGGGCCAGCAACTGAAATTACACAAACTTACACGGTTACTACTAATCCATCTGGTTTGCAGGTAGTGGTTGATGGCATTACCTATACTGCTCCGCAAACATTTAATTGGGCTACAGGTTCTATACATACTATATCTGTTTCAACTCCTCAATACGGAGAATCTGGCACCCGGTATGCTTTTTCCTATTGGAATGACGGGGGTAGCAGGACCCATAACATAACCGCATCTTCCAGAACTACTTATATTGCTTATTTCACAACCCAGTTTAGCCTGACTACTTCCATCAGCCCTTCTGGAGCGGGAACGGTTAATCCTTCGGGGACGAATTGGTATAATAGCGGGCGAAGTGTTACTATCTCGGCCACAGCAAATTCCGGCCATGCTTTCTCTGGCTGGTCAGGAGACCTTACTGGCTCTGTCAATCCCGCTACAGTGACCATGGATCGCCCGAAAAGTATAACTGCGCAATTTACTACCACATCTGAAGTCATTTCTACCCCGGCTATACCCAGTGGACCAACAACTGGGCAAATAGGGATTTCCTATACCTACATAGCGAGTGGGGCTTCTTCTAATCTTGGCCATTCTTTGCAGTATCAGTTTGATTGGAAAGGTGATAGTTCAGATTTGTCTTCGTGGGGAGTGGCAAATCAGCAGAAGGTTTGGGATTATGCAGGGACTTATAATGTGCGGGTGCGGGCGCGGTGTGCTACGCATACCTCGGTAATTTCTGATTGGTCTGCTGCACTTCAAGTTACGATTCAAGGTGATTATCAGGTCAGTTGCGGTGATGGAGGAATACCTTGTATAGAGAGGGTGGATGGTGGAGATGATAGTAATAATTTGGTAAATGGAAAGCCGAAGGGGGATGTGGAATTTGAATTTAAAATTAAAGTTTACGATGCTGGGGGTTCTCCCCAATATGTAAGGTTATTAACCACACAAAGGACA
This sequence comes from Thermodesulfobacteriota bacterium, assembly GCA_049699975.1. GTDB lineage: Bacteria > Desulfobacterota > SM23-61 > SM23-61 > SM23-61 > CAZAGD01. The sequence continues at coordinate 4,867 of JBNAWB010000194.1, forward strand.
AATCCCATAGCCGAAGATTTTTATAGTTACGATATGACCTGCAGCGGCCAATTTCCTGCAGGAGCGGAATGTAGATATAAAACCATTCTCGGGCCGGCAGCTATTCATAAATTCTATTTTGAAGTAATGATGTCTAACGGCACGGTAATCAGGTATCCCAGTTCAGGATATATTACCGGACCTGAAATTCATCTTCTAAATGGAAATAACTTAGTTGGCGTTCCTCGAAATATTATTAATGCGCAGTTAAATGGTCAGGAAGCTTTTGGCAGCACCAAGGTTTACAGGTGGAATGGGGAATTGAATGCTTATACAGAAGTCAGCCATTCAGAGCCCGTAAAATTGGGGGAAGGATACAGCTTATATAGACAGAACGATAACTTACTGGAATTGAATGAATACGTAGATTACCAAAACCTTGAATTTGTTTATCCTCTGGAAACCGGGTTCAATCTAATCAGCAATCCTTATAATGGAAACGTAAATCTATCCGATATGAAAATTAAGAAAGGGAATAACGCCCCCATATCGTGGCTGGAGGCAGTTGCCAGAGGTTGGATAGTCGATGCCTTATACTATTTCAATGGCAGGGATTGGGGAAACACTTATTCCTATAAGACCTCCCAGAATGGTGCAGTTATGGTTCCATGGATAGGGTACTGGCTAATTTTGAATGTAAGTGATGACAATTATTATTTAATTGTGACGAGGCCCTGAGCATTTAGGAAATTTCGAGAGATTAACGATAAGTTTATAGGAGAAATTATCCCAAGAAGGGAAAAAAATAAATGAATAAAAATATAAAATCATTTTTTTGCCAAAGAAATTTATTTGTTCTGTTTTTTGCCACCCTTATTTTCGCATTGAATGGCTGTGGAGGAAGCGGAGGGGGAGGAGGAGATTCTGGTGGTAATGGCGCCGGAACGACACCAACTGTTATAACTTGGGAAAAGACTTATGGGGGAGCTGATGAAGAATCAGCTTATTCCGTGCAACTGACTTCAGATGGGGGATATATTATCGCTGGAAATTCTGATAACAAAATTTTGGTAATTAAGATTGATGCTTATGGAAATCCTGTTTGGCAGTATACACAACAGGGGATAGCTAATTCAATAATAAATTCTGGAGATGGCGGCTTTCTTATTGCAGGACAAATTGGCATTCCGTTGGGTTCTGCTGGCATAATTAAACTTAACTCAAGTGGAACATCTCAATGGCAACAGACTTATGGAAATTATGGGAGTATAGCAAATGAAGTTATACAAACTTCAGATGGCGGATATATTATTGTTGGGGAAAGTTCTGACAATGCTTATGTAATAAAAACAGACTCCAGTGGAAATTCTATTTGGGAGAAATCATATGGAACTGGTCAGAAGGGGATAGGTTATTCTATTATACAGACTTCTGATGGTTATATAATTGCTGGCGAGAGGGTATTGACGGGAAGGACGGATTCTGATATATGGATATTTAAAATTGATAGCAGTGGGAATAATATAATTTGGGAGAAGAATTTTGGGGATACGGGGTATGATACTGCCTATTCGATAAAACTTACTTCCGATGGGGGTTTTATTGCGGCAGGTAAAAAGTCTTCTGTTGCTGGGGATGCCGATTTTTGGATTGCGAAGTTAAAAAGTAATGGGGATTTAGATTGGGAAAAAACTTATGGAAGTAGCTATGACGAAATTGCTTATTCTATCCAACAGACTTCTGATGGCGGTTTTATTTTAGCCGGGGAAACTAAAACCTCAGGCGGAGATACTGACTTTTTAATTTTAAAACTTGATGCCAATGGAGGAGTTGTTTGGGAGAAAACTTATGGTAGCTCGGGAAATGATGTTGCTCGTTCTATTCAGCAGACTTCCGATGGTGGTTATATTGTAGCTGGCGAAACAACTACCGCTGCCGGCGATACTGACTTTTGGGTATTGAAACTTGATGCTAATGGGAATTTAAACTAATTTCTTTTTAAAAATTCCAAAGCCGCCTCAATCATTTCTTTGGGCTTTTCGATATA
>JBNAWB010000195.1:0-6863 GCA_049699975.1 Thermodesulfobacteriota bacterium
CCCTCCCGCCTGTCTCCTGCTGGTGAGAAAAATTAAAACTGATCGACGGTCAGGCGATAAAAATATTGACATCTTGCAATTAATTTCGTATATTGGTCTAAAGTTTAAAGAGTTCCGGATAAAAGCTAAAAGCTGCCAGGCTCTTTAAAGCTGGGCAGCTTTTTTATTTCAGGGCTTTCTTTTTCGGAACGAAAAGGAGAAAAAGATGAATAAAAATTTATATGTGGGGAATCTTTCTATCGAAGTCACGGAAGACGACCTCAAAGCCAGTTTCTCAGAAGTGGGCAAAGTGATTGCCGTAAATCTAATCAAGGACAAATATACGGGTCTAAACCGTGGATTTGGCTTCGTGGAGATGGAAACCGAAAAAGAAGCTCAAGAAGCTATTGAAAAATTTAATGGGGGGACTCTGCGCGGCAATGTAATCACGGTTAATGAAGCTCGCCCCAAAAAGAGAGATTTTGGACCACGCGGGGGAAGTAATCGGCGGAGTGGCTTCCACGGCGGGAGAGGTGGGGGGCGAAGAAGATTTTAAAAATTAAAGATTAAAATAGCTAAGGACTTGCCGATGAAAATATTAGAACGCCTTTTTAACTCCAAAAAAGCAGCGGCCAAAAAAATAGAATTGGGGCGCAATGATATTTGTTGGTGCGGTAGCGGCAAGAAATATAAACGCTGCCACCTGGAAAAAGATGCCTACCAAAAAAGAATGCGGGATGATCTGGGCAGAACTAAAAAATAAACCTTCCTTAGTACTGGCTAGCTAATACCAATTCTTAAATGTTTTTGAAAAAGAGGGCGGATAACCTTATGCCCCTCTTTTTTATCCACCATTTTACCCACCATCTTCCCTTTGCTAAATAAATTTGCTATATTTTACATTAAATTCAATTATTTCCTCATAATTGGAGTTAAAAATATGAGCAAAGTAGGCCAACCCTTCCTATCTTTCCTTCCCTTGGAGAAATTCTTAGATTTTATTGGCGTCATGATCGTAGTAATTAGTGCGGATCAGAAGGTGCAATTAGTTAACAAAAAAGCGTGTACTATCCTTGGCTATGAAGAAAAGGAGATTATTGGTAAAAATTGGTTTGATAATTTTTTGCCGGAAAGGATTAGAACTGAAATCAAAAAAGTCTTTATAAAAATTATTTCTGGGGAAATGCAATCATCTGCATATGTGGAAAACCCGGTGCTGACTAAAAGTGGCGAAGAAAAACTTATTGCCTGGCATAATACATTCCTCACTGATGAATCGGGCAAAATTATTGCTTCTTTGAGTTCGGGAGAAGATATTACAGAGCGGAGACGTTTTGAAGAGGCTTTACGGCAAGGAGAAGAAAAATATCGTGCTATTGTGGAGGGAATGGAAGAGGGTTATTACGAAGTGGATTTAGCCGGAAACTTTACTTTTGTCAATGAGGCCTTAGCCCGGATGGTAGGTTATCATAAAGAAGAACTAATAGGTATGAATAACCGGGAATACATGGATGAAGAAACAGCTAAAAAAGTCTTCAAAATATTTAATCAAGTATATAAGACCGGGGAACCCTATAGATGGATTGATTGGGAAATAATCAGCAGAGATGGCCGAAAAAGGATTCATGAAGGTTCAGTCAGCTTAATGAGAAATACTCAGGGAGAGGTGATCGGCTTCCGGGGAGTGGTGCGCGATATAACAGAACGAAAAGAAGCTGAACTGGCTTTACGCGAGGCGGAAGAGCAGTATCGCCGCTTATTTGAAATTTCCACAAGTGCTATAATCATCCGCGACCAACAAGGAATCATCCGCCTAGCCAATCCCATAGCTATGAAAATGCTCAAGGCCTCTAAACCCGAGGACGTTATTGGCCGCCCTTATCTTGATTTTGTGCATCCCGATGATCGTTCTGGATCTATAGCCCGCATCCAATTGCAAACTAAAGCTGCCTTAGGGGAAGCAGGAATTGATCCTTCTCAAATAGCGGCTCCACCTCGGGAACATCGCCTGGTGACCAAAGAAGGAAATACAATTTATGTAGAATCTACTGGGGTGGCTTTTTTCCATAAAGGAGAAGTATGGATCCAGGGAATTTTTCAAGATATTACGGAGCGCAAGAAAGCAGAAAATGACTTGCGGCGAAGTGAAGAATCGGCTAGACGTTTGGCTGAAGAAAATGCCGTGATGGCTGAGATTGGCAAAATTGTCAGTTCCTCCCTCGATATCCAGCAAATATATCATCTTTTCGCTAAAGAACTTAGTCGGCTGATCAAATTTGACCGGGTGGCGGTAAACATTATTGATCCCGCTCAATACACATTTACCATCCCGTATGTTTGGGGACCAAAAGTGCCTCAAAGAACGGAAGATCAAATAGTACCCCTGGCTGGAACAGCGAGTGAAGAAATCTTTAAAACTCGTCAAAGTATCTTAGTAGATGAAGAAAACCGAAAGGATGTAGCAAAAAAATTCCCTGGGCTTTTACCTATTTTTAATGCCGGCTTACTATCTGTAATGATGACCCCCTTAGTTTATCAAAATAAAGTTATTGGCGTCTTTAATGTCCAAGCGACCAGACCTAATGCCTATACGGAATCAGACTTAAAATTAGTAGAGCGGGTGGCCAACCAGATTGCCGGAGCAATTGCTAATTCCCTTTTATTCAACGAGCATAAAAAAGCGGAAGAAGCTCTTAGAGAAAGCGAAGAAAAATATCGTAATCTTTTTTCCTATTCCTTAGATGCTGTCTATCTTTCCACGAAAGAAGGCAAATTTATTGATTTTAATCAGGCTACGGTTGATCTTTTCGGATATAGTCGCGATGAATTATTTACCATAAATATTAGACAATTATACGCCAACCCTGAAGATCGGCCCAGATTCCAGCGCGAAATAGAGCAAAAAGGGGCCTTAAAAGAATACGAAGTAAAATTTCGCCGCAAAGATGGCACAGAAATCGATTGTCTGCTCACGGCCACTTTACGTTTTGATAAAGATGGGAGAATTATCGGGTATCAAGGAATAATTCGGGATATTACCCAGCGAAAGAAACTGGAAGAAGAAAGGGAAAAACTGATAGCCGAACTCCAAGAAGCCCTGAATAAAATAAGGACTTTGAGTGGCTTGGTGCCTATTTGCGCTTCCTGCAAAAAAATTCGCGATGATAAAGGATATTGGAATCAATTAGAAATCTATATCCAGGAACATACGCAAGCAGAATTCAGCCACGGCCTCTGCCCGGATTGTATGAAAAAACTATACCCCGATATTTTCCCCAGTCTGCAAGAAGAAAAAGAAAAATAATCTCTCCTCGTTCGCCTCTCATATCAGAGTCCAGGCTTTTCTTTTTATCTTCTGAAATCTAAAGATTTTTTCTAACTTTTCCGATTAAAATTTTGTAGGCCTTTTGTGGCCTACAAACCTTTATCCTCCTGGGGGAAAGCGTGAGGAAAAAAATTAAGATTGTCCTTGGCGTCACCCTCTTAGGCTTTTTGCTTTGGACCATAGAGGCTTATATTGATTATTCTTTTTCGCTGGGCAAACCATTCATCGATCACTTTATTTTGGATTTAACCCCCGTGGCTGCGTTTAAGAGAGTGGGGTTATTTTTATTTTTCATCATTTTAATTATGGCCGGCTCTAAATTTCTTTTCACTCGCCAGCAGGCCGAAAAACTAATCGACGCATCGGAAAAAAGATACCGCCATTTAATTGAAAACCTCCAAGAAGCAGTCATCATTCTGCAGGATAATAAAGCCCGTTTCGTCAATCGAAAAGCCCTGGAAATTTCTGGTTCTCCAGAACCAGAACTTCTAACCTGCCCTTTTATGGAATTCATTCACCCGGATGATCGGGAAATGGTTCAGCAAAATTATCAAAAAAGAATTGCGGGCGAAAAAACTCCCAATTCTTATCCTATCCGAGTGCTTAGGAAAACGGGAGAGGTTATCTGGGTGGATGCTAAGGATAACTATTTCTCCTGGAAAGGGAAACCCGCCATCTTATACTGCCTGAGTGACATAACTATCAATAAAAATGCCCAAGAAACAATGGCGCGCCGTCTGGCTCTGGAAAAGTTAGTAACTGAAATTTCGGCCAGGTTTATTAATCTAAGCTTTCCAGAAATTGCCGAGGAAATCAAGAATGCCCTGGAAGCTCTGGGTAAATTTTGGGCAGTAGATTACGCCTCTCTTTCCCTTTTAAATCTGAATCAAAATGATCTGGAGCAAATTTTTTCCTGGACCTCTGCGCCTGGAGCAGAAATAAAAACCACTCTTGAGCCACTGCCTCTTTCATCTTTTCCTTGGCTGAGAAATAAATTAATGGCCGGAGAAACTATTAGTATACCTCAAATAGCTGATCTCCCTGGGGAAGCAGAAAATGAAAAAAAATTCTGGCAAGCTCAAGCAGCCCAATCCTTGCTTTTTTTCCCTTTAATTCTGGGTGACAACCTAATTGGTTTTCTCAGCTTTGCTGTCCAAAATCGACAAATTTTTTGGAAAGAAGAAGATATCAAAATCCTCAAAATGATCGCGGAAATTTTTACAAATATTATTGCCCGCAAGCGCAACGAAGAAGCCCTTCAGAAAATTCAGGGGTCATTTCAATGGTTGGCTCAAGAGAGTGCTTCCATAGCGGAAATAGGCCGCATAGTAAATTCTACCTTGCACATCGAAGAAGTCTACGATGTATTTGCTGCCGAAGCTAAGAAATTAATTCCTTTTGATCGTTTGGCTATAGTTATTATTAACCGAGCAGAAAATACTTTTATGGTCTCCTATGTCTCTGGGCCAGAAATTAAAGGCCGAAAAAAAGGAGAAGCTTTCCCCTTGTCGGGTAGCGCTATAGAACAAATCATGCACACTCGCTCTGGGGTAGTAATTTCAGAAGAAAATAAAGAAAAGCTATGCCAAGAATTCCCTAGCCTGGGACCAATTATGGAAGCTGGCTTCAGATCCATGATTATGGTTCCGCTGATTTTCAAGAATGAAGTCATCGGTGCTCTTAATCTACAATCCGCCAAGCCCGATGCTTATTCCCCTGCGGATGTTAAATTTATTGAAAGAATTGCCGCGCAAATATCCGGAGCAATTGCCAACGCTCAGCTTTACTCGCGCCAAAAGCAGGTTGAAGAAGCTTTGCGCCTAAGTGAAAAACGCTACCGTCTGCTTGTGGAAAATGCTCCTTTGGGAATTCTTTCTATCAATCACCAAGGATCAATAATTGACGCCAATCCTATTTTAATTGACTTGCTGGATCTTCCTCCTTTAGCTAATTTGGCGCAAGTAAACGTCCTAACATTTCCCGCTTTTCAAAAAGCAGGACTCTCTGAAAATTTCCGACTTTGCCTGCAAAGTAATAAAGGAGGAGTTTTTGAGACCCCCTATGCGCCCCCCAATGGGAAAGAACTGTATCTTAGATACCATTTAACGCCTATGGGCAGCGCAGATGGCCAGATTAGCGGAGTGCAAGCCATCATGGAAGATATTTCGGAAAGGAAGAAACTGGAAATTCAGTTAATCCAAGCTCAAAAAATGGAAGCCATTGGCACTTTAGCCGGCGGAATAGCTCATGACTTTAATAATATTCTTTCCGCTATTATTGGTTATACAGAATTGGCCAGCTTAGAGCTTCCTCCAGAATCAAAAGCTCTTCCTAACTTGCAATCTGCCCTCAAGGCCAGCCAGCGGGCAAAAGAACTGGTCAAACAGATTCTCACCTTCAGTCGTTATAGCGATCAAAGCAAAAAGCCATTGCCCATTGCTCCCCTCATCAAGGAGACGGTCAAACTTCTGCGCGCTTCTTTACCCGCGACCATTGAAATCCGCCAGTGTATCGAAAATTATCAAGGGATTGTAAACGCTAACCCTACCCAGATACACCAAATATTGATGAATCTTTGCACCAATGCGGCCCATGCCATGAGGTCTAAAGGAGGAGTACTGGAAATATCACTAAATACGCTAAGGGTTAGCGAACAAAATCGTGCTCAATTCCCCGATCTACCTCTCGGCTCTTATGTCCAGCTTACCGTGAAAGATGATGGCGAAGGCATGCCCCCAGAAATTTTAGGTAAGATTTTTGACCCTTATTTTACGACCAAAAAGGTTGGCGAAGGAACAGGGCTGGGACTGGCCGTGGTGCATGGCCTAGTTAAAAATCACGGCGGGTCTATCTCCGTTAAAAGCGAACTCGGCCAAGGGAGTGTTTTTAATATATTCTTGCCTCTCCTAAGTGAACCCGAGGAAATTACTGATTTTGCTCCTTCCGAATTTCCTCCTTTAGGAGAAAGAGAAAGGATTCTCTTAGTTGATGATGAGCCAATGCTGACCGAAGTAGGGAAGAAAATGCTTGAGCATCTCGGTTACGAGGTGACCATCAGAACAAGCAGCATCGAAGCCTTGGAGCTTTTCCGGAATCAGCCTAACCGATTTCATCTGGTCATTACAGATATGACCATGCCCAACATGACCGGAGATAAGTTAGCTCAGGAATTAATCAATATCCGGCCGGATATCCCCATAATTCTTTGCACGGGATATAGCGAAAAAATATCGGCAGCGAGAGCCAAATCTTTGGGGATCAGTGAATTCATCATGAAACCTTTTGACATTAATGAATTGGGCCGAGCGGTGCGGCGCATTTTTGACCATAAAAAGAGCTTGATTTCATCGTAATTGAGTTCTTCTTCCAATTTCCAGCCTGATCCTCCCCCTCCATCTCTGATCCCGTTCTCCCCCTTCCTCTCCCCTCTTTTCTAAAGAGGGACCGGGGTGATTATACAAATTAGACAGAAATTAAAAAGTTCTCGCCGGTCAGGAAATAATTCTGACCGTCGATCAGTTTTAATTTTTCTCACCAGCAGGAGACAGGCAGGAGGGGG
>JBNAWB010000196.1:0-111 GCA_049699975.1 Thermodesulfobacteriota bacterium
TCTGACCGTCGATCACTTTTGAAATTGGTTCCTACTTCAGGCGGGAGGGAGAGAGGTTCATTAAAATGAGGCACTGGTTCTTTCATTGGTCCGGGCGGGGAATAAAAATTT
>JBNAWB010000196.1:148-6681 GCA_049699975.1 Thermodesulfobacteriota bacterium
CTCCCCCTCCCGCCTGTCTCCTGCTGGTGAGAAAAATTAAAACTGATCGACGGTTAGCTTCATTCTTTGTTGACGACAATTTTTTCTCCCTATATACTAAGATAAATAAATTTGCTGAAATTAGTCAAAATATCTACGAAGTTTTAATGAGGGAGGTTAATGAAGCTTGGAACTTTTGAAGTGGGAGGCAGAAAAATTTTGGGGGCTTTTATTGGTGATTGGGCCATAGATCTGTTTGCTGCTTATTGTGCTTTTTTGGCTGAAGAAGGCCATAAAGAAGCGGAGAACAGAGCGAGAGTCGAGATTGCTAATGATATGTTGGCTTTTATTGAAAAAAACGAGCTCTCTTTGCCCGCAGCTCGCAAAGCTATCGATTTTATGGGCAAAAAAAAATTTCAAGTTCCAGGGTGTGCTTATCCTACTTCTCAAATCAGCTTTCGTGCTTCCCATCGCCCGCCCAAAATTATCTGCACAGGGGTTAATTATGAAGATTACCGCAAACTAATCGGTATATCTTATTCTCCAGTTCCTTTAGTCTTTCTTAAATCTCCTGCGGCAGTCATCGGCCACGAAGAGACTATTTACCTTCCCCAAGGTTACGGGATTTTTTACCACGAATGGGAATTTTCTTGCGTAATTGCCAAGCGATGCCGCTTTGTTCCTAAAGAAAAAGTTGAGGAAGTGATTTTCGGCTATACCATCCTCAATGACATTACAGCCCGATCCCTAGAAGCCACCAACAGGGAATTCCAACCTTGGGGAAAAAATATGGATACTTTTGCCCCTATGGGGCCCTGGATTGTAACTCCTGAGGAAATGCCTCCTAATCTTTATAATCTCCAAACCATAAGAAGGCGTAATGGAAAAGTGGAATGTGCTTCCAATACTTCTAATATGAGATTAGGTTTTGGAGATATCATTGAGTTTGTAAGTAATTTCTGGACTTTGGAACCTGGAGATGTAATCACCACGGCGACGCCGCCGGCGGGTCCTATTGAACCTGGGGACATAATCGAAGCAGAAATTGAAGGAATCGGAGTGCTGCGCAATAAAGTAGAGAGCATTCAGGTCGACCAGAAATTTGCAGCGCTAATTAATTTGCAAAATATTGTTTAAATTTCCATTCATCTTTTTTATGATAAACAAAAAAAAGAAAGGAGAAAAAAGATGTATAAAAAGATTTTAGTCCCTTTGGATGGTTCTAAACTGGCCGAGTGCGTTCTGCCCCATGTGCAAACCCTTGCCCAAGGTAGCAATGTAAAAGAAATAGTTTTTGTCAGGGTGGTAGAGCCTTTTTACCCCCGGGGCGAATTTGTGATTGAAGAATCACAGCAAAAAAAAATCGAGGCAGGCCATAAAGCTGCAGCTGAAGATTATTTAAAAAAATTAACCGCAGGACTTAATTACGACGGCGTAAAGATTAGTTACGAGGTTCTTTATGGCTCCGTGGCCGATACTTTAGCCGAATATGTGAATAAGAACCAGATTGATTTGATCGTCATCGCTACCCATGGAAGATCTGGAGTAAGCCGTTGGGTTTGGGGAAGTGTGGCCGATCGTATCCTCCGTTCGTCCTGTGTGCCGGTGTTAATGGTGCGAGCTCCTGGGTGCGTGCCAGGTATTTAAGATAAACTTCTATTTTCTTAAAATCCTTTTATCTCCTACGCGCAGAGTGATTTTCTGGGCGTCCAGGTATTCCATTAAAGGAATGGCGTACTTGCGGGAGACTTGCGTCATTTCTTTAAACTGCGCTGGGCTCATTTCTTTTTGCTCTTGGAGGAACCTAATTACTTTGCTTTCGAGTTCAGCTATTGCTGGACGGTGAAAGTAGAGATCATCTTTAACTCTCACTAAAATACCTTCTCTGGTTAAAAGCTGCAGGACGGGTTTTAAATCAGTTGGAGACACTTTCAGTTCGGAAATAATTTCTTTTACCGTAGGAGGTTGCAGAGCGGCCTTAGCCAAAAGCTTAATTATTTTTTGGCGCAGATCTTTCTCTTCCTCTTTAAGAGAGATCGTATGGGAAGCAAGGCGGAGGAGATCTTTTTCGACGACTATTTTTTTCTCCCTTGTCAGTAAAGAAAGGAGATGCTGAAAAAGGCGCGAATCCATCTGGGCTGGCAGTTTACTTTTTAACTCTTCTTTGGAGGCCCCTAGTTGCAGTGGATTCTGGAGGTGAAATTCTCTTAGGAAGTTAAGGCAAGATTCTTTTAACTCATTCATTATCTGGGGATGTAAATAGCGCAGGCGGTCCCCATCATAGGTGAGAATTTCTCCTTTGGAACTTAATAAGTCTACCAAAGATTTTAATTCCCCAGGAGCTAAGTTCAAGCGCATTACCATTTCGTTAAACGAAAGTCCTCCAGGCCCAGCTTTCCAGAGGTGTAATTTAATTTTTTCTTCCGGGGAAGATTTAAGCAATATATCCAATTCCGATTTGAGGTTTGGAGAAAGACGTTTGTACCGCGTAGGGAAAGCATCGAGAATTTCTCCACCGCCGATAGTGATTACGGGAGAATAACTGCGCATCACGAAACGGTCTCCCGCTAAGGCAATGGTGGGTTCTTCAAGTAAAAGCCGAATATAAGCTTCTTCTCCAGGTTTAATTTCTTCTGCTCCCAGAATAAGAATTCTTCCCAAAACTTCCATGGTGCCCACATGCAGGCGTACTCTGTTCCTGTTTTTCAACGGCTTGGGAGCGCTGGGCAAAAGATTAAAGACAGCATCCAAGGCGTTGGTCGCCCGCAGAGTTTGGGCCTGAACCAAGACCTCGCCCCGGGTAATGGCTGACTTTTCCAAACCCTGGAGGTTGACACCAGCCCGGGTACCAGCAGTGGCTACCTCAACCGGTTTCCCATGAATCTGAATTCCTCTAACCTTCGTCTCCAAACCAGAGGGAAGGATTTCTAGATTATCTCCAATAGAAACTTTTCCCGAAACGACTGTACCCGTTACCACCGTGCCGAAGCCTTTCATGGTGAAAACGCGATCAATGGGCAGGCGGAAGATGCCTTCTGGTGATCGTTCTTCCACTTCCTGAGCAAGTCTATCAATTTCACGTACAAAATCTGTTATCCCTTCTCCTGTTATCGAAGAAACCGGAATTATGGCTGAATTTTCGAGAAATGTTCCCTGCAGAAATTCTCTTATCTCTTCCCTTACCAATTCCAGCCAATCTTTTTCTACCAGGTCAATCTTGGTAAGAGCCACTAAGCCTTTCTTGACGCGCAAGAGTTTACATATGTCTAAGTGCTCCCGGGTTTGGGGCATGATGCCTTCGTCAGCAGCAATTACCAAAGCTACTAGGTCAATTCCAGTTGCCCCCGCCACCATGTGATGGACAAATTTTTCATGCCCCGGAACATCAACGATGCTAATGGAAATTCCACTGGGCAGAGTCATAGCGGCAAAACCAAGCTCAATGGTGATTCCGCGTTCTTTTTCTTCTTTGAGCCGGTCACAGTCCACACCCGTTAAGGCCTTAATTAAGGTGGTCTTTCCATGATCAATATGTCCAGCCGTCCCTAATACTATATGCTTCATGAATTTATTATGGTCACAGAGATCATAGAGCTCACTGAGAAATTTCTTATAATTTTCTAAAAGGGAAGGAAGATTAATTAGCTTTATTCCAGCTTTGCCGCTCTGTGCCCTCAGTATCCTCTGTGGCTATTAAAAATTTATTTCTTTTTCTCCAAAGCTTTCAGGGATTCTTCCATCTTTTGTAGTTCTTCTCCATACCCTGCCCAATTTCCCTGGCGCAAAAATTCTTTCGCCTTCCGATAATGTTCTAACGCTTCTCCCGCAATCTCGGCTAAAGATTTCTCTTTTAGCGGCGGCGCGGCTTCCGCCAATTTGGGGGCTATTCTTTCCTTAATCCTTTCGCCCCCGAAAATGCGTTGCAGACTCAATTCCAGATTTTCTTCCATAGCCAAAGAATTACCAAAAGCGACTATAACTCGTTTCAACTCGGGCAGGCTTCCTTTTTCGGCGGCCAAGTAAAGAGGCTCTACATAAAGAATTGATTTTTCAATGGGGATAGCCAGTAAATTCCCGCGAATAACCTGGGAGCCTCTTTGGTTCCAAAGAGAAAGCTGTTTGGATATTTCCGCGTCTTGGTCAATGCGTGCTTCAATCTGTCTGGGGCCAAAGACTAACTTTTGTTTGGGAAAACGATAGACTATTAATTTCCCATAATGCGGACTATCACAGCGGGCCGCCAACCAGGCCGACATATTATCTTTGCGACTGGGAGTAAAAGGCAGCAGCAAAACAAATTCTTCTTTCTTCTCTTCCGGTAGCTTCATGATTGTGTAATAGGGCTGCATCTCTTGTTCTCCCCCAGGTCCAGGGCGCCGCGGGATGGCCCAGAGGTCTTCCTTATTATAAAAAACTTGAGGGTCTTCCATATGGTAAGTGCTGTACATCCGGGCCTGGATAGAAAGCAGGCCTGGAGGATACCGCACATGGTTCTGCAGCTCTGCGGGCATCTCGGCCAGGGGTTTTAAAATCCCGGGGAAAATTTTAGCATAAGTTTTGATGATGGGATCTTGCGGATCACTTATATAAAGAGCTATTGTACCATCATAAGCATCTACCAGAGCTTTGACGGAGTTGCGGATGTAATTGCCCATTTGGCGGATAGGCTCAGAATAAGGGAATCGATCGGTCGTTGTATATCCATCTATGAACCAAATTAAACGTCCCTCAGGTGATATTACCAAATAAGGATCGGAATCCAACTTCAAAAAAGGAGCGACCCGATTAACTCGATCCATAATCTTGCGGTAATACATCACCCGGCTTTCAGAAGTAAGATCGTTGGAAAGTAAAATAGTAAAGGAGCCAAAGCGTACAGCAAAGAGTAGTTTCCTGAAAAAAGATAAAGGCACACCTCCTCGGCCAATATATTGGGTATAAACGTTTTTCTCCCCTACGGGATAATCAAACTCCGGTCTTTTGGTGCGCACAAAAACATACTCATTAGAAATCTCTCCGTAATAGATTTCTGGCCTGGTTACTTTAATATCGGCGGAAGCAACTGGAGGAATATCTTTGATGAAGAATTCGGGCAGCCCTTCGCGGGTTATGCGATTTACAGGACCAAGCACTACTCCATAACCATGTGTATAAGTGAGGTGTTCGTTGACCCAGGTCCGGGCTGGCAAGGCGGCATAGGATAGTTCCCGTGGTGAAAGCATAACCTGCCGGTATTCACCATTCACATAATAGCGGTCATTGTCCACATCCACAAACTTATAATAAGTGCGAATTTCCTGGAGTTGGCTGTAAGTCGTGAGCAGAGGAGCATGATCCCAAAGGCGGATATTCTTAATCGTTAGATCATTTTTAGTAAGGTCTTCGCGGGTCAAATTTTCTTCGGCTGGAAATTCGCGGTCTTCAATGCTGTTTAGCTGATAGGCGAGGCGAGTATATTTAATGTTTTGTTCAAGGAATGGTTTTTCTAAGACGAATTCGTTGGGAACTACTTTAAATTTTTGCACTATCCCAGGATAAATCCCCGTCCCCATAATTAGGGTGAGTAAAAAAGCTGCCATACCTATACCTGGTAATCGCCAGTCGCTGCGCCAGATTAAAGAAAGAATGGAAAGACCACAGAATACGGTTACCCCCATTAAAAATTTTAGCACCCAGAGTTGCGTAGTTACGTCGGTATATCCAGGGCCAAATACCACTCCTCGCTTAGTAAAAAGCAGCTCAAATAGCTCAAGCCAAACTCCCCAAGTACCTAAGAAAAATGTACAAGCTACCAGGATGGCCAAATGCCAGCGAGCGGGCTTGGTTATGCGCCCCAAACGAGGAGGGGTAAATTGAAAAGAGCGGCGGAAAAAATAGACCAAAGCGGTAGCAATGGTGGTAATAATTAGCACAGTCATGAGCCAGCCGTAAATGTACTTAAGAAAAGGGAATTGAAAAACATAGAAACTAATATCTCGGTTAAAAAGAGGATCAGGGAGCCCAAAAGGGGTGGCGTGCCCATAACGTAGATAATTTTCCCATTGTCCGGCTCCCCGCAAAGCTGCAAACAGGCTAAAGAGGAGAGATCCTAAAAGAATCAAAGGAAATAAAGGCTGTTTCCTTGGTTCCCAGGGAGGGAGGTGGATTAAATCATCTTCATCAATCCAGTACTCTTTACTTGATAAACGATCGGCCAGGTAAAGATTCAGGAAGAAAATTAAAAAGAAACCCAGCCCAAATAGAAGAGCAACTTTTAATTGGGCGAAGAAGGTAATAGTGAAGACTTTCTCGAAGCCCACTTCCTGAAACCAGTACCAATCTGTGATTAACTCCACAGCCCTCCAAAATAGGGAGATAAAAACTAAGGCAGCGATGAAGATGATCCCCCCCAGGGCAGGGCGTAAGGGGGAACCGGGATTGCGTATGTCTCTTAATGGACTCATAACAATTTTCCTTTATTTTTTGATGCGGAGAAGCAAAATTTTAATAAGTATAGCAGATGGGTAAAACCTTAACAATCAACTTTTTTCGTGTTTTCACATCTAAAATTTGAT
>JBNAWB010000197.1:0-6665 GCA_049699975.1 Thermodesulfobacteriota bacterium
GGCCCCGGCCTTGATCAGGGCCTCTGTCCCTTCGGCCGTGGCCACATTCCCGGCGATGAGTTGGCAATTGGGAAAATTCTTTTTTATTTCCTGGATCGCCTCTAAGACGCGCCGGGAATGGCCATGGGCTGTATCGATTACAATCACGTCTGCCCCTGCTTTTAATAAAGCTTCTACGCGCTCATCTCGGTCGGGGGTAATGCCCACGGCCGCTCCCACACGTAAACGCCCCAAATTGTCTTTGCATGAATTGGGATATTTAATCGTCTTTTCAATATCCTTAATAGTAATTAATCCTTTGAGATTATTCTCTTCATCGACGACTAAAAGTTTTTCGATCCGATTCTTGTGCAGAAGCTTTTTTGATTCTTCTAAGGTAATCCCCACCGGAGCGGTAATCAAGTTTTCTTTGGTCATTACTGCGGAAACTGGTTGATCTAATTGCGTCTCGAAACGCAGATCCCGGTTAGTCAGGATGCCCAATAATTTCCCGTGGCGCGTTATGGGCACTCCGGAGATACGATATTTTTTCATGATTTCTAAAGCCTCGTATATTTTTTGGTCAGGGTCCATGGTTATGGGGTCGACGATCATGCCACTTTCGGACTTTTTTACTTTATCTACCTCGGCGGCTTGAGCGGCGATGGACATATTCCGATGAATTATGCCAATTCCGCCTTCTCGGGCCATAGCAATAGCCGTTTGCGCTTCGGTTACCGTATCCATAGCGGCGCTAATAAGGGGCATATTTAGCTTTATTGCTCTCGTTAAATAAGTAGAAATATCCACTTCGCGCGGCAGCACAGCCGATTCGGCGGGAATCAACAAAACGTCATCAAAAGTAAGACTTTCGGTTAATTTTTCGGGAAGCATGTTAAGCTCCTTGGGCGAAATGAATAAAGCAGTTTAAATTAATTTATTATGCTCGGCGATGGATGTCAAGGATGGAAAATTCCGACCAGCGAGCGGAGAAGATTAATCTTTATCCTTTTCGGCATGACGAAGGACCCAGCACTTAATGCGGGATAGCTTGACCAGCTTATTATTTTCAATGAAGCATGAGATTACTTCGATCGCTACGCTCCCTCGTAATGACATGCCAACATGGCGTCTTTGCCGATTCCCCTCACCCTCCCCTCTCCCCAGGCGTGGGGAGAGGGTTAGGTCGGAATCGACTCGTACCGAGGTGAGGGGTTAAGAACAGCAGATGTCATTTATTTAATGCTCTCATTAATAATTTTGTCCCGCTTGCTCTCCCCTGAGCCTTGGGTCGATTTAGCAAACTTAGCTAAGGTTCAAATTTAAAAGTAATCGGCGGTAAATTAGAAATCTTACTCAAAAGAATACCTTCTAAAAGACCAGAGTCAACAACTATTAATCTGGGGATGCTAAAAATTTCCATCAGGTTTATAAGGATAGCCGTGCCGGCAATGATCAAGTCCTCTCGCCCTTTTTCCAAGCCAGGAATTTTTAGTCTCTCTTTAGCGGGTAGGGCAACTAAATCTCCATATATTTTTCTAATCTGCTGCAGTTGCAGGGAATAATTATTAATTTTTTGGGGGTCATAGTTAGCTAATTTCTGATCTATAGCCGCCAAGGTAGTTATCGTGCCGGCTGTGCCTACGAGTGTGGACAACGAGCTGTCCGTGGGCAGTCCGCATCTTTTAAACTCGGCCCGTAAACTGGTTAAAATTTTTTTAATATATTTGTTTAATTGCCTTTCCTCTCTTTGGGAGGGTGGGTCTTTGGTTAAAAATTTTTCACCCAGAGCTACCGCCCCCAAATCTACACTTTGCGTATGCCGGGGTAAGTTATGCTGTACCCAAACGACTTCCGTACTCCAGCCGCCAATATCGACGATTAGACATGGCTGTTCTTTTTCTTCTTTCCATCCCCAGCGTATTCCTTTGAGCATAAGCGCTGCTTCTTCTTCTCCAGTGAGAATACGCAGGTTAATCCCTGTTTCACGATAAATCTTATTTCTAAATTCTTCGCGGTTGAGAGCTTGACGCATCACCCCGGTGCCTACAGCGAAAATTTGGACGTTTTTTTCTTTGGCCAATAAATTTTGGAGATCTTTAAGGGCTGCTATGGTGCGCTCCATAGCTTCGCTGTCCAGACCCTTATCTTCAGTATATTTTCCGCCTAAGCGGGTAATGATCCTTTCTCGCCGCAAAGGACACAATTGGCCTGTTTCGTTTTGTTCGGCCAGAAGTAGACGCACTGTATTAGAGCCCACATCTATGGCGGCTAAGCGCTTTATGGTCATGGCCCTACTCTTTAAGAATCAGCACCCGGGAAATTTAAATGGGGTAGATAGTAGATAAGATAAGGGGGCATACTTTCTTTCCAACCCTGGAAAAATTTTTGGATGGCTTCTTGGAGGAGCAATTCCCAAACAGAAAATTTCTTCTTTTCCGGGTAGATAATTTCTGGTTCTCCTTTAATGCCCACTAACTTGGCGGCCAAAGAAATGGTATCTTCTAAATTTCCTAACTCATCTACTAAGCCCAAGGTCTTGGCTTGATCGCCGGTAAAAATTCTTCCATCAGCCAAAGGCCGCACTTTCTCTATGGGCATCTGCCTTCCTTCGGCCACGGCGCGAATGAACTGTTCGTGCACATTGTCCAAAACTTCCTGAAGTAACTTCCGCTCTTCTTCGGTCATGGGACGGGTGGGTGAACCAATATCTTTATGTTTGCCACTCTTAATTACCGTAGGGCGTAGGCCAATTTTTCGCAAAAGTTCTTCCACATTCAAGGTCTCGGCTATTACACCAATAGAGCCAGTAATAGAGCCTGGATTAGCCACGATCTTCTCGGCCGCGCAAGCAATGTAGTACCCCCCTGAAGCCGCAGTGGAGCCTACGGAGGCTAATACTTTTTTTTCGCGCTGTACTTTCTTAATCTCGGTATAGATTTCTTGGGCTGGCCCGACTGCTCCACCCGGGGAATCAATGCGCAAGACGATAGCTTTGATTTTCTCATTCTTGCGGAACTTAATAAGCTTCTCGATGACTGGCTGAGAATCTAAGATTACTCCTCTTATTTCTATGATGGCAATTTTTTCTCGGCCAAATAGACTTTCTTCGCGCGTGGAAAAATAAGACAGGGCTAAAATACTGGCCATAAAAATACCTAAAAGGATTAAGAAAATTACCATCCCTAATAAAATAGGATGTTTCCGCATCCTTGGATTATTACTCCTTTATAATGGTCATTCCCTTAAATTCTCACTTTCCCGAGCTCTTCGTTCCAAACCCTCTTTTAGCATCCGGCCGAAATCAGAAGTATCCTCTTCGTAATTTAAGGCAAGGGCTTTGCGGCCGGAACGGCTTTGGGCACGGTTTAAGGCCTTGAAGCTTAACCCGATCTTATGTTTTTTGGGATCAACATTAATAATGACGGCCTCCACTTCTTGCCCTTCTTTTACCACATCAGCCGCCTTTTCAACTTTTTGCGGGCTCATTTCCGAAATATGCACTAACCCTTCTATCCCCGGCTCCAGCTCCACAAAGGCCCCAAAATTTGTTAAATTGGTTACCTTTCCCTTAATTGTTTGACCGACTCTATAGCGGTGGTGAATTTCCTCCCACGGGTTTTTCTGCATCTGTTTAATCCCCAAGGAAAATCTTTGGTTCTCTTTATCGATGTTGAGAACGATGGCTTGAACTTCCTGCCCCTTTTTAAACATTTCCGAGGGATGTTTCAAACGTTGGACCCAAGATATGTCGGAGATGTGGACCAAACCATCAATTCCTTCATCTATGCCAATGAAGATGCCGAAATCGGTAATGCTCTTGATTCTTCCCTGAATCTTGGTGCCCACTGGATAGCGTTCGGCGATCGTGTCCCAGGGGTTGGGTGTTGTTTGTTTTAACCCTAAGGAAATCCTTTTTTGTTCTTGGTCAATACCCAAGACCATTACTTCCACTTCATCGCCTATGGAAAGAATCTTGGCCGGGTGTTTGATTTTTTTAGTCCAAGACATCTCCGAGACATGGACTAATCCTTCTACTCCATCTTGCAATTGGATAAAAGCCCCATAATCGGTGAGCGAAGTTACTTTACCTTTTACTTTTGCGCCTACAGGAAATTTTTGAGGCACACTTTCCCAGGGGTCAGGCATGGTTTGTTTTAAGCCCAAGGAAACGCGTTGATTCTCCCGATCAAACTGCAGAACTTTGACTTTAATCTTGGCGCCTACTGAAAGTACTTCCGTAGGATGGTTAATTCTCCCCCAAGACATATCCGTAATGTGCAACAAACCATCGATCCCACCCAAATCGATAAAAGCTCCATAATCGGTAATATTTTTCACGACGCCCTCGACGATCTTTCCTTCTTCCAGATTCTCTAAGGTTTTTTGTCTTTTTAGTTCCCTTTCTTTCTCCAAAAGAATGCGCCGACTAAGGACTACATTACCCCGGCGCCGGTTAAGTTTTATGATTTTAAATTTAAAAGTGCTCCCAATGAGCTTTTCTAAATTACGTATAGGTCTAATATCTACTTGGGAACCGGGAAGAAAGGCCATGAGGCCAATATCTACATTCAATCCTCCCTTTACGCGAGAAACTACTTTGCCTTCGATTACTTGATCTTCATTCCATGCCCGGCTTATCTCTTCCCATACGCGAAATTTATCTGCCTTTTCTTTAGAAAGGGTGACTAATCCAGTTTCTGATTCTTTACGTTCTACATATACGTCGATTTCTTGCCCCACCGTGACCGCTAAATTTCCTTGTTTATCCATACATTCTCGGATAGGAACCTGCCCTTCTGATTTAAAGCCAATATCTACGGTAACAAATTCCGGTCCCACTTGAATCACTCGACCTCGAATAACTTCTCCTTCTCGAATTTCATGAAGACTTTCGGCGTAAAGTTCTTGGAAACTTTCTCCCTCTCCTTCTTTAGCTACCATTTCATTCACTTCTCCTGTACCCGCAACTTGAGGACTATCCTCTATTTTCTCAATACTCATCTCCTCCTCTTTTATGGCCATTTTACCTTTACCCCCTCATCCTTTTTCCTTAATATTCAGGCTTGCAATTATAGCACATTAAAAAAAAACCACAACATTAATTAAATTAAGAGCGTAATTCACCACAGAAAAGGGAATCATTTTTTAGTAATGCGATATTATTTAAAACCATTGTTTAATCTACTTACTGGTTTCTTCTTTGGCTGATTTAACTTTTCTCTTTTCGCTTTTTAATCAAGTGCAACATCAAATCTACTACTTCCTGGGGACTTAATCGCGTCGAGTCAATAATATGCGCATCTGGCGCGGGACGCAGAGGAGCTAATTCTCTTCCTTCATCCTGAGCATCTCTTCGGTTAATTTCTTTTTGCACCTCTTCCATGGGCACTTGGTAACCTTTGGCCTGCAATTCTTCTTGGCGCCGCCGAGCCCGTTCTTCCATCTGCGCCGTAAGGAAAAATTTAAATTCAGCGTGAGGAAAAACTACCGTGCCCGTATCCCTTCCTTCGGCTACTACCCGACCTCGTTCTCCCAACTTTCTTTGCAACTGAACCATGGCCTCTCTTACTGGGCGCTTGGTGGAGACCACCGAGGCTAACCATCCGATTTCCGGTCGCCGAATTTCTTGGGTTACTTCTTCTCCGTTTAAATAAATTTTTTGCTCAGCGCTCTCACCCCCAAAAGAAATGCGCATCTGGGCGCAAATTTGCGCCAGGGCTTCTTCATCCTCAGGGTCTAACTTAGCTCTTTGAACTGCTAAAGCTACTGCCCTATACATCGCTCCAGTATCCAAATAGAGATAATTTAATCTTTGGGCTAACATTTTACTGACCGTACTTTTTCCCGCTCCGGCAGGCCCATCGATGGTAATTATTTCTCTATTTTTGTCAATTCGGTTAGGCAGTCTTTCTTCTCCTCCTTACATTTTTAATCTTTTCTTATCCCATTAAACCAAAAAAATCAATTACTTTTTAGCCTGACCGTCGACCAGTTTTTTAGCCAATAACTGGATAATGCTCAGGATAGCTTATGGCAAAGGAAAGCGGGGTGAAATTAAAACCGGTTGGGAATTAGCGTCTTTATATTTAACCAACTTCTTTCCGCAAAGAACGGCGGGGACAAGCCTGCTTTAGCTAAAATAGCTTAAAAGTTGCTTACCTCTGCGCCGAAAAGATTAATTTTCCCCGCCTGTACCTAAGAGTTAACCAACGCCTCATTTTAATGAGCCCCACTTGCTTTTGCCATAGGCACGATAGGCACGCCGGAGGCAGGCCACAGTTAGCCCAGAATCTATCAATCCCAGCTTAGGTAAAAATTTAATGAGGCCTCCACGCCTCCTAAGCTGATTAAAAATTATAAACCTTTTCCAATTTAGTTGTCTTATATCAAATATAAAATTAAAAAAATTTATTGATATTATTAGCATATTTTGCCCAAACCTCATTGTATTAGCTTAGGATTAAATGTGTTCAATATTGAAATTCTATATGGTATCAAATATCCAAAAGTCTATTCCGTATATGGTATTCCTTTGGCCCCTCACCTCGGTACGAGTCGATTCCGAATTTCTCCCCTGGTCGAGTTTTAGCGACTCTCTCCGTTGAAACTATGGAACAACCTCTTTCTGGTCATGGCGAGCGACCCCGCACTCGAGGCGGGGGAGCGTGGCCATCTCTTTAATT
>JBNAWB010000198.1:0-6624 GCA_049699975.1 Thermodesulfobacteriota bacterium
TTAATGCCCAGTCAATTTTAATTTCGCCCCGCTTGCCTCTGCCTGAGCCATATAAAGCTATTTGCCAAAACTGATCGATGGTCAGATTTCATTTTGCAGAAAGAAAGGAGAAAGGGAGAAGATGGCTGAGTATTCATTGAGTCCAAGCGGTGAAAAATTTAAATTACCAGAAGCAGAAGATTTTCAAAAAGAGTTTTTGAGGCTGCAAGAAATAGTAAAAGAACAGCGCGCGATGGGGCGGGAGATTGTGGTGGTCATGGGCTTGGGATTTGTGGGGGCAGTAATGGCGGCCGTGGTGGCCGATACAGTTGATAAAGAAAATGGAAAGCCTACGAAATTCGTCATCGGCATGCAAAGACCAAGCACGCGCAGTTTTTGGAAGATTCCTTGGATCAATAGAGGTATTTCTCCGATTAGTTCCGAAGATCCAGAAGTGGCGCCCATGATTTATCGTTGTGTAAATGAAAAGAAGACTCTTATCGCCACTTATACATATGAGGCTTTGAAATTTGCTGATGTGGTGGTGGTTGATATCCAATGCGATTATTTGAAGGAGTCCCTGGGAAATGTGCGCACCGGCCGAGCAGATATGGAAGCTCTGGAGGAATCCATAGAGATCATGGCTGAACATGTGCCGGCGAATGCGCTTATTTTAATCGAGACTACCGTCGCTCCGGGAACTACCGAACAGATAGCCTACCCCATTATTAAAAAGGCTTTTAAGAAGAGAGGTATAAATAGTGATCCCCTTTTAGCTCATAGCTTTGAACGAGTCATGCCGGGAAGAAATTACGTGGCCAGTATACGCGAATTCTGGAGGGTTTGCAGCGGAGTGAATGAAGAAGCTAAAAAGCGGGTGGTAAAATTTTTAAATGAGATTATCAACACAGAAAAATATCCGTTGACCGTTCTTGATCGACCTATTGAATCTGAAACCGCCAAGATAGTAGAGAATAGCTACCGAGCAACAATTTTAGCTTTTTTAGATGAATGGAGCACTTTTGCGGAGAGGAATGGAGTTGATCTGGTAAAAGTAATAGAAGCGATTAAGGTTCGTCCTACTCATAATAATATTATTTTCCCCGGGCCTGGAATTGGTGGATACTGCCTTCCTAAAGATGGGGGGCTGGGGATTTGGGCTTACCAGCATATTCATGGTTGGCAAGATGATATTTTCAAAATAACGCCGCTGGCTATAGATATAAATGATACCAGAGCCCTGCATGTTGCTCAGCTTACCAGAGATGCTTTACGGAATATGGGCCGGCCAATAGCGGCAGCGGAGATACTTTTGCTGGGGGCGTCTTATAAAGAAGATGTAGGGGATACACGCTATAGTGGCTCGGAATTAATTGTGCGGCGACTTACGGAGATGGGCGCAGATATGCGGGTGCATGATCCTTATGTTTTGCGCTGGTGGGAGTTCGAGAAGCAGGATGAATATCCGGGAGATACGCGTAGTTTAAAGAGATTCTTCCGAGGCCAAGAGAAGTTAAAAGATTTATGTGTCGAGCAAGATTTAAAAAAGGCCCTATCTGGAATAGATGCTCTTATTTTTGCCGTCCGCCATAAACATTATTTAAATCTTAATCCCGATGAAGTGGTCCAAGATGCCGGTGGGCCGATCGCGGTTATAGATTGCTTTGGGATTCTCGACGATGCTAAAATTAGAAGGTATTTTGAATTAGGATGCGAGGTAAAAGGATTAGGCAGAGGGCATGTAAAGCGGATTAAGGATGAAGTAAGACAGAAAAGAAGCGAGGAATAAAATAAATAGGACGCAGATGGACGCAGATAAACGCAGATAAAGAATATTTAATAAAGTTAATAAAAGCCTTATAAAAAATTATTATTTATCCTGAAAATCTGCGTTTATCTGCGTTCCATAATAAACAAAAATGGCCCAGAATTTTGAGGGTTTTAAGCATAAGGACTTAACAGATAAGATTATCAGTATCTTTTATAAAGTCTATAACAAACTTGGCTATGGATTCTTGGAGAAGGTTTATGAAAATGCAATGATGATTGAATTTCAAAAAGAGAACATCCCGGCAATTTCTCAGGCGCCCATAAAAGTGCTCTATGAAGGGACAATTGTGGGTGAATATTTTGCTGATATTTTGGTGAATAATAAAATAATTTTGGAGATAAAAGCAGCTAAAAATTTAATCGAAGAGAATGATGCCCAATTATTGAATTACCTTAAAGCAACTGATATAGAAGTAGGGATATTACTTAATTTCGGACCTAAGCCGGAAATTCGGCGTAAGGCATTTGATAATTGGCGAAAAAGTTTTAAATAGGACGCAGATGGACGCAGATAAACGCAGATAAAGAACATTTCCAAAATTAAAAAGCCATTTAAAAGAATTTTTTATCCTGAAAATCTGTAAATTGGGGTCAGGTCTTGTATTTTAACATTCCTCCCCTACTGCGCTTAATAAAACAGAGGAAACTATAGAACGCAGATTGATGTAGATGAACGCAGATAAAGAACATTTCCAAAATTAAAAAGCCATTTAAAAGAATTTTTTATCCTGAAAATCTGTAAATTGGGGTCAGGTCTTGTATTTTAACATTCCTCCCCTACTGCGCTTAATAAAACAGAGGAAACTATAGAACGCAGATTGATGTAAATGAACGCAGATAAAGAACATTTCCAAAATTAAAAAACCATTTAAAAGATTTTTTTATCCTGAAAATCTGCGTTTATCTGCGTACCATAAGCTTTTATGGTTTTTCCGACTTTTTCATATATAGGGGCTTTTTTTAGTTTAATCCTGGCCATTTATATTTTGATCAGGGATTGGCGGGTTTTTGTGCATCGCATTTTTGCTTTAGGAATGACAGTCCTGGCTTTGGAGGCCGCATTTGGAGGTTTTAGCTTTTCTGCAGCCAGCTCTGAAGAAATATTAAAATGGGAGTTTTTAAGAATAACTATCTCTTCTTTTTTACCAGGAATATGGCTAATTTTTGCCCTATCTCTGGGACAAAAAAATTATAAGGAGAATATTAAAAAATGGCGTTGGGTTTTATTACCCATGTTTTTAATCCCGATAGCTTTAGTGATAATTTTTAAAAATCAATTATTTATAAATGGGGCATCTGCACCAATTATTTCTAAAGGATTGTTGCCAATAGGCTGGCCAACCAAATCATTCTATATTGTTTTTTTAATCAGTGCTGTATTGATTTTGGCATGCTTAGAAAGAACTTTGCGAGCGACTTCTGGTGCTACGCGCTGGCAAGTAAAATTTATGATTCTCGGCCTGGCCTCCATTTCCGCTCTGAGGATCTATACCGGCAGTCAGGTATTACTTTATTCAATGTTGGATGTCTCAGAGAATACCATTAATAATTTTGGGTTAATTGCCGGAAATACTTTAATGGCCATTTCTTTTATTCGCATGCCCAAAATAATTTTGACTATTTATCCATCTCAAAGTTTTCTTTATAATTCGGTTGTAATTTTGATCATTGGGATTTACCTGATCATTGTAGGAGTTTTGGCAAAAATAATACATTTTTTTGGATATACACAAATCTTTCCCTTTTCTTTTCTATTTATATTTTTGGCGATCACTTTGCTCGCCACATTTATCTTATCTGAAAAAGTTCGCCAAAAAATCAGGGAGTTCATTAGCCGTCATTTAGTAAGATCTCGTTACGATTATCGGGAACAATGGAGAGAATTTACGAAGAGGACTTCATCCATAATCGACATTGATCAGTTAAGTAAAGCGGTAACTAACTTTATAGCCGATACCTTCGGTGTTTCCACGGCATCCATATGGTTACTTTATGAAAAAAAGGGGGGTTCCGCCTAAGTGGTTCAACAGCTTATTCTTTGGAGGAGTCTCCTTTTTTAATACTTTCAGAAAAAGAGAATTTCAATTTCGTGGGGAAATTTAAAAACACCAATTTGATTGACTTTCAGAGCTATGGAGACTTAGCAATAGATGAATTTAAGAAGATAAATAAGCAATTTTTTCAAGGAAAAAGGATTAGATATGGTATTCCTTTGGTAATAAATGAAAATGTCTTAGGGATGATGACAATTAATGAGAAGGTAACTAAGAACGAATTCACCATTGAAGATTTTGATTTACTGAAGACAATTTCTGATCAAGTTGCCGCTGCTTTGCTCAATTTGAAACTCTCTGAACAACTTCGGGATTTAAAAGAATTAGAAGCTTTGCGCACAATTTCAGCCTTTATCATGCATGATTTGAAAAATGTAGCTTCTACCCTCTCTTTAACGATGCAGAACCTGCCCATTTATTATGAGAATCCTGAGTTTCGTCAAGATGCGGTGCATGTTACGGAGCAGAGTTTAAACAAAATAAACAGCCTTTGCATCGGGCTTTCTGCCCTAAGCCACAAAATAGAAATTAAAAAAATAAATAGCGATATTAATAAGCTTATTTTGGAGACTTTTTCATCTTTGAATATTTTCCCTTCTTCCCAATTAAATATTTCCTCTTTCGATTTTGATAATACCTCTCCGCATATGAGAGAGGAGCAAGATAAGGGGGAAAGGCAAGCCCCTCTCCAAGTATTTGAATGGAAATTAAATGGAAGCAAAATTTTGGTTTTTTACAACCCACAAGTCCAGATTAACTCTCTCTTTGATCCAGAGCAGATTCATAAAGTAATAGTCAATCTTTTGCTTAATGCTAAAGATGCACTTAGAGATGGAGGCCGGATCGAGATAAGCACCAAACAAAATAAGAATTGGATCGAAATTTCGGTTAGTGATAATGGCTGCGGGATGAGCAAAGAGTTCATAGAAAAATCACTCTTTCGGCCATTTAAAACAACTAAGAAAAAAGGGATGGGTATCGGCCTTTTCCAGAGCAAGATGATCATCGAAGCCCACGGTGGAGTCATGGAAGTGGAGAGTAAGGAGAATGTGGGAACAACTTTTAAGATTTTGTTGCCATATAATGAGCATTAATAAAAAATGTTAGGAGTTGTGGGTTACGAGTCCCCACGCTTCATGTGAAGAAACCATTCTCCATTTGAAATTCTTGAAAGATACACATAATATTGAATTCCCTTCTATTATTAATTTTCTTAGCCCTTATGAAAATTTGGGAAGCAAGATAAACAAATTTATTGATTATTTTGAGAAAAAATAGAATAATCATTCAAAAAAAGCGGATGAATTATAATTCTTAACCCGCAAGTCATGATTCGCAGCCTGTAACTCGTATGGAAATGAAAACTTTCAATTCAAAACAAAAGCTTCTCATCGTAGAAGATGATGCGGCAATTGCGACCCAAATGAAATGGGCGCTGGCGCAGGATTATGATGTACTCCTGGCCGAGGATCGGGAGAAGGCAGTGGGTATAATCAAAAAAGAGAAGCCGCGGGTGGTAACTCTGGATCTTGGCTTGCCGCCATATCCCAGCGAGGTATCGGAAGGATTTCTTACTCTCGGGGAAATTTTGGGAGAAGATAATTTAATAAAGATAATTGTGATTACTGGACAGGGGCAAAAGGAACATGCTTTAAAAGCCATAGGTTATGGAGCCTATGATTTCTTCACCAAACCAATTCAGATAGAAGAGTTAAAGATAGTAATCAAGCGCGCATTTTATGTAGCTGAATTAGAGAGGGAGAATCAAGAGTTGCAAGGGCAATTAGCTGGGGATTCCTTTCAGGGAATGATTGGCATGAGCCCTAAGATGCAGCAGGTTTTTTCCGCCATCCGCAAAGTAGCTGCTACTGATGCTCCCATACTCATCACTGGGGAAAGTGGTACAGGTAAGGAGCTGGTAGCCAAGGCTATTCATCTTTCCAGCAGTCGTAAAGAAAAGCCCTTCATTGTCATAAATAGTAGCGCCATACCAGAGACTCTTTTGGAGAGTGAACTTTTTGGGCATGAAAAAGGAGCTTTTACCGGGGCGCATATTAGACGTAAAGGAAGGATTGAATTGGCTGAGGGGGGGACATTATTTTTGGATGAAATAGGTGATCTTTCTTTAACTCTGCAGGTAAAATTACTGCGCTTCTTGCAAGAGCATAAAATAGAAAGAGTAGGGGGCCGGGAAGAGATCAAAGTAGATACGCGGATTTTGGCAGCCACTAATGTGGATCTCAAGAAAGCAATCAAAGAGGGGAGATTTAGAGAGGACCTTTACTACCGATTAGGAGTGGTAACTATATCTTTACCGCCTTTGCGGGAGAGGGGAGAAGATATTTTTTTGATCGCTAATTATCTTTTAAGAAAATATGCGGCGGAAAATAAAAAGAAAATAATAGGCTTTACTCCGCATGCTTTAGAGGCTATGGAAGCCTATGTCTGGCCTGGGAATATTCGCGAACTTGAAAATCGGGTGAAAAGGGCAGTAATTATGGCCGAAGGGACAAGGATTACGGCCAATGATTTAGAGCTATCTTCTCGATTTCCTAAATACGAAACACTGACGTTGAAAGAAGCGCGCGAGGCTTTGGAAAGGGATTTTATTAACAGGGCCTTGATGAAAAATAGGGGCAATGTGTCCAAAGCAGCTGAAGATTTGGGAATTAGCCGGCCGAGTTTGTATGAGTTGATGGAGAAGTTGGGTATTCAGAAAGAATAAAGAAATGGGGACTAAAAGAAAAGTGCTGCAGTTAGA
>JBNAWB010000199.1:0-6524 GCA_049699975.1 Thermodesulfobacteriota bacterium
TGAGAAAAATTAAAACTGATCGACGGTCAGAATGCTCCTCTGACCGTCGATCAGGTTTTAGGTAAACAGCTTGATCTGGCTCAAGCCTGCCTCTGGCCTGCCTCGGGCCATACTTCTCCCACTTTTCAGTGACGGATTACCGGTCAGATCAAAAAGAACTTGACCAATTACTCTATTATCATATAATTTGCTTTAAAATTTTTTGCGTCAAATCTGTTTAAAGGAAGCGGAGGAAAACTTTATGTTAATTGACCAGGAGAAATGTATTGGTTGTGAAGCCTGCCATCCCTATTGTACAGTAGGCGCGATCTATTCGGCAGAGAAAGAGGGTTCAGAAAACCAAATAAGTATAATTGATCAAGAAGAATGCGTTGAGTGTGGAGTTTGCTACCGCGCCAAGATTTGCCCCACAGACGCTATTTACCAACAAGAATTAAAATGGCCCAGGTCGTTGAGGGCGGTATTTAGTGATCCAATAACGGTGCATAAAGAGACTGGAATTGCTGGTCGCGGCACGGAAGAGATGAAGACGAACGATGTGACTGGCCGAATTCGCTTCGGCCATGCTGGGGTGGCTGTAGAGTTGGGTAGACCTGGAGTTGGGACACGCTTTAAAGATGTTGATATTATGGCTCAGGCTATGGCCAAAGCTGGAGCATCATTTGAACCTAAAAATCCGGTAACTTTTCTCATGGCCGATAAAAATATAGGAAAAATCAGAGAGGATATTTTGCATGAAAAAGTCCTCTCCGCGATAATAGAATGTGTTGTTCCTCTTGAGAAATTAGAAAAATTGCTCTTGGCCATTAAAGAAACAGCTCCTAAATTGGAGACAGTCTTTTCTCTTGACCTAATTGGTCGAGTTAGAGATAATGGCGAAATTGAAACTTTACCTTTGGCTAAAAAATTGGGTTTTACAATCCGCCCAAATACTAAAAATAATTTAGGATTCGGACGTCCACTATTTCAGGAGGAAAAATAAAATGACTCATACTTTACATCGTCGAGGAGATTTAGAAAGTTTGCGTGAGGATTTTGTCGTTTTGGTTATGCCTGCTCAAGGGATTAACGTCGAAGGATCTGCTGAAAAGCTTAAAAAGCTTTGGGACATATTCTCCCGCTATGAAGTTGTGAATTGGGGAGATGCCACCAATGGCAATAAGTATAATTTCAGCCTGGAAGAATTAAAAAAGAAGAAATCCATGATTGGCCACGCTGTCTTTAAAGATAAGGAATCTTTAAAAAACTTCATTAAGGAACTTAGGGAAGCTGATTTAGGTCTATCCACCGTGGTTTCGGGATTATATGATGAAGTAAGTAATTGTTGCGCTTCTTTAGGAATAAAATTACATACTGTTGAGCATTCTTTAGGGGTCCATGGGAATATTAAAAAGCTACCGCCTGAAAATGTTTTGGAGATTCATACGATGTGTGGGCATGCGATGGTTTCTCCAAATTTAATCAGGTCAATGGTGGAAGAAGTAAAGAAAGGTAAAAGAACTGCTGAATCCGCGGCTGATGAACTTGCGCGTCACTGCGCCTGTGGTATTTTTAATCCTTATCGAGCCCAAAAATTGATCGTTAAAATGGCCGGAATTTAATTCAGATATTAAATCTTTAAAGATTAAGGAGGAGGAGATAAATGAAAAAATCAATAATTTCAATATGTTGCGCTTTATTTTTATTTGGCGCCTCTGCGGGGTCTTTGTTAGCTCAAGGGAAATATCCTACTAAGCCCATTGATATTATTGTTCCTTACGCCCCGGGCGGCGGAACAGATATCATGTTCCGCACCATTGAAAAAATAATAAGCCAGTATAAGCTTGTGCCCCAACCGATCAACATTATAAACAAGCCTGGCGGCGGAGGAGCTATTGGGAAAGCTTTCTGCCTTTCTCGCCCTGCTGATGGATATACATTCACTTGTTTTGATATCGGCACAGTCTCTCAACAAATTGATGGTAAAGCTAAATGGGATTACCGCAAAGATTTTGCCTATATTGCTCGCTTAGTAAGCGATATAAACTTGCTAATTGTAAGAACTGATTCTCCTTACAATAATGTCAAAGAATTAGTGGAGGCTATTAAGAAAAAGGGGCCGAAATCTATATCTATAGGCGGCACGGCTATCGGCGGACCAGATCAATTTGCCAATATTCTTCTGAATAAAGCAACCAAACAACAATTCAATTATGTGCCTTATAATAGCGGTGGTGAAGTTATGACCAATTTATTGGGAGGACACGTGGATGCTGCCTGGGCAAACCCCAACGAATGTATTGGTCAGTTGGAAGCTAAACAAGTAAAAATCTTGGGAGTAGCTACAGAAAAGCGCTCGCCCCTCTTCCCTAATCATCCAACTATTAAAGAACAAGGATATGACATGATCAGTATTCAAACCCGTTCCATGGTTAGCAAAGCAGGCATTCCCACGGAAGTTATAGATTATTGGGTGACCGTGTTAGACAAGATGCGTGCTACGCCAGAGTGGAAAGAATTTTTGAAAAAATTTCTTTTAGAAGATGGCTGGCTGGTGAAAGATGATTTCTTAAAAGACGCCGATAATGATTATAAAATTACTAAAGCCATTATGGATGAAATGGGGATGTCCAAAAAGTAATTTGCCAAATTATCCTCGTGGGTAAAAAAGATAAAGATATATATACTGCTTTAATCATGCTCCTCTTGAGCGGAGCTATAATCACGCAAATCTGGAGGAGTCCTGTTGTTCAGGACTCCTCTGGCCCTGGTCCCTTTTTCATACCCACAATTGTGGCGCTTATAATTGGAGGGTTATCTTTAGCTCTCCTGATTCAAAGCCTAAAATTAGCCCCGCGCAAAGAAGATTATCCCCCCGAGAAGCGCATTTGGAACAGATTAATTTGGATTATGGCTTGGTGCTTCATTTATGCCATCACCATAGAAAAAATGGGCTATCTTCTTTCTACCGGCTTGGTTACCTTTGCCTTATTAGCTTATTTCAACCGCAGAAATTGGGTCTTAAATATTATTTTTTCTTTAGGGACACCTATTTCCATTTATTTTCTTTTTGACAATCTTTTAAAAGTCCCTTTACCTAAAGGATGGTTTGGCTTTTAAAGGAAAATTTCTGTGGAAGCCATTAACAATCTTCTTTACGGATTTTCAGTTGCCCTTTCCCCCCATAACTTTCTTTATTGCTTAATTGGGGTATTAATTGGTACTCTGACCGGAGTTCTGCCTGGCTTAGGCGTAATGAATGCCATTTCCATCCTTATCCCCATTACTTTTGGGATGAACCCCACTTCAGCCATTATAATGTTAGCCGGAATTTATTACGGAGCCATGTATGGCGGTTCCACTACAGCCATCTTAATCAATACTCCTGGCGAAGCCCCAGCTATCATGACTACTTTAGATGGATATCAAATGGCCCTCCAAGGAAGAGCCGGGCCAGCATTAGGTATAGCTGCTTTTGGATCTTTTATTGCTGGTACTTTCGCCACTGTCATGCTAATGGTCTTGGCGAAACCTTTAGTAAAAGTGGCGTTGAGCTTTGGACCCACCGAATATTTTTCCATGCTGATCCTCGCCCTTTGCACATTGGGTGGCCTTATGGGTGAATCAGTTATAAAAGGTCTTTTAATGGCTACTTTCGGCATATTCTTAGGCACCATTGGCATTGATCCTGTTAGCGGCGTGGAGCGATTTACTTTCGGCAAACCAGAGTTAATGGATGGAATCGGTTTTCTTCCCGTAGCTATCGGCCTCTTTGCTATTGCGGAAGTATTAATTACCGCAGAAGCAGAGGTTATGAGACCAGTAGTCGAAAAAATAAAAGGAATATTGCCGAGCGTCAAAGATTGGATGGATAGTAAAATGGCCATTGCCCGAGGAACTGTGATCGGCTTCTTAATTGGCTGTTTGCCAGGGGGTGGAGCTACGCTTGCTTCGGTGGTTTCTTATTTAGTAGAGAAAAAAGTCTCCAAGCACCCCGAAAAGTTTGGCAAAGGCGCTATTGAAGGAGTGGCTGCGCCAGAAACTGCCAATAATGCGGCTAGTGGGGGAGCAATGGTGCCCTTGCTTACTTTAGGAATTCCCAGTACCGGAGTTTCGGCAGTCCTCTTAGCCGCCTTAATGCTTTATGGGCTCCGCCCTGGTCCTCTTCTTTTCCAAAAGAATCCTGAACTTGTTTGGGGACTGATTGCCAGTCTTTATATCGGAAATTTCTTATTGTTAATAATTAATCTTCCTCTTATAAGTATATGGGTTAAGATGCTGAAAATACCTTTTCCCATCCTTTTACCTTTTATTCTGGTAATCGCCATAACGGGAACTTATGCGACTAATAATAGTGTCACCGAGGTTTATATTTCTTTGATCTTTGGCGTAATTGGATATTTTATGAAGCGTGCTGATCTGCCTGCTGCGCCCGTAATTATGGGCATAGTTCTTGGCCCGCTTCTGGAAACTCATTTTCGCCGGGCTTTAATTATTTCTAATGGATCATATACCACTTTCTTTACTCACCCAATCTCCGCCATCTTTCTCTGTGCCGCGGTGATTTCCATTCTTTATCCTATCCTTCGTTGGCTTATGGGCCGCCGAAACAAATAAATTTTTGCTTGATGATTTATTAATCTTTTCTATGTCCATCTTGAAAATTAACTATAAATGAAGGTGGGCAGGTTTATTAAATTATTTGACCTATAGCATGCTTCACGATAAAATTTTAATAGCAGTAAATTTCCGCATTTAAGGAGCATTAGATGAGAAAGATAATTCTTATGGCGCTGGTTATTTGTATTCTTTTAGGATTGGCTACCCTTATCTCTCCACTTTGGGCTGAAGATTTAGCCTCGAGTGCCAGAATCCATAAAAAATTCAAACTTCTTCCAGGAAAAGCTGACGATCGCTATGTGATCTACATCCCCTTCGAGGTCTCCCGCCCTGGCCGAGTCCGGGTTTATTATGAATTGACCGGAGTGGACCTGAAAATCGACCAAACCATGAACTTGCCCCACTTATATCTCGCCGATTCGCGTATTTTTGATAAGATCGATGAGTCAACTTGGATCAAGATGTGTAAGACGGTCGTTAACTACCTCCCTACCCTAAAGCTAACGGCGGAAGGTTTGAAATTGATCGTTAGTGAGGCGAAGCAAATCCTCGGCAAAGACGAAAAACCCAAATGGTTTCACGGTAGCCAAAAGCTGCTGGAAAAAAACATCTCTCTAACCCTCGATGTGGACGACCGGGATCTGCGGACTACTAAAGGCCGATATCTGGTCATTCTTCGCAATCCGTCACCAGGTGAATATCACGGCAATATCCTAATCTCCTTCCCTGGGAATGTCTGGGAAGTGGATCCTGACCTCGAAGCCACCTATGAACGCAAGCCTGATCTTGCCATCGAGCGCCTCGAATTGGATGCCGACAACCACATCGTCATTACTGTCGTAAATCACGGGGCAGGGCTCCTGCATAAAGCGCGCTATAACCGCGAGGGCGAGCGGTTGATTAACTTGCAGGTGGAGGTAGACGGAAAGAAAGTAGCAGCGCTGCCTATCGCTGAAGTGGATCCCAAATACGCTTTGGCCATCAAGGGCACACCGGTTACCTACCGGACGGATATCCTCCTTTCCCAGCCTGCCCGCGTCATGGCTATGATTGACGCGGATGGCGTCGTGGCCGAGCCCGACAAAAGAAACAACAAAAAGCGCGAAACCCTTACCCCCAGGACTTCTTCCCTCGCGCCTGCTGACTCCGGGAAACGCGTCAAACGCAGCTCTGAGAGCAGCACGAAGGAAGCCGGCGATTTGGTGCGATCCGCAGGCGGAAATCCGGATTTGGTGGTGACCGACATTTTTCTTGACACTCGCAGGCGAGTCGCTGTGCGGGTGGAAAATCAGGGCGGGAGCTTCTCTCCCGATCTTTATCGCGCAAATCCACCAGTGCAAATTCACCTTCTAATGAACAGTCGAAGCTGGGCTTACGTGCCGATTAGTTCCCTTGATCCTGCAGGCATACTTAGGCAACCTGGCGGAAGCATTATCTGGACGAGCGATTACGTTCTCCGAGAAGCAGCCGAGATTACGGTTATCGTGGACGAGGGAAATCGCCTTTCCGAAGCGAACGAGAATAACAACACTCTCACCCGGCGGCTAAGCCCTTAAATTGCCGGCTTTATGCAAAAGCTTTACATGCGGGTCTCACAGAATTTATGAAAGCTCCGTAAGGGCGGCTGATGTGGCAAGAGGGCGGCGGATTTAATAGAGGGATAATCCACAAAATTTGGAATTCGGATTGGGGAAGGCGAAGTTGAAGAAAGAGTTAAATGTAGAGGGTCAAATCTTGATTAGTAATCAATTGGTAATGGGAAAAGTATTAAGTTCTAGAAAAATTACTAATCAAGGTGCGACCCTAATATTCAGACCTGACCTTAAAGGGTTTAAGTGAATATACCTGCTTAATTGAAGCAGGTAACCCCCTTTATCTACTACTATAGCCCTAAATCTTCCTTGAAATAAATGCCCAAATCTCCC
>JBNAWB010000200.1:0-6509 GCA_049699975.1 Thermodesulfobacteriota bacterium
CTCTCCCTCCCGCCTGAAGTAGGTACGAATTTCAAAAGTGATCGACGGTCAGAAAAGTAGGCCATTGCCTTAGGAGTCAAATTTTGATATATTTCGGTCATGCAATATAAAAAGGAGATTAAATTTTATGGCTGACTTTTTCCAAATCGACAATTCCCCTTTGTTAAAATTTCTCTTTTACCCTCGGGGCGATTTTGCACCTTGCCCTGAAGGAGCTTTCGATTTCTTCGTAGAAGTAGAAGCAAAAGTGTCTGTCCATTGCCGTTTTTATCAAAAAAACGCCGCTTGGCCATCAATTCTTTATTTTCATGGGAATGGGGAAATAGTTAGTGACCACGACGAAATTGCCCCTTGGTACCACCGCATTGGGGTAAATTTAATCGTCGCTGATTATCGGGGATATGGGAAAAGTACAGGCCATCCAAATTTTTCCAACTTAATAAAAGACGCCCACCAAATTTTCCAGGCTGTGCATAAAAAACTTGAGCAACAAAATTTATTTGCTGGTTTATGGATCATGGGCCGATCGATGGGCAGTGTTGCTGCTCTAGAATTAGGCTATCATTATCCCACCAAAATAAAAGGTATGATAATTGAAAGCGGCTTTGCCAGCGTCACCAGGCTGATCCGCCATCTGGGATTACCAGCGAAGGGTCTCGATTTGGAACCAATAGAAAAGGAACGGCTGGAACTTATCCGCCGCCTTACAACTCCAGCCCTAATTATTCATGGAGAATACGATAATCTCATTCCGCTGCGGGAAGCCCAAGATTTATTTGCCCTTCTTGGCTCCCCAGCGAAAGAATTGGTTATTATCCCCAAAGCCGACCATAACAATATTTTATTTACCAATTTGGACCTTTACTTTGATTCCCTGCGAAATTTTATTTTTACCATCACTACCCCTTCTCCTCGCTGAGATTGGGTAACCATCCCTTTTTCGTCATGGTGAGCGCAGCATGGGTCGCATCGACCTACGCTCGCTCGTAATGACCTAGAGGAATTGTAGGGCTTCTCTGAAAGTATTAACCGCAGAGCGCGCCAAGAGCGCAGAGAAATTTAAAATATATTTAGCCACAGAGGGCACGGAGGCCACAGAGGAAATTTTAATATAAATTTTGCCCCAGAGATTAAGGAGCGTACAGAGGAGCATAAATAATAATTTTAATCCTGAAAATCTGCGTTCATCTGCGTCCCATATTTTCCATTCATTACGAGATCGCCGCAGTCGCTGCGCTCCCTCGCGATGACATTAGGATACGGGCAAAGAGGAAGCCAGGATTAAAAGTATTTTTTGCCACAGAGGATAAAGAGATCACCGAGAATTTAAAGGTAACCCCTCCTTCCTCCCCTTAATTTAAGGGGAGGTTAGGTGGGGTTAAAGAATTTGCCAAATAGGAGAGTGGAAACTTAAGGGCAAGGGCTCATCCCTGGCCGCATTTTCGGCAAGCCCTAAAGGCTTGCCCCACGTTTTATCCCTAATCACCCAGGAACCGCCATCCAGGGCAAATAATAAATCAACCTGGCATATACTTTCTTACTTTTAGCAAAGGAGAGAAGGAGGAGTTGTTTAACAAAATTTAAAGAGCTTAAAAGTACGTAATACAGGGCATGGGTTAGGTGTCCACTAAAAATTCCTATAATAATGCCATTCTTCAGGGATGAATTACATTATTTTTAAAAATTAAAGGTGAGGAATAAAGGAAAGCAGTTGTCTTTTTCTGGAGAAAGAGCTATCCTATGGAAAATTATAAAGAAAGGAGGAGTCCCATGAAAGCCCAAGAAACCGCCATCGTTTTTATTGAGTTTCAAAATGACTTCTGCAAAGAAGGAGGTGCCCTTTACGAAGGAGTAAAAGAGCAAATTAAAGCCCAAAACACAATTAAAAATGCCCAGGATTGCCTCCAGCGTGCCCGCGGAAAATGTCTTACTTTACTGGTGCCCATTCTTTTTGAAGAAGATTACACTGATATAGGTTGCCTGGAAGTTTTAGGCCCTATTCATATCAACGCTGCCAAGGCAAAAGCTTTCCGCAAGGGTACTTGGGGCGGAGAGATTATTGACGAATTGAAGCCCACTAAGCAAGATATCGTCGTGGAAGGCAAAAGAACCCTGGATGCTTTTCACTCTAGCAATATTGATTTTATCCTCCGCGTCAACTGCATAAAAAATGTAGCCTTCTGCGGATTCCTCACTAATGTATGTGTGGAAGGAACAGCCCGGTCCGCTTACGATAAAGGATATAAAGTTTTTCTTCTGAAAGACTGCTGTGCGGCTATTTCCGCCGAAGAGCAAAAATATGTGGAAGAAAAATTCTTCCCCTATATCGGCGAAGTATTAACCCATGATGAATTCTTAAAAAGGCTAGAATAAGGGGAAAATTTTTAGGAGATGCCATAATGTTTTATGGGCTGCTTAATTTAAGCAACCCATAAATTCTAAATTTTTAATAAAAGGGAATGGAAATGAACAAAGAAAAGAGTTTTCACATGGATCCCGACGAATTTCGTCGCTGGGGTTATGCCGTGATAGACTGGATTGCTGATTACTACAAACACGTAGAATCTTTACCAGTCTTATCCCGAGTGCAACCGGGTGAGATTCGAGCCAAACTTCCCCCTCACCCCCCGCGTCAAGGCGAACCTTTTTCCCAAATTCTGGCTGACCTGGATAATATTATTCTGCCTGGGATTACCCATTGGCAGTCTCCTAAATTTTTTGCCTATTTCCCAGCTAATTCCTCTGGCCCTTCTGTATTAGGGGAACTATTGGCCGCAGGCTTGGGAGTACAAGGAATGCTCTGGTCAACAAGCCCGGCTTGCACAGAGTTGGAAACGCATGTATTGGATTGGTTAGTTGAGCTTTTAGATTTGCCCGAAAAATTCAAATCCCAAAGAAGCGGTGGTGGAGTAATTCAAGATTCTGCTTCCAGTGCGGCTCTTTGTGCTATCTTAGCGGCCCGCGAGCGGGCCACCAATTTTTTGACTAATGAACGCGGATACACTGGAAAGCTGATCGCCTATGCTTCTACCCAAACCCATTCTTCCATTGAGAAAGGAGTGAAGATTGCGGGGATAGGCAGGGAAAATTTGCGTTTAATAGATGTGGATAAAAATTTTGCTATGCGTCCTGATTTATTAGCCGGGCAAATTAAAAAAGATCGGGAAGCAGGATGGCTTCCTTTCTTTGTCTGCGCTACGGTAGGGACTACTTCCTCTAATGCCCTTGATCCCCTGGCGGAAATAGGAGCCATATGTCAGCAGGAAGGCCTTTGGCTACATGTGGATGGCGCCATGGCTGGGACAGCCGCCCTCTGTCCAGAATTCCGTTATATCCATTCCGGCTTGGAGTTCGCGGACAGCTACTGCTTTAACCCCCATAAATGGATGTTTACTAATTTTGATTGTGATTGTTTCTTCGTTGCTGACCGCCAAATTTTGATCAAGATATTCAGCATTCTCCCAGAATATTTGCGTAATCGAGCCTCCGAAAGTGGAGCAGTATTTGATTATCGAGATTGGCAAATTCCCTTAGGAAGACGCTTTCGCGCCCTGAAGCTCTGGTTCGTTATCCGCCACTATGGGGTGGAAGGGTTACAGTATCATATTCGGCGGCACGTGGCCTTAGCCCAGGAGTTCGCTCAATGGGTTAGAGCGGATGAGCGTTTTGAGTTGGTAGTTCCCCCGCCTTTGAATT
The DNA here is from genome assembly GCA_049699975.1 of Thermodesulfobacteriota bacterium. Taxonomy (GTDB): domain Bacteria; phylum Desulfobacterota; class SM23-61; order SM23-61; family SM23-61; genus CAZAGD01. The sequence goes on from JBNAWB010000200.1 coordinate 3,697, forward strand.
TAGTGTGCTTCCGGCATAAAGGCGGAGATACCCTAAACGAAAGAATTTTGGATCAGGTAAATAAAAGTGGGGATTTATTTTTGACGCACACAAAGTTAAACGAGAAATTTACTTTACGCCTGTGCGTGGGACAGACCCACACCGCAGCTCGCCATGTGCGGGCGGCGTGGGAAAAAATTTGCCACGTGGCCAATGAATTAACAAAATAATAGATTGGCGAATCAATCAAAATTAAAATCTACGGCAATTTTAATAATTTTACTGGCGGGCAAATTTAAGATTTTTTTGACACCTGTCCGTCTCGATATTTCTCTTATAATTTTTTCAATTTTTTGCGCCGTTGGCGCAATCAAGGTAAACCAAATATTGTAATCTCCTGCCCGTTCATAATTATGGGTTACTCCGGGATACGCATTTACTACTTCAATAAATTTTGGCAATTTCTCCACCGGAACTTTGGCCGCGCAAAGAGTAGAAGTAAAGCCCATAGCGCGCGCACTAAAACTGGCTCCCAGACGGCGAATAATGCCCGCGGCATGCATCCTCTGCACGCGGGCCAAAATTTCTTTTTCTTTTAACTTTAATTTGCGGGCTAAAGCTAAATAAGGGCGGTGAGTTATGGGAAAATTCCTCTGAATCTCATTAAGGATGAGCCGATCTATTTGATCGAGGGTTAACTTTGGCGCCACTGCTGATTCTTTCTTTCCTTCCCGCTTAGTATTTTCTTTTAGCTTACGCAAATCAGTCTTTGATCTCGCCATTTGATTATCTCCCAGGCTAAAACTTCCTGTTCTTTCCACCAGCCATCTAACTTCTTTTTCTTTTCCCAAGCTATTAAAGTATTTTTAGTCTGTTCATCTATAAGAGAAGGCTCTTTATAAAAAAGGGGCGTTCCAGGCAGAGGCAGAAAAGAATGAGCGTGAATCTTCGCCCCATACTCTTCAATCATGCGGGTAGCTAAATTTAGAGAAAGGAGGCGGTCGGAGCTACTTTCCTCAGGAAATCCAAAGATAAAATCAACATGTGGCAAAAAGCCTGCCTGATAAATTAACTTGACGGCTTCTAAGGCGCTTTCCGCAGTGTGTCCACGATGCAGTTTTTGCAATAAAGCATTACTTCCGGATTGCCCTCCTAAAACAATGGTGCGGTTGTGGCAAAATTTTTTAATGAGCTCCAGAACCTCCTTGGAGACCCAATCTGGTCGTACTTCCGAAGGGAAAGAGCCGAAATTAATCTTAGTATAACCGGCCTCTTGGCAAGCAGTAAACAGTTCTCTTAGAGCCGATAAATTTGGTTGAATATCATCTTTAGCTCCATAAGCCAAAGCATTGGGGGATATAAATGAACAACGTTGGTAACCAAAGGCAGCTGCTTTTTGCAACTGTTGAGTAAGGTTATCTAAATTCCTATGGCGCGGGTAATTTCCAAATATTCGTGGCGTCTGGCAAAATGTACATCCATACGGACAGCCCCGCGTAATTTCTAAAGGAGCAAAAAAATTATCTTCGCTGAAGAAAGGGGGGAAAGAAGGTACACATCCTTTTTTGTTCCTGGGAGAAATGATCTTTTCTGCTGGGAGCCGTCCCGCAAAAAATTTCTCCACAAACTCTGGCCAAGTTTCCTCCGCTTCCCCTAAAAATACAAAATCGAAGCCTAATTTTAAAGTCCCTTGCGGATCAGCGGTAGGATGAGGACCACCAGCAATAATAATGATTTCATCTTGAAAAGTTTTGCGCAAATCTTCTATCTCCTCCTTAACTCTGATTAGCCAGGGAGTCATAAAAGAATATCCAATCAAGGTTATCCTAGGTTGGATTTTTTCTTTTAAGTCTTTTAAAGATTCTGTTGTCGTAATGCTTATTTTTCTTGTCCAGCCCTTTTCCTCCAGGCCGCCCAGGAGAGTTGGTAGGGTATATCTATTCTCTCTTGTCCTACGCATGATTAAGAGTGGTCGTTCTACCTTCATGATATTTATTTTATCTTTTGGCCCTGCCCTCTTGTCAAAGTAAAAATAAATGAGATATCTCATCTCTCTCTGAAATAAGCCTCTGGTCCGCCTCAGGCCAGAGGCCGAAATTAAAATTGAAAAGGCAGGCGGATTAAACATTTCTATCAACTCGTAGGGCAAGCCTTTATGGCTTGCCCAATACGGCAAGGGTCAAGCCCTGGCCCTACTTTTTTTTCTTCCCTACCTATTCCCCTTCCTCTTCTCTCCTTTCCTAAAGAAGAGGGGCGGAGGAGATTAGACAAATCAGGCAGAAATCAAAAGGTGTCCACTTTTGAAGTTTAAATGACACAGTTATTACTCGGAGCGATTAAATATTTAAACTTATTCCCCTCACCCTCCCCTCTCCCCAGGCGTGGGGAGAGGGTTAGGTCGGAATCGACTCGTACCGAGGTGAGGGGTTAAGAACAGCAGATGTCATTTATTTAATGCTCTCATTAATAAAATTACTGACCGTCGAACAGTTTTAAATTTCGCTATTAAATGTGACCGGGCGGGAGGGGGAGAGGCGAAATTAAAATCGGCTGGGATAAGACTATCTTCCTCTTACCCACCTTTTTTCCGCAAAGAACGGCGGGGACAAGCCTGTCTGCTCCAGATAAGCTTAAATAATAACTCCTTTATTTTAAAATAGCTTCTTATCTTCCCCACCCATCCCTATGAAAAAATAAGTGCCTCATTTTAATGAGCCTCTTCCCCTCCCGCCTGAACTAGGTACGAATTTCAAAAGTGATCGACGGTCAGATAAAATTACTTGCCCACCTTCACTTTTCCAAAATAGTAATTTTTTAAAAGGAATAATCATAAA
>JBNAWB010000201.1:0-6361 GCA_049699975.1 Thermodesulfobacteriota bacterium
TCCGACCTAACCCTCTCCCCACGCCTGGGGAGAGGGGAGGGTGAGGGGAATAAATTCCTTATATACCCCAAAAGCCCTTAAACTCAATAGCCTGTTGCGGACAAAGTTCATAGCAACAATAACAGGCCACGCATTTATTTTCATCCAAAATTGGCCCATCTTTCATAGTCAAAGCTCCTGCCGGACAATGGTCAATACAAACTCTGCATTTCGTGCAAAGAGAACGCCTAAATTTAAGGCGCGGCCGAGTTAAAAACCTATAAAAAACTTTATTAATCACCATGCCGAATCTGCCTTGGCTGGCCAGAGTAAAAGGTAACTTGAATTTTTTTAATGGTGACCATTGGCCTTGGATATCAACTTTATTAATATTAATTTCTCCTAATCCTCTTTCCGCGGCCAAGCGTAGATAATCTACCTCATCAGGGTTTATGCCCATCATCTCGGCCATGAGCGCATCTAAAACAACCCCATTGTCAGAGACCAATATTTTGCCAATGTGGCGCAAATCCTTTCCTGAGGGGCCATTTCCTTCCATGCCCACGATAGCATCCATGATCGTCAATTCGGGAGGGCGAATTAGATAAATATCAAGCAAAGCTTCAGCAAAATGTTCGGGTTTTGAAGCGGTTAAGTGCACGCGCGCTTTTTCAGCCCCTACTGCTATCCCGAACATATTTTTAACCGCCCCAGTTATCTTTGTTTGCAGGTGAGTCTTAAATTTGGGAAGATTAATAATATAGTCCACATCCAACACAATTTTAGAAATAATCAGGTTCTTTAGAAAACGGGACTTAACTTGTACTTGCTCAGTCTCTTTAGCCAAATTAATAAAGCTTTCCCCGGCAGCTTCCCAGATCCCAGAAATCCGGGCACACCTTTCATTGGCGGCATAGCCATGCAATCCGGGATTGTCCCCCACAAAACAGATTGCTCCTTCTTTCTTAAGAAAATCTACTAAGGCGCGCACTAAAGATGGATGAGTGGTTATGCCTTTTTCCGGCGGATAGGGACCAAGGATATTCGGTTTCAAAAGAATCTTCTTTCCTTGGAGAGGCAAAGGGAAATGAGCAAAAATTTTCTTTCCTATATTCCCCAGATCTGCATAATCACAATTTAAGATCAAAATCCTGTTAGTGGATTTCATGATAGAGGTGGAAATAGGGAAACCTGCAGGACTTTTTCACACCAATGAGCAGCAGCCAAAAGTTTTTCTTCTTTAAAAGCCGCCCCAACCAATTGGAGACTCAAAGGCAAACCTGCGCCATTTAAGCCTGTCGGCAAAGCTATGGTGGGCAGTCCGCATAAACTCCAAGGAACTTGAAACCAAGGATCGCCGGTAGAAGAAAGGCCGCGCGGCGCTGCCGAGGAAGTGGTGGGGGTTAACAAGCCATCATACTTGAGCATTATTTCATCCATTTCTTTCCGAAATAGGGTCTTAACCTTCTGCGCCTGAATATAATCTACACCAGAGATTAAAAATCCTGTTTCCACGAGCTCGCGTAGCTTAGGCCCGTACTCATCTCGGTGGCTTAGAAAAATTTTTTCATGGAAAGCGGCTGCTTCCACTCGCATAATTATGCGGTGGGCATCGTGGACCAAAACAAAGCTCGGCGGCATTTTTATATCTTCAATTCTTGCCCCGGCGCGGCGTAGCTTATCTATTGTATCCTCAAAGTTGTTCCATACCTCCTGCTCGCTTTTCTCTTGATAAAACTCCCGAATTATTCCCAACTTCGGGGCAGCCAAGGGCGGCCTTAAAAATTTTTGATAATCAGGCACAGGACGAGTACTACAAGCCTGATCACTTGGATCTTTTCCGGCTAGAACTTTGAGCATTAAAGCTGCATCAGCCACTGTCCTGGTCAAAAAGCCTATATGGTCCAAAGTCCAAGCTAAGGCAAAAACTCCATGGCGACTAATGCGGCCGTAGGTAGGCTTGAAGCCCACGATGCCGCAATAAGCTGCGGGCCGGAGAACGGAGCCGCCAGTCTGCGAACCCAAAGCCGCAGGGCACATCCCTACAGCTACAGCCACTGCTGAGCCGCTGCTCGAGCCACCGGGAGTGTGTTCTAAATTCCAGGGATTGCGCGTGGGAGCTGGATCGGCATAAGCGAACTCCGTAGTGGCTGTCTTGCCCAATATTAAGGCCCCTTCTTTTTTTAATTTAGTCACCACTGTAGCTTCATAAGGAGGCAAGAAATCTTTGAAAATCTTGGATCCACCTGTAGTTTTTAAATCAACTGTATAAAAAATATCTTTAACCCCTATGGGAATCCCCTGAAGAAGGCTAATCTTTTTCCGCCGCTTTAATATTTGCTCGCCTTGGCGGGCCTGTTCCCAGACTTTTTCTCGATCAATAGATACCCAGGCTTTGAGCTTAGGTTCAAGTGCTTCTATTCTCTGTAAATGGGCCCTAAGCAAATCCAGGGGAGATAGTTTCTTTTCCCTGATCAGTTCGCTCATCTCCACTAAGGATAATTGGTAAAGTTCGGGCATAATTTTTTCCTCGGCGAATTAGGAGAATATTTTATGTTTATTCAGTTTTGAAAAAGGCCGGTTCCGCTTCTAAAGGAGTCTCATAATTAGCCACGGCGGCTATGGAAAAGGCCAATTGTTGTAAGATTACTGTTAATTCCTGGGCCCGTTCATTCCCCCAAAGACGTATGGCCTGTTCATGCAATATATTTCTTAGATTTTCTTCTTTTCTTTCCCAAGTCAATTTAATTCCTCCTTCAAAGAGCAAAGACTTTCGCCTCACCATGAGACTATATCGTAATTTGGCTGAAACGTTGGAGGCAGGCCAGAGGCAGGCATGAATGAAGAAGCATCGGCGGGAGAAGGAGATGTGCAAAGTTTACCACCGATTTTCCGCAAAGGGCCGGCGGCTTAAAAATTCTTATCAATTTGTAGGGCAAGCCTTTAGGGCTTGCCAAATGCGGCAAGGGTCAAGCCCTTGCCCTACTGCTGCCGCCTCGTTCCATGGAAGAAACCACTGCCTCATGATTCTGAATGAATGCCTGCCTCTGGCCCTTTCACCCAAGGTTAGCAATCCCTTAATTTTGCCCACCTCCTCTATGCCAAAGGGTACTTGCCGTATTCATAGGCGGCGTCAAATAAAGCCACGATATTTTCTGGGGAAACATCGGGTTGAATGCTATGACAAGATGTAAAAAGATATCCTCCTCCCGGGCCTAAAATTCTGATCATCCGCCGCACCTCTTCCCGCACTTGCGCCGGAGTTGCCCGCGGCAAAAATCTTTGCGTGTCAATTCCGCCATGAAAGCTTAAAACCGCTCCATACTTGGCTTTGAGCCGCTCCGGATCCATATCCCGGGCACTTATCTGCACTGGGTTCAGCACATCTACTCCTAATTCTACATAATCATCCAAAAAGGCATAAACTGAGCCGCAGGTGTGCACGCAAATTTTGGCGTCAGTATGTTCCTTAATAGTCTTAAATATTTTCTGATGCCCGGGCTTTATATATTTCCTGTAAAGCTGGGGAGAGATAAGCGGGCCATCCTGGCCGCTTAAATCTTCATAATAGATCACCATTTGCACAAAATCTCCCACAGCTTGCATATAATTCCGGTAAACGCGCACGTAATAATCAGTCAATCTCTCACAGAGCGCCTGAGTAAATTCGGGATGAATAAGCATATCCAAGAAGATATTTTCCATGCCCCGCAAATGCCAGGTCATATCAAATATCCCCACCCCGGTAAGGCCATCAGCCACTAAGGCATAATCTGTTTTCTCAAAAAGATATTTTGCTTTTTCCCGTAAACCTTCATATCGGCTGGGCTCGTCCGGATCTGGCCAGGGAAATTTCTCGATCTCTTCCAGGTTTGCCGTCTTCAAGGGATGATCAACCGGAAAAGTATAATAAGAGCCGGGATGCTTTGACCAGGGGACACCCCACTCATCAACCACCGTATAAGGATCTAACCTGGTGCGCTGCCAGGACTTTGGGACATTTAAACGGATATACATCGTATCTACATGAAAAGCCTGGATGATTTCTTCATCAGGAATTATATGCTCATCAGCAAAATGCCTGATCTTTTTGTCCAAAGCCAGACCCAGATGAATTTTAAGGCGGTCATACGCATCTACGGTCCGAATCGTGGAAGCAATCGAACCCAAATCGATGGGCACGCGATCAGGTTCTTGATGATTTAAGGCCAGCGTAAACCGTTCCCGCGAACTAAGTCTTTCCATCTCTCCCCCTTTTTCATTTAAGGATTTCTGGAACAACCATCCAGGCTACCTGCCAACGTTGATCCTCTGCTCTTTTAAGACAAACTACCCCTCCTGGTTGAAAAGCAATTAAATTTCCCTCTTCCTTACCTACTAAAAGAAAGGTAGCTAATTTGCTCAAAAAGGGGAGGTGACCCACAATCATCAAGTCCTTAGCGCTCCGCGAGATTTCTTGGGCTATATCGTCAATGACATCTTGCGGAAGCAAGCCCTTTCTCTCTCTGATCAATTCATTTAAAGCCATGGCGGAAGCTATAATCTCGGCCGTCTGTTTTGCTCTAAGTTTTTCACTATGGTAAATCAGCGTTGGCCTAACTCTGGCGTCTTTGAGAAAAGAAGCTATCTGGAGCACATCTTCCCGCCCTTGCGCAGTTAGCGGGCGCAGCGGGTCAACTTGTTCAGGAGTCGCTTCCCCATGCTGGATAAGGTAAAGTTTCATTTGCCAGCCCTCCTTTAAAATTTACAGGTGCCAGGCTAATATTTCAATAACGGTCCCAATGAACTTTACCTTTGCGGTACTTTGTATTTGGGGATGGTTTTTCTGCCGGATAACCAAGGGGCACGATACATAAAACATCTAAGGAGGAAGGAATACCTAAAATCTTCCGTACTGCTGGTGCATCATTTTCTTTAATTCCACACCAGACCGCTCCCAAACCCAAATTGGCGGCCGCTAACAAAAGGTTTTCCGTGGCCGCTGCGCAATCATCACGCCACCAGATGGAACTTTTGTCTCCCAAGACTACAATAACTACCGGCGCTTCGGCCGCCATATATACCCAGGAATGGACACGGGAAAGCTCCTCTTTGATTTGGGGTTGGCGCACAATTACAAATTCCCAGGGCTGGGCATTATTCCCACTGGGCGCAGCCATGGCCGCCTTCATCAAGACTTCTATTAATTCTTCGGGAACAGGCTTTTTTTGAAAACGACGGACACTCCGCCGACAACATATAAAATCCAGGACTTCTTTTGATTCCATGCTTACCCCCTATTTAGGTTCTTCACGCATCGAAAACCGAGCCAATAGGCTCCGTTTACTTCATCTTCGGCAGACCAACGAACTGTGGTGCGCACGAAGGTAGCATTCCCCAAGAAGCACCCACCCCGCATAGGTAAGTGTCCTTCCAACCATTCCCCTTCACACATCTCCCAAACATTCCCCGCCATATCATAACACCCGTACGGGCTCAGGCCTAAGTGGAAACGCGTCACCTCAGTGGTTCGATTCACCCCCAACTCGGCGGAATTACAATAACCAGGATAAAAGTCATTCCCCCAAGGCCACCATCGTCCATCCGTGCCGCGGGCCGCTTTTTCCCATTGCGCTTCCGTGGGTAATTCTTTCCCTGCCCAAGCGGCATAAGCCCGAGCATCATTCCAGCCTACGCCCACTACGGGCTGTAAAGGGTCGTTCCACCCTTCTACTCTCCAGAGCAAGGGGGGGCGATGACCAGTTTCCTTCAAGAAGCGGCCGTATTGATAATTAGTCACAGGGTGGACATCAATATAATAATCCTCCAACATCACCTTGCGAGCCGGAGTTTCGGTAGCAAAGACTGGGTTTTGATTCCCCTCTAAAGAAAAAACTTGTTGCAACTCCGCTTCGCTTATCCCCATGATAAACTCCCCAGCAGGTATGAGGACCATCTCTGCTCGGTCGATTGGACAGATTATTTTAGGCGGAAAAGGAGGGCCATCAATTAAATTCCAAATGGACCAGAAATTTTTTTTGACCAACCCCATGCCTCAGTAAATAAATTTACTTTATTATATCTCATTTTTTAAAAAAGAGAGCAAGACAAATTTGCGAATTCGCCAATCCGCCACTGAAGGGTTGGTTTATTAAATTAGCGAGGTTGGGTAGTAAGGTCATCGCGAGGAAGCGCAGCGACCGTGGCGATCTCGTTAAGCAATGAAATAAAAGAGCTGGCCACGCTCCCCCGCATCAAGTGCGGGCTCGTTCGCCATGACGCATTACTTACCGAACTCTTGCTACCTTTTTAAAAAAGGTGTATTTTAGAAAATGAATTTAAAAACCTCAGGCTTAAAGAGAGCAAATTATATTTATTACTCGGAGCGATTAAATATTTACAC
>JBNAWB010000202.1:0-6349 GCA_049699975.1 Thermodesulfobacteriota bacterium
ATCTATTTTAAAAGCAGGAAGCTATTATTTATGTTTATCTGGTATAGACAAGTATTTCCCCGCCGTTCTTTGCGGAGAGCAGGTGGGTAAGAGAGAAATGGTCATTTCCCAGCCGATTTTAATTTCGCCTCTCCCCCTCCCGCCTGTTTCCTGCTGGCGAGAAATATTAAAGCTGATCGACGGTCAGGTTCCATTTTCTCCTTGACAACTTGAAAAAGAAAAAATATTAATAATAAAATGATTTAATGATTAAACGATTATACTAATAAGCAGCGGGTTTTTAAATTAAGGACGGATGGGGAAACTTATTTGCCATTAGGAAGCGCAGATTTAGTAGAGTATTTGGCGCGTAAATTATGGCAAAGAGGGTAGCGCGGAAGTTTTGTCCCTGGGCAAAAGAGGGAGGCAATTTAATAACGAGATGGATGCTTCGCGGGCATGACAGTAGCGAATGAACATGATCACACCTTGCCGACTTGCCATAACCAATTTTAGGGAGAAAAAAAGTAAAATATTTAAAGCGCGCCTTAGCAATTGAAATTGGGAAAATCTTTGGCTGATAAAAGAAATATTTTGACACCTTTGCACATTTTACTTGACAGAATTTTGGGATTTTGCTAATTCATTATTCCGAAATTCCGAATGAAGATTCATTCGGTTGTTTCGGAAAAAAGGTTTTCGAAACGCTGGGAAGCACTTTAAGAAAAGCAGGGGAAAAATCAAAAAATAAAAAATTGATTAGGCAAAGGGAATAAAGCTATGCTCATGGATTATATTCCGATTTTCATTTTTTTTGTCGTGGCCGTAGGATTTGCTTTAACCACAATTTTTCTTTCGGCCATCATCGGCAAGAGAAAGACTACTCCCCAAAAAATGATCCCCTACGAATGCGGCATGGATCCCGTGGGGCAAGCTCGTAAACCATTCTCGGTTAAGTTTTACATTATCGCCATGCTTTTTATCATCTTCGACATTGAAGTTGTTTTTCTTTATCCCTGGGCGGTTATTTTCCGGGAATTGAAATTATTCGGTTTGATAGAGATGGCTGTTTTCATTGGTATTCTGCTGGTAGGCTTCATTTATGTATGGAAAAAAGGAGCCTTAGAATGGGAATAGAAACTTGCTTAGGTAATAATGTTCTAACCACTTCTTTAGAAAAATTGGTTAATTGGGCGCGGAAATCTTCCCTTTGGCCGGCGGGGTTTGGTTTGGCCTGCTGTGCCTTAGAAATGATCGTTACGGCTTCGGCGCGCTACGACTTGGCTCGTTTTGGTATGGAAGTTTTTCGGCCCTCGCCGCGGCAAGCTGATTTAATGATCGTGGCTGGGACTGTTACTAAAAAAATGCTGCCGGCTGTAATTCGCATCTATGAACAGATGCCTGAACCCAAATGGGTGATTGCTATGGGAGCCTGCGCCTCAAGCGGGGGTATTTTTGATACTTACGCTACTGTGCAGGGGATCGATCAATATTTGCCCGTTGATGTTTATATTCCTGGATGTCCTCCCCGTCCAGAAGCTTTGATCTACGGTATCCTGAAGCTGCATGAAAAAATAAGCCATGAGAAACTGGGGGAGAGGTAATAAAATGAATCTTGATGAGCTCCGCCATAAAATAAATGAAAAGTTCCCGCAAAGTATTTTGGCCACTTCTTCTTTTCGGGGCGAAGATACTATAATTCTGCGAGCCGAAGACCTCCTGGATATTTGCCGCTATCTCCACGATGATCCGGAAATTTCTTTTAACTACCTGACAGACCTTTGCGGCGTAGATTATTTTCCCCGCGAACCAAGGTTTGAAGTAGTTTATCATTTGTGCTCTTTAAAGACCCGCTGCCGTCTTCGGTTGAAAGTGCCTTTACCTGGAGAAAGTCCCCAATTGGCTTCCGTAACTTCTATATGGCAAGGAGCGGAATGGTTGGAAAGAGAAGTTTATGATCTTTTGGGCATAACCTTTGTGGGCCACCCCGACTTGCGCCGAATTCTTTTGCCCCCCGATTGGCAAGGACATCCTTTAAGGAAAGATTACCCGCTGCGGGGATAGGCGGCAGCAATGGAGAGAATGGAGATTAACGAAGATGCCTAAAACCGAGACGATGATTCTAAATATGGGGCCGCAGCATCCAAGCACCCATGGCGTATTAAGGGTTGTGTTAGAGCTGGATGGAGAGGTGGTTGTCAAAGCCACTCCGGATATTGGTTTTCTGCACCGGGGATTAGAGAAGTTGGCCGAAAGCAAAACCTACCACCAATGCATAACTTTAACCGACCGGCTGGATTATGTGGCGGGAATGTCTAATAATTTGGCTTACGTCTTAGCTGTAGAAAAGTTATTAGGTTTAGAAGTTCCGCCCCGGGCTCAGGCTATCAGGGTATTAATGTGTGAGCTACAGCGCATAGCGAGTCATCTTTTTTGGTTGGGCACTCATGCTCATGATATTGGGGCCATGACTCCCCTCTTTTATGCCTTACGGGAAAGGGATGAAATTCTTTTTATGTTTGAAATGGTCTGCGGTTCGCGGCTGACCCCATCGTATTTTCGGGTAGGCGGAGTAGCCCAAGATTTGCCCGAAGGATTTACAGAAAAATGTCGAGAATTTACGCGGCAGTTTCCAGCGCGGGTAGACGAATACGAGACCCTTTTAACTAAGAATAAGATCTGGATGAAGCGTACTCAAGGGGTAGGGGCAATTTCGGCGGAAGAAGCTATTAATTTTGGTTTGAGCGGACCCATTCTGCGGGCCTCCAACGTAGCTTGGGATCTCCGCAAAGCAATGCCCTATTCGGGTTATGAAAATTACGAATTTATAATTCCCACAGGGAAGAATGGTGATGTCTACGACCGGTATTTAGTTAGATTAATGGAGATGCGGCAGGCCAATGAGATCGTGCGGCAGGTCCTGGATAAAATGCCCGCGGGGCCTATTAAAGCTGATGCCCCCCAAGTAGTCTATCCGCCAAAAGAAAAAGTAAATCAAAGTATTGAAGCCTTGATTCATCATTTTCATTTGGCTAGTGCTGGTTTCCCTACTCCCAAAGGAGAAGTTTATGCCAGTATTGAATCTCCTAAAGGTGAGCTGGGATTTTATTTAGTAAGTGACGGCAGCAACAAGCCTTGGCGTTTTCGGGTGCGCCCACCATCTTTTATAAATCTAAGTGCCCTTTCCAAAATGGTGGAGGGGAGGCTGGTGGCGGATGTAGTGGCTATTATTGGTTCTATAGATATAGTCTTAGCAGAAATTGACCGTTAGAGAGATTCTGCCAATGACCTTGCAGCAAATTGCGGAAAAAATAGGTTTAAAACCACTTTGCGCTTTAACCATGCTCTCCAAAGAAGTTTCCTCTGGCTACGTGAGCGACCTTTTGAGTGATGTCATGGCCAACGCCAAAGCAGGGGATATCTGGGTAACTATGCAGACTCACCCAAATATCGTGGCTGTAGCCAGTTTGAAAGAAATTGTGGGGATTATCATTATCGGCGGCCGGGAACCGGATCGGCAAACATTACTTAAAGCTGAAGCAGAAAAGATACCTTTGTTGCTTTCGGAGCTCCCCGCTTTTGAAGTGGTAGGGCGACTTTATCAAATGGGCATTTCGGGGAAAAGATAGGTAGGACTTTAGTGCAAGATCTTTCGCTGCATATCTTAGATATTGTCGAAAATTCTTTGACAGCGGGAGCAAAACAGGTAGAAATCCGCATCGTGGAAGATATTGGCCAAAATAGCCTAAGCATTGAAATTATTGATGATGGCCAAGGGATGGATGCGGAATTGCAGGCCAAAGCTTTGGATCCTTTCTTCACCACGAAAATGACGCGGAGAGTGGGTTTAGGTTTGCCTTTATTTAAAGAAAGCTGCGAAATTTGTAAGGGGCATTTTCTGCTGGAATCACAGCCGGGAAAAGGAACGAAGGTAAAAGCTATCTTCCCTTATGCGCATATTGACCGCAAACCTTTAGGCAATTTGGGGGAAACTTTACTTGCCCTAATAGTGGGTCATCCAGATGCTGATATCTACTATGAACACAAAAGAGATGGGATTAAATTTTCCTTGAATACCAAAGAGATTAAAGCCATCTTGGAAGATGTTCCTCTAAATGATCCAGAGGTAGTTTCTTTTTTAAGAACTTATATTTTTTCTCAACTGGCAGAATTAGGCCTTGATCAAGAGTATATAATTTGAAGAAAGAAAAGGAAGAAGATATGGATGAAGAAAAAGACCGGGGAGAAAGTTCAGCCAGCAAGATTACTCCGGAACAATGGAAAAAAATTGATGAGATCATTGAAAAATATAAGTTTAAAGAGGGAACTTTAATTCCCGTTCTTAAAGAAACCCAAGAGGTGATTGGTTACCTGCCCTTAGAAGTACAACATTATATTGCGGAGGGACTCCGTCTCCACCCCAGCCAAGTCTATGGTGTAGTTACTTTTTATTCCCTCTTTACGATGACTCCTCGAGGAAAGCATACGGTGCGGGTGTGCTTAGGAACTGCCTGTTATGTACGCGGAGGACAGGCCATCTTAGATTTATTGCGGCGAGAATTCCAAATAGACGTTAACCAAACAACTCCCGACCTCAAATATACTCTGGAAGTAATCAACTGCCCGGGCACTTGCGGGCTGGCTCCAGTTATGTGTGTAGATGAGGATGTCCATGGGATTCCGGAACCAGCCAAAGCCTTAGAAATTCTAAAGCAATATGATTAAGAAGAAGGAGATCACCCATGGCCAAAATATCCCTGGAAGATTTAAAGAAAATTAAAGAATCCGTGCAAGCAAGCGTTACGCTCCGGGAAGGGGGCTACCGGGCCAAAGTTAATGTCCATATGGGAACTTGTGGGATAGCCTCAGGAGCCCGGGCGATTATGAGTGCGGTTTTAGATGAAATTGCCAAACGAGATGTAAAAGATGTCATCGTCACTACCTCAGGATGTGCGGGCCTTTGTAGCCGCGAACCGATGATTACGGTAGAGAGAATTGGCGAAGCTCCTGTAAAATATGTCGATCTCACTCCTGAAAAGATGCGCGAGATTTTCGTGGAGCATGTCCTGGGCGGGAAGGTAGTCGAGAAATATGCTCTGGCCGTGGGGAGCGAAACCACGTTTTAAAGATGGAGGAAAGATTTAATGGCCACTAAAGTTTTTCGTTCCCATATATTAATCTGCGCCGGAACCGCTTGCGTTTCCAGCGGAGCTTTCAAAGTACGGGAACGTTTAGAAAAGGAGCTCCAAGAACGAGGATTAGCTGAGGAAGTAAAAGTAGTGATCACGGGTTGCAACGGTTTCTGCGCGGAAGGTCCGATAATGGTCGTTTATCCCGAAGGTATTTTTTACGGGAAGCTTAAACCAGAAGACATGCCTTTGATTGTTGAAGAACACATCCTCAAAGGCCGGCCCGTGCCTAAGCTTTTCTATAAGGAACCGGTGAAAAAAGAAGCTATCCCGCGCATGAAGGATATTCCCTTCTTTGGCTTACAGGTGCTTAGGGTTTTGCGTAACCGGGGTTTAATCGATCCTGAATCAATTGAGGAATACATTGCCAAAGATGGCTATGTGGCCATGCACAAGGCTTTGACCCAAATGACCCCCGAGCAAATCATTGCGGAGATAAAGGAGTCCGGATTGAGGGGGCGCGGCGGGGCCGGCTTTCCGACGGGGGAAAAGTGGGAAGAGGCGCGTAAATACAATCGCTTCCCCAAATATGTAATCTGTAACGGAGATGAGGGCGATCCCGGCGCTTTCATGGATCGCTCTATTTTAGAAGCTGATCCCCATGCTGTCTTGGAAGGAATGGTTATTTGCGCGAAGGCTATTGACTCCCATGAAGGGTATCTATATATCCGGGCCGAATATCCTTTAGCCATCAAAAGAGTTAATTTAGCCATTGAACAAGCCCGCAAATACGGTCTCTTAGGGAAAGATATTTTTGGAACAGGGTTTGACTTCGACGCCTATGTTTATCCCGGGGCCGGTGCTTTTGTTTGCGGTGAATCAACGGCGCTAATGTTTTCTTTAGAAGGCAAAAGAGGGATGCCGCGGGTTAAACCGCCGCGCTCGGCTGAAGCTGGCTTGTGGGGCATGCCTACAGTTTTGAACAATGTGGAAACCTTTGCTAATGTGCCCCAGATTATCCTTAATGGGGCCAAGTGGTTTAACAGTTTAGGCACGGAGAAAAGTAAAGGGACCAAGGTCTTTTCTTTAGCTGGGGCGGTGAACAATATTGGCTTGGTCGAAGTGCCCATGGGCATTACCCTCCGTTCCATAGTTTTCGATATCGGTGAGGGCATAAAGGGCGGAAGAAAGTTTAAAGCGGCGCAGTTAGGTGGCCCTTCCGGCGGGTTCGTGCCAGAAAG
>JBNAWB010000203.1:0-6258 GCA_049699975.1 Thermodesulfobacteriota bacterium
TTACAGGCTTTATTATGGTAATCACTATTTATAAATTGTCAAGATTAATTTTTGCTAACCGTCGATCACTTTTGGATCTGGGGTAAATCTAATAATAATCGTTGGTTATTATTTTCTTGCCAAAGAGCTTATTTTTTATTATTTTGTAGTATAAATACTACAAATAAAGGAGGAAGTATTATGTCCTTACTCCAAAAACTAAGACAGAAACGGCAAGAGATATTAGCCCAAATTGCTCTTCTGGAAGAGATGCGTCGTGGTTCGGTAATCCGCCAGTTCCTGAAGGTTAAATTAAAGGGGAAAAAGAAGCCTATTTTCTGTGGCCCTTATGCTCTTTTTACTTTTAAGAGGCAAGGTAAGACTGTAAGCCGTCGGCTGCATGACCTAAAGGAGATTAGGACTTTGGAGCAACAGGTGGAAAATTATCATCTTTTTCAGGAGCTTTGTCGGCGTTTAGTGGATATTGGGGAGGCCATCTGTGAGCTTAAAGGTAAGGAGGGGCAAAGATGATCAGGAAAGAGAATCTTAAGGTATTGGGGGAGATTCTGGAACCTTTGCGGAAATCTCAAAGGGAGATCATCAAGTTGGTGGTGCAGGGAATTGCCTCTATGGCCCAGGCGGCCTCTATTGCTGTGGCTGCTTTCCTTAGCCAAGCTACAGGGAGTCAACTTTCCAGTTCCTTAACTCGTTTCTACCGCCTCTTGCATAATCCCAGGCTAGACGATCTGCAAATAGCTCAGCAAATGCTCTCCTTCTTTGCTCAACTTCCAGGGCCTTTTCTTTTGGCTATCGATTGGACAGAATGGCACCCACCACTAAGAATGCTCTTGTAAGAATGCTCTTGGCTTCTGTGATCCGGGGTGGCAGGGCAATTCCTGTCTATGCTGCCGTCTTTAACAAAAAGAAAATCCAACGCTCCCAAAACACCTGGGAGAACAACTTTCTCCGTCTCCTCTTTCTCCTTCTCAAAGAATGCCAAGGGCAAGCTTGTTTGCTGGCTGATCGTGGCTTCCGCCGGGTCAGGTATCTCCAAATACTCTTAGACCAGAAAGACCATACTTTTTTAGTGCGAATCTCAGACCAGATTACAGTGGAATTTAAGAAGAAAAAGTGCCTCCTCAAAAATTGCGGTTTACAACCAGGGCGAGCCATAGACCTAGGCCCCGTGCTCCTCCGCCAAGATGGAGCAGTTACCGTAAGAGTCATCGGCATCTGGGCTAAAGGACAGAAAGAACCCTGGTGGCTGGCTACCAACCGGGATGATTCCCTTCCCCAACTGGCTGCCCTCTATGACCGGCGCATGGCCATCGAAGAACAAATCCGAGACACCAAAGGCGCTCGCTTTGGATTAAAACTAGTCTGGACTCAAATCCAAACCCCAGAAGCCTTAGCCCGCTTCACCATCCTCATCGGCCTAGCTATCCTTCTCCTCACCGCCATCGGCCACGCCATCGCTATGCGTCATCCTAACGTCCTCCTCACTTCCCAAAAGAAAGGACCCCGCCTCTCCTTCCTCACCATCGGCCTCCTCTTCTTCCAATCATTCCTAGCCAATAACTGCCTATCCCTAAACCTCCTTAAACAACATATCCCACCTCCAACCCTCCGCTCCTTCCCATGGCTGGAAAACACTGAAGAAAGGAAAATCCAAAAGTGATCGACGGTCAGTTAGAAAATATATTGACTTTGCTATAAATATTGAGTATTTTATTTTTAAAGTTTCTGGGGGATCGTTCAACGGTAGGACAACGGACTCTGACTCCGTGAATCAAGGTTCGAATCCTTGTCCCCCAGCCATTTTCATATGGGGCGTAAATTAAAGCAGATCAGATATTTTATTTAATTTTAATTACCGCTTAATTTTATTACTCGGAGCGATTAAATATTTACCCTTCTTCCCCTCACCCTACCCTCTCCCCTTTGGGGAGAGGAGAATATGGAAAGCCGTCTCCCCAGGCGTGGGGAGAGGGTTAGGTCGGAATCGACTCGTACCGAGGTGAGGGGTTAAGAACAGCAGATGTCATTTATTTAATGCTCTCATTAATAATTACCGCCGGCAGGCCAAAATAAGACTATCTTCAAGAGGCTTTTTAAGGTGAGCCGGAATTTCTATAAATTTTAAAACCACTTTTTTGCTTCTTAAACCTCTTCCTTCCAGGTAATGCCTCATTTTTAAGTTATTATAAGCATCTCCGCGAACAAGGTCTATGTTTTTATTTTTGGCTCTTCTCCAATTTAGTTGCTAAAATTTGTCGAAAAATTTAATGCCCAATTCAAAAGGAGCTGAAATTTATATTACTTCATGAATATCGCCCCTTACTTCGGTACGAGTCGCTTCCAACTTTCTTGCCTGGTCGAGTTTTAGCCACTCTCTCCGTTGAGACGGTGTCGCACCCTTTTTCTGGTCATGGCGAGCGACTCCGCACTTGCTGCGGGGGAGCGTGGCCATCTCTTTAATTTCAAGGTATTACGAGATCGCCACGGTCGCTACGCTCCATCGCGATGACATTATGACAGAGTCTTGTTGGAGTGAGGACTTGCGGTGTGAAGATGATCCTATTTTTTAGCTAAATTCTGGGCGACTTCGGTGGCTATTTTTAAATAAATTTTTCTTTGTGTTTTTAGCGTGCTGAGCGGTGCAATATATTATTTCTTTTCTTTCGCCCCTATTTTGGCCCAAGAATCTTTGAGGGTGACGGTGCGATTAAAAACTAAATTCCTCGGCGCGGAATCTACCGGATCAATACAAAAATATCCCACCCTTTCAAATTGATATGGCTCTCCTGCTACGGCATCAGCTAAACTTGGTTCTACAAACCCTTTTAAAGTTACCAATGATTGCGGATTTAAATATTTTATAAAATCCTCTTCCCCTGCTGGATCGGGAATCAGGAATAAGCGATCATAAAGGCGTATCTCCGCCGGCACAGCATGAGCCGCCGATACCCAGTGGATTATGCCTTCAACTTTACGGCCATCTCTGGGCGGTCCATCTTTAGTTTCGGGATCATAAGCACAATGAATCTCTTTTATCTCCCCAGTCTGCTCATCTTTAACAAAATCTGTGCATTTTATGATGTAAGCATAGCGCAAACGCACTTCTTTACCGGGAGCGAGGCGATAATATTTCTTGGGTGGTTTTTCGAGA
Source organism: Thermodesulfobacteriota bacterium (assembly GCA_049699975.1). Lineage (GTDB taxonomy): Bacteria > Desulfobacterota > SM23-61 > SM23-61 > SM23-61 > CAZAGD01. The sequence goes on from JBNAWB010000203.1 coordinate 3,149, forward strand.
AAATCATCTTGTTCAATATAAAGCTCCCGGGAAAAAGGAACTTTCCGCGTGCCCATCTCGGGCTTTTGCGGATGATTGGGACAGATTAAATCTTCTACTTGATTCTTGGGGTAATTATCGATGATGAGCTTAAGAGGACGGAGCACGCCCATGGCGCGGGGAGCCTTTTCATTTAGATCATCGCGGACACAATGTTCGAGTAAGCCGATATCTACCAAACTTTCATTTTTGGCCACGCCGATACGCTCACAGAAGTTGCGGATAGCTTGGGGCGTATATCCTCTTCGGCGCATTCCGGCTATAGTGGGAAGGCGAGGATCGTCCCAGCCGGAGACATAACCTTTTTCCACCAATTCGATTAAACGGCGTTTACTCAGGATAGTGTAACTAAGGTTGAGGCGGGCAAATTCGATCTGTTGGGGGTGCCACTCCACTGCCAATTCATCAAGAATCCAATCATAAAGGGCCCGATTATTCTCAAACTCCAGGGTGCAGATGGAATGGGTGATGCGCTCAATTGAATCAGAAAGACAATGGGCAAAATCGTACATGGGATAAATTACCCATTTATTACCTGTGCGGTAATGAGGCTCCCGTTTGATCCGATATAAGACCGGATCCCGCATCACCATATTGGGAGAAGCCATATCTATTTTAGCCCTGAGTACATGAGCTCCATCCGGAAACTCACCAGCGCGCATGCGGGCAAATAAGTCCAGATTCTCTTCGATTGTCCGTTTGCGGTAAGGGCTTTCTTTTCCTGGTTGGGTTAAAGTGCCCCGATATTCCCTAATCTCTTCTGGACTTAAACTACATACATAAGCTTTTCCTTTTTTGATCAATTGCACCGCATATTGATAAAGCTGCTCATAATAGTCGGAGGCAAAAAACAAGCGATCTTGCCAATCAAATCCCAGCCATTTTACATCTCTGATTATGGCTTCTACATACTCCTGACTTTCCCCGCTGGGGTCTGTATCATCCATGCGCAGGTTACAAGTTCCTCCATACTCTTCAGCTAGGCCAAAATTAAGGCAGATGGATTTAGCATGACCAATATGTAAATAGCCGTTTGGCTCTGGAGGAAAGCGCGTTGCTACGCGGCCACCATATTTGTTATGGCGCAAATCTTCGTCTATGATCTCGCGAATAAAATCCTTGCCCGGAAGACTTTCTCCTTCTTTCATAAAAATCCTTTTAAGAAAAATTTATTTTGCTTTTTTTTTAATTTCTTCCAAGTAAGAAATAGTCCGCTTTTTCCTCTCCTCAAGGAGACAGGGTCATTATTAATAATTGGCCAATCTTGGATGAAAAGGCCAGAGGCAGGCCTGCCTCTGGCCTGCCTCCAACTCTTTCCTGCAATTGCGACATAGCCTCAAGAGGAGAAGAAAAACACTAAAGAGTAACCCAGATAGATTCACAATCCCAAAATTTCGCCTACGATAAAAACAGAGATGTCGGTTCTCCTCGGCTTTTTAGCTAAAATTACATAGGCGTTGCAAATTCTTTCTGGAGAAGCACAATCCGAGCATTGTCCTGTTTGAGCGCAGGGAGTCTTATAACCTAAGCGTTTGGCATTCATAGGCGCAGTTACTTCTTGAACCTTGCGCTGCGCCTCAGCTACATCTTTAACGATCTTATTGGCGCCGCAAACTAAAATTACTTTTTTCGGGCCAAAAATCATAGCCCCGACTCTATTCCCGGTAGCATCTATGTTGAAAAGTTTCCCATCTTCAGTTATGGCATTGCTGCTGGTCAAGAAAAAATCGGCCAAAAAGATTTCCCGCCGGATCTTCTCGGCTTCTTCGGCGGAGAGTCCTTTGGCAAAAGGATTTAAGAATTTTATCGGTCGCCTCTGGGCTTCTTCGATGAAGCCGATCTGGTTCAAGGTAAGCGAGCCCCCATAACCTACGGTGGCCCCCTCGGGTATCATCTTCCAGATTTCTTCTACGGCCTCCGCAGCTTTACTAAAGAAGCGCGCATCGAAGTTATTCTTTTTGAGGGCGTTGATCGCCCTTTCTACCTGCATTTGCTGATACCATTCATGAAATTTAGTCATCCCCAAATCCTCCTTTTTTATTAGCCACAGAGCTCACAGAGAACACGGAGAATATTTAAAAAATTAATATTTTAACTCAAAAATTCTTTTCGCCTTTTTTAATATTAATTTCTCTGCGCCCTCTGTGCCCTCTATGGCTTAAAAATTAATAAACTGATCGGCCGCCGCTTATGTCGTAGCACTGCCCCGTAACGAATGATGCTTCGTCAGAAACTAAAAATTTTACCACCGCCGCCACTTCCTCGGGCTTCCCTAATCTGCCCATGGGAATTTTGGAAGTAAGCAAAGCCCTCTGTTCGGGAGTCATGCTTTGCGTCATTTCCGTCTCTAATAATGCAGGCGAGACGGCATTTACCCGGATATGGCTGGTGGCCAGTTCTTTGCCCAGCGTTTTAGTTAAAGTAATTATAGCCCCTTTGGAAGCTGAATAGGGAGCCATATTAGCATTTCCTTCTTTGCCAGCCACCGAAGCGATATTTACTATGCTCCCCTTCCCCTGTTTTTTCATGATGGGAATTACTGCTCGGCAGCAAAGAAAAGTTCCTTTTAAATTGACCGCTATAACTTGATCCCATAATTCTTCGGGATACTCTTCCACCGGGAAATATGGGCCAAGGATGCCCGCATTGTTGACCAAAATATCAATACGCCCAAATTTTTCCAGAACTTGCGCGACCATCTGCGATACTTCATTAGCCCTACTAACGTCCACTTGAATGGCCATGGCCTCTCTGCCCATTTTTTGCAAAAGGGAAGCTTTCTCTTGAGCCCTCTCCCAGTTTATATCGGCTATGACCAGAGAAGCTCCATCATCAGCCAAACGCTTAGCAATAGCCCAACCCAGTCCTTGCCCAGCTCCTGTAACAATTGCTACTTTTTTTGCCAAGTCCATTTTTTTCTCTCCTAAAAATTTTTGGCTAATTTTTATCAATAAGAATTATACCTACTCTTCGACCCTAAATTCAATCAAAGAATGTAATCCATCGTAATGCCTCGCTGAAGGGTGGGATTATTAGAGGAATTTTTATTTTTGTAAGTGCCCGAGGCAGGC
>JBNAWB010000204.1:0-6255 GCA_049699975.1 Thermodesulfobacteriota bacterium
TCATTTTAATGAGCCTCTCTCCCTCCCGCCTGAAGTAGGTACAAATTTCAAAAGTGATCGACGGTCAGAGAAAATATCTTTGCTTACCTGCCCTTTTCACATATACATCCCTCCATTAACATTCAAAACCTGACCAGTAATGTAATCCGCAGCCGAACTGGCCAAGAAAAGAACAGCCTGCGCTACGTCCTCTGGTTTACCCAGTCGCTCCATGGGTATTTGTTTGATCAAGAAATCCCGCTCTTTGGCGGGGATGGCCTGGCTCATCGGCGTATCTATAAAGCCCGGAGCTACGGCATTTACTTGAATATTGCGGCTAGCATATTCCCGGGCTACGGATTTAGTGAAGCCGATCAAGCCTGCTTTAGAGGCCGCATAATTAGCTTGGCCAGCATTACCCATCTGTCCTGTCACCGAAGCAATGTTAACTATCTTTCCTCCCTTCTGTTTGAGGAAGGTGCGCAGCGCGGCTTTAGTTAAATGAAAGGCACCTTTGAGGTTAACCGCCAAAACTAAATCCCAATCCTCTTCTTTCATCCTTAATAAAACTTGATCTCGAGTTATGCCGGCATTATTTACTAATATATCCAGCCTACCAAATTTATCCAAGACTGCTTGCACCATTCCCTCGGCATCTTCAGCCCTGGCTACATTACCCCCCACGGCCAAAGCTTCCCCAGGAAGGGCGATGATTTCTCGGCACGTCTCTTCTGCTCCCGCGAGATTAAGATCAGCCACGCCCACCTGGGCGCCCTCCTGAGCAAAAAGCAGGGCGATAGCTTTTCCAATACCCTGAGCAGCGCCCGTGACTAAAGCTACTTTATCCTTTAATCTCATTGCGATAACCTCTCTCAATTAATTTTTAAGCAGGCCTTGGCTTTTTCCCAACTTGATTTATCCTCAATGTTAGCTATAGGGATCTCGCGGTTAATGCGGCGCAGCAAACCTGTCAGCACCTTCCCTGGCCCAACCTCCCATACCATATCTACTCCAGTATTAAGCAGCTTTTGCAGGCACTCTTCCCAGCGGACCGGGTGATCCACTTGTTTGACTAAAAGTTCTTTAATGGCCTCTTTGCCTGGATAAAAATCAGCCTCGGCATTGGCCAGGACCGGAAAGATGGGGTCGGAAAAATTAATCTGGGCCAGGACCTCTTGGAGCCGTTCTCCCGCAGGTCTCATCAAAGGACAATGAAATGGGGCGCTGACGGGCAGAAGAACTGCTTTTTTCCCAGGTTTTTTGGCCACCATAGCCACCGCCCGTTCTACTGCCCCTTTATGCCCTGCAATAACAATCTGGCCCGGAGAATTGTAATTGGCTGGGGTCAACACTTCTCCTTGCGCCGCTTCTGTACACAAATCTGCCACTTCGGCAGAGGACATATTCATTATAGCCGCCATGGCTCCTTCACCCACCGGCACGGCTTCCTGCATAAATTTACCTCGCCAGTGGACCAAGCGCACTGCCTCGGCAAAGGGTAGCGCCTCAGCCGCAACCAAAGCTCCATATTCCCCCAGACTATGCCCGGCTGCTACTACCGGCTTAACCTTTTCTTCACTTTGAATCACGCGCCACATGGCCACCGAGACAGTGAGCACCGCTGGCTGGGTGATGGCTGTAAGTTTTAGTTTTTCTTCCGGGCCGGCAAAACATATAGCGGCCAAGTCAAAACCTAAAGCCTCGTGGGCCTCGGCAAAGGTTTGGCGCGCTACAGAGTAATGCTCATAAAGATCTTGGCCCATGCCTACATATTGAGATCCCTGTCCTGGAAAAATAAGTCCTATTTTCTTCATTTGCTGGCGTACTCTTTGATCAAAGCTTGACCAATAACATTCCTTTGAATCTGATTTGTTCCTTCGTATATCTGCAAAATTTTGGCATCACGCATCATCTTTTCTACTGGATAGTCCCGCATAAATCCATAACCACCAAAAATCTGCACGGCATCCACAGTTACTTTCATGGCCACGTCGCTGGGAAAAAGTTTGGCCATCGCTGAATATTTGGATATATCCTTCGGGTTGGTATCTACCCACCGGGCTACAGCATAAACTAAAGCCCGCGCGGCCTCGATTTGCGTAGCCATGTCCGCCAACATATGCTGCACTGCTTGAAAGGAAATGATCGGCTTGTCAAACTGATGGCGCTCGCGCGCATAAGCTGCCGCCGCTTCGAAGGCGCCTTGGGCTAACCCAACGGCTTGAGCACCAATTCCTGGGCGAGTTTTATCCAGAGTCCGCATAGCAATAATAAACCCCATCCCCTCCCGACCGATGAGGTTTTCTTTGGGAACTCGGCAATCATCAAAAATTAGCTCGCGGGTGGCGGAACACCTAATCCCCAATTTTTTTTCTTTTTTGCCAAAGCTGAAGCCGGGCATCCCTTTCTCTACTAAAAAGGCACTGGCCCCTCTGGGTCCTTTACTTTTGTCCGTTAAGGCAATCACCGAATATAGCTCTGCTTCGCCTCCATTGGTAATCCATTGTTTAGTGCCATTGAGCACATAATAATCCCCATCTTTCTTGGCCGTGGTGCGAATACCACCCGCATCGCTGCCAGCCCCAGGCTCGGTTAATCCAAAAGCCGCCAGTTTTCTCCCGGAAGCTACCTCAGGCAAATATTTTTTCTTCATTTCTTCGCTGCCAAAAAGGAGGAAAGGGTAAGCGCCAAGACCGGAAGCAGCAAAAGAGACCGAGACTCCGATACAGGCCCGAGAGATCTCTTCGATCGCCAGACAATTTTCGAAGGCCCCAAAACCTAACCCCCCATATTCTTCGGGGATATATATGCCAAAAAGACCAGCATCAGCTAAATATTTCAAAGGACCCCAAGGAAACTCTTCTTTTTCATCTAATTCGGCGCGCACGGGAATGACTTTTTCTTCAGCAATTTTCCGCGCTAAATCTTTAATAGCTTTTTGGTCTTCATTTAAAAAATAATCCATCTCTTAGGCCATCTCCTTTTAAATACTTTTTATTGAAAATAATTAGCGATTGATCAAACAGGTATAATTTTGGGCATTTAGCCAGTTTTAATCCATCTTTACCATCTGATAATCGCCGATCCCCAAGTTACCCCTGTGCCGAATGAACAAAGCAAAATTAGGTCGCCTGGTTTCAACTTACCTGCTTTTTGGGCTTCATCGAGGGCGATGGGGATAGTAGCAGAAGAGGTATTACCATATTTGTCGATATTTAAAAATACTTTTTCCATAGGAAAGTCTATTAATTTAGCCGCGGCCTCTACAATGCGGGTATTGGCCTGATGCGGAATCATCAAGTCAATATCTTTACAAGTTAAACCGTTAAACTCCAAAGCCTCCAAAGAGACTTCGGCCAAGGCGCGCACAGCTACTTTAAAAAGCGGATTTCCGGCCATCTTAATGAAATGCATCCGCTTATCAACTGTTTCATGGGTGGAAGGATTTGCTGATCCACCCCCAGGGATATAAAGGAGCTCCCATAATGTTCCATCCGAATGAAGGTGGGTGGAAAGAATGCCTCGATCACCCTCCTCCCCGACCAGAATGACAGCTCCGGCCCCATCTCCAAAAAGCACACAGGTAGAACGGTCTGTCCAATCTGTTATCTTCGACATGATTTCTGCCCCTAAGACCAGGACTTTGCGCCGCGGATCTTCCTTTATAAATTTATCCGCCAAGGAAAGGGCATGAATAAAACTGGTACATCCAGCAGAGACATCAAAAGCTGCCGCCTTTTTTGCACCAATTTTAGCTTGAATAAAGCATCCCGTACACGGGAAAAACATATCCGGACTGTTTGTGCCTGTAATAATGAAATCTAACTCTTCCGGGTCCATCTTGGCCATGGCCAACGCTTTTAAGGCGGCCTGTGTGCCTAAATCAGAAGTGGCTACATCTTTTTCCACTATGCGCCGCTCGCGAATCCCGCAGCGGGAAATAATCCACTCGTTAGAGGTATCCACCAGCTTCTCTAAATCAAAATTTGTTAAAATTTTGGGAGGCAAGTAAGCACCCGTAGCAATTATGCGCGACTTAACCATTTCCTTCCCTCTTCCACGTTAACTAATACTAAACCCTTCTTTAGCTAATAATTTTTTCTTTGATTTGATCCCAAATTTTAGTTAGATTCTTAGCTCCAATTCTTTGTAATTCTTGGTTTTTATCCAAATTATTAGCCAGCAGTTTAGGCAAATCAATCTGGGCGAATTCATGCGCTAAACGGACAGCATTCTTAATGGCTTTGGCAGAAGACCTTCCATGGGCAATAATAACCACGCCATCTACCCCTAAGAGAGGAGCTCCGCCATATTCGGAATAGTCCAATTTTTTCTTAATTTTATTAACAGCCTGCCGGGCAAATAGGTAACCAATTTTAGCTCGCCAACTGGTCTTCAATTCTTCTTTAATCATCGCCCCAATGGCTTCGGCTAAGCCTTCGCATATTTTCAAAGCCGCATTACCAACAAAACCATCACAAATGACCACATCAGCCCGCCCGTTAAAAATATCCCTTCCTTCTACCGGACCAATGTATCCTATGGAACTCTTCTTCAAGATAGCATTAGTTTCCCTAATTAATTCGTTGCCTTTAGACTCCTCTTCGCCATTGCTCAGTAAGCCAACTGAAGGATTCTCTTTTTTGAGAATATATTTGGCATAGGCTTCTCCCATAATAGCAAACTGGACAAGATGGAAAGGTTTGCAGTCTACATTCGCCCCCGCATCTAAGAGCAAAGTCCAGCCTCGCAAAGTAGGGAATATAGTTCCGATCGCTGGCCGGTCAACGCCATTCAATTTCTCTAAGATAAAAACAGCTGCCGCCAAAACGGCTCCTGAATTTCCAGCGCTTACTAGGGCAGAACCATCTCCCTTCTTTAACAAATCAAAAGCGACTTTTATAGAAGAATCTTTCTTCTTGCGAATGGCGGAGAGGGGAGATTCGTCCATGCCCACTACTTCAGAAGCATGGACTATATTTACAGGTAAATCTTTTTCTCCCGGAAAATTCCTCATTAAGGCCTCGATTTTCTCCTTATTCCCCACCAAAATTAGTGGAATTTTATGCTCTTGAGCAGCTAAAAGAGCGCCTTCCACAATATTTTGGGGAGCAAAATCCCCACCCATCGCATCGACTATTATCTTCAAAGCTTTATTTTCCATCAAGTCTCTTCCGTTTCCACAACGACTCGCCCTTTATAGCTTCCACAATGAGGGCAAACTCGGTGGGGAGCTTTAGGTTCACCGCATTGTTGACATATGGAAAAAGATGGCGTAGGCAAACGGTCGTGGGTTCGCCTTTTATCCCGCCTACATTTGGAATGCCTCCTTTTGGGATTAGGCATTTTACTTCACCTCCTCATTAGTGCGCGCGGAAACTCTTCAAAGCTGCCCACCTGGGGTCCAAATCCTTTTCCGCGCATTGGCACACTTCTCGATTTAAATTTTTACCACATTTAGGGCATAAGCCTCGACAATCTTCTTTACAAAGTACTTTGGGGGGGAGGGTCAATAAGACTTGGTCTTGGAGCAGATTAGTTAAATCTATTTCTTCCCCCTCATAAAATTCTGTCTCTAAATCTTCCCGCGTCAGTTCCACCTCTTGAGCTAAGGGGCGGTCTGGTTTGGGGCGCAAAGTGGTGGTATATTCTGCTTTCATAGTCCTTACAAAAGAATCCAAGCACCTGGCACATACCCACTTTACTGTGAATTCTAATTGACTCGTTAAAATCACTATTCTTCCTGAACGGCGTAAATACAGATGCAATTTAATAGGGGCCACAAAATAGAAAAACCTAAAAGTTTCATGGGCCAGACGATCTTCTAACCATTCTTCATTCTCATTAATAAACATCTCCTGGCCTGCGGGGCTTATATCTTCTAAACGAAATTTCAATTTATTCTCGCTCAAAGTATAAAGATGATAATTAAAACTTTAATATATAATGATTTTTTTCATTGTCAAGAAAAAATATTTCATTTTAGTAATCCATCACTGAAGAGTGGGATTATTAGAGAAATTTTTATTTTTGTAAGTGCCCGGGGCAGGCCAGAGGCAGGCATGAATGAAGAAGCATCGGCGGGAGAAGAAGATGCTCAAAGCCCATAACCGATTTTCCGCAAAGGGCAGGCGGCTTAAAAATTTTGTAGGGCAACCCTTTATGGCTTGCCGAATGCGGCAAGGGTCAAGCCCTTGCCCTCCTACAATGCCGCCCTCGTCCCATGGAAGTAACCACTGCCTCATGATTCTGAATTCAGGCCTGCCTCTGACCTGC
>JBNAWB010000205.1:0-6240 GCA_049699975.1 Thermodesulfobacteriota bacterium
ACCGTCGATTACTTTTATGAAAAATTATTTCCATTGGCTGATCAATCGCGAATGATCACTTTTATGGCATCAGGAGCATTGGCCACTTTAAAGGCTTGCGAAATATCTTTCAAGGGGAAAGGCCCAGTTAGAAGGGGCTTGATCTGGATAATTCCCTTCCAATAAGGGGCCAAGAGTCGATCAAACCAGGCAAATCTCTCGTAAGGAGTATTGACGTGCATAACACAGGTAGTCTTAATAGTTAATGCATCGTCATGCCAGCGGCTGATATTCAAGCGCACCGGCTCCATGACCCAGCTATAAAGAACAAGCGTTCCGTTCTTTTTTAATATTTGCGTAGCCATATTCATGGAAGCTTCTGTACCAGCGGCCTCAAAAACTACATCTACTCCACCTCCCTTACTTAAATCCAAGATGGCCTTTTCTACTTCTTCTTCCCGCGAATCAAAAACATAGTCCGCGCCAAATTTCTTGGCTAACTCTCTTTTACCGGCAAGCGGATCTATACCAATTACCTGCAGAGCTCCTTTTTTTTTAGCACCCTGAACCATTATTTGACCCGCAAAACCCAAACCCATTACGGCTACGGTATCTCCGAGTTGCACGCCCGAGTTAAAGATAGAATACATCACACAGGCCAGAGGTTCTCCCAAAGATCCTAATTCCAAATCCATTTCGGGTGGAATGGGGTGCAGGTCTTCTTCCCGAGCTAGAAAATAATCTGCAAAAGTCCCATTTTTTTTGCAGGACATTACCCTATCCCCTACCTTATACTTCCTGACCCCTTTGCCCACTTCCACCACGGTACCTCCGCCTTCATGACCTAATTGCGTAATGGGAAATTTTAGCCCTGGCGGAAGGAGGCCATTGTATATATTCCTATCAGTGCCGCAAATAGAAGATTGGAAAGTTTTAACTAAGACCTGCCCTTCTCCAGGATCTGGCAAATCAGTTTCCATCAACTCAATCTTCTCCGGTTCAGGTAAGCGAATCGTGCGAATTTTCATATATTTCACCTCATTTCTGGGCATTTCTTCCAAATAGTTTCCATTTTCTATTTAAAATGACTTAACCCCTCTTCCGAATTTTCTACATATTTTTTTAAATTGGGTAATTCTTTATAAATAGCTTCGATATCTTCTTTATAAACTTCAGGTGCCAGAATTATTCTTCATCCTTTTGGTAATTGAAATATTCTGTCATAGGCCGAGTCATGATAAATGCTTATCCGGTGGGGAATACCACGTTCATTTCCTATGGAATCCAGTAAATGCGCTTCAATCTCAATTTCCAGAACAGGGGTCTTTTTCAACTCTTCCTTTTTTCGACTTTTTGTTTTAATTTCCTCCTTTTTTGTTCTTTTCTTTTTGGTGCAGTTTAATCCAGTCTTTCATCTGTTGCAGATTTTCAGTAAGATTCCACCAGCCATTTTTAAAAGTAGCATAATCTGGCGCGCCGGTCATGGCCGAAGAGTATTTGACAGAATTAGCGTAAAAAAGCCACTGTCTGATCCACATTTGCTCTATAGTTTCATCGAAGGGGTTCTTCGCTTGGGGTAATCCTGCGGCAAGTCCTGCTTTCCAGGCCTCCAAAAGCAATTGAGTGGAAGCCAAAATCTGACTATCCACTTCTTTGATGGTATTTTCCATTTTGGCAAAATGGTTATGCGTCCAAGATGTTCCGTGACATTGATGACAAACCTTAGCCATTAAATTCTTTCTTTTTGCCTGTTCCTGCTCATTGAGCAGTCCTTCTTTGGCCATTTCTCCGGTGAAGGCCATAGGCAGAGGAAGGCCATCTTTATTTTTCAATACGGAGGTATCCCCATTTTGGGGCTGGGGATGAGAATAAATAAGACCAAATAATCTCACCCATAACCTAGAGCCGAAGTCATGGGTTCTCTCCGCCACCACTCTTCCATCTGGAGTAGTGATCAGACTATTATGACAGGCAGCGCAGGTGGGTGACTGAAAATCAACTCCTGCCTTCCAAGGCACGGCCTCAAAATTCCATTTGCTATAATTAGAGAAATAAATGTTCCCATGTTTACTTTCTTTGTAAACATTCCAGGCCGGAACATCAGGTTCGAGATGACATTGGGCGCAGCTATAAGGTTTGCGCGCCACGGCGATGGAAAATTCATGCCGAGGGTGACAGGATGAGCAGGCTCCTCTGCTACCGTCTGGATTTATTCTCCCGACCCCTTGATTGGGCCAATTAGCGAAGTTGGGAACTTCGATCATTCCCATTTGAGTTTCTACTTCTTTGAAACCCAAGACTTTTACTTCTGTGCCATGGCAGGCAAAACAGGTTTCTTGTTGCGACATCGAGGACGATTTTTGGGTCACTATCTGGCCATTCTTAACCGTTTTGATGCCAATGATTGTTTCGACTAAAGCATGATAAACAGGATTTTGGCGAAGATTACCTACGGCATGCGCTTTTTTGCTGCCCGAAAATTCTTTTTCTTCTACGGGATGACAGGTAGCACAATCTTTAGGGGAAACGATGACATTGATCTTAAATCCCATGTGCTCAAAATTATCTTTGTGCTTTTCCGGATGCAATCCATGGCACTCAAAGCAACCCACTACTACTCCTTCCAGGGAAGCAGGTATTTTAGCCGCTGAAATCTTCTTCTCTTTTCCTGCTTTTTTTAGGGCCCAGGAGGGAGTAATCTTGGCATGCCAACTTCTTTGCCAGTCCGCCACAATACCAGGCGTAAAATCCTTATGGCAGTCCAAACAGGCGGAAGTTTCTTGGCTGATAGGTAGTAAATTTTCTTTTTTGTTCCCTTGGGCGAAGAGAATCAAAGGGATAAGCCAAAGAAAAATGAGAAGAATAAAGGTCAACTTTTTCATAAAGAAGAGCTATCTGTTTAAGTAGAGGAAAAGGAAAGCATTATTTGGCCGCCGGCTATTTTTTCATCCTGCACTAAGGCTTCGGCAGCAAAACGATATACATTAGCGAGGCTCTGGGTCAATTCCACTTTTAAAGTAACTTGTTCGCCCAGCATAGCCGAACGATAAAATTGAAAATCAGAAACACCAGCAAAGAGGCCCATAAAACGGGCTTGCGGATTTTCTTCCTTAACCTTAGTAGCTATGATAATCCCGCCAACTTGGGCCAAGGATTCTAAAATCAATACGGGAGGGAAAAAATGATGGCCCTGAAAAAACCATTCATCACCAGTTAAATTTTTGAGGCCTATTGCTTTTTTCCCAGGTTCCAGGTAGGTTATCCGATCCACTAAGAGAAAGGGATAACGGTGGGGAAGGATTTCTTGAATCTCCCTGTTTTCCATCATATTTCAAACCCTACTTCACGGAAATCAACTTGTAAAGAAAATTGAGCTTCCGCGGCGTTCTCCTGGCCAATTTGAGCTTGGCCCCGGAAATGCCAAGTGGTATTTTCTCGCTTGACTACCTGCACTGAAAATTCCAATCGGTCTCCGGGGTAAATGGGGCGTTTAAATCTAACCTTGCCCACTTTTTGTAAAGAGCATTCCAGCTTACCCCGGCTAAAAGTTTCCGCGATTAAGAAGATGGCACTTTGGATCATTCCTTCCAGAGTTAGCACACCCGGAACGATGGGGTGACCCGGAAAGTGACCGGCAAGATAAAACTCATTCGCGGTTATTAACTTGAGAGTTTTGATACTTTCTCCTCGGGCTAAATCTACTACTTCATCGAAAAGTAAAACAGGAAAAGGGTGCCCGAGGTTGTTAAATAAATCTTCTCTTCTTTTTCGCTCTGCTAATGAGAAATTTTCTTGCTTTATAATATGCCCCTCCTAACTTTATTCTTAATCAGGGGAAGAATAAAATAATAATACCTTCCCCTCTCCATGTGGAGAGAAGATTATACTTCCCCTACCCCTAATTCCCATTAGAGATTAATGAATGAATTTTGTCCCAAAGCCTGATTAAAGAAAAGATTTATTCTGTTGACTCTTTTTTGGCTTCTTCTTTTTTGGGCTCTTCTTCTTTGATTGGTGCAGAAGTCTTTATATCTTCAATCCCCAGATAAATGGCCAAAGCCCCACCAAGGACTAAAATAATCGGGATAGCCCCTTGGAGAATTAATAAGAAAGGAGACCACCACGCAATCAAACCTATAACCCCGATGATTACTGCCACAATTCCACCGAGCAAAATTTTCATCTGTTTATTCCCTCCTTAGTTTTTTTCTAATAATATTTGAACAAATTAATTTTGTCAAAGGAAGAAAATTTTTCAATTAATTACGAGATCACCTTAGTCGCTACCCTCCCTCGCGCTAACATTAGGAAACATTCTCGCTGGGGAAAGGCGAAGTGGTAAGGCAATAAATTAATTTTTACAAATAATCAAAGAAATTAGTACGAATATAAGCAAAATTACGTTGAATATTCCTTTTCCCTTTGACGATTTCTCCATGACCAGGGAGGAGCAATTCTACATCTAAATCAGCCAGACGTTCAATAGAATTCCGCAGTAAATTACCGTCTCCTCCTGGAAAATCGGTTCGGCCCACCCCCATGGCAAAGATAACATCTCCTGTGAAGAGAGCTTTCTTTTCCGGCCAGTATATACTGATTGAACCAGGAGAATGGCCGGGGGTGTGAAAAATTTGAAAAGTTTTATTCCCTAATTTAAGTTCACCTTCTTTTAAGTAAAAGTCTATTTTATATTCCGGCATTTCCATACCGAAGGCACCATAAAATTCCCTCCCCACTTCCATTATAAATTTTTCTTCCTCTTGATGAATGGTGGTGTAAACGCCGGCCCGGGAGAAGATTTGGACAGCTTCAAAATGGTCGGGGTGAGCATGCGTAGCTATAAGCAACTTGATATCTTCCATCTTGTTCCCATCTTTTTCCATTCGATTGATTAGACTTTTTACTAAATGTTGGTGCCCCGGATCAATGAGCACAGGAATAGTTCCTTTGATTAAATAGCTATTGCAATTGTTTTCCATCCCTCGCCAAAGATAAACATATAAATCGCCATCAAGTTTCATATTAATCTCCTCTTGGTTATTTTCTTTCCGCAGCCCGCTGCAGCAAATCTTCGATAGTCATGGGCAGAAGAGGCAGAGGATCAATGGGCCTTCCATCATGACGGAGCTCAAAATGGAGATGGGGGCCTGTAGATTTTCCGGTGCTGCCCACTCCACCAATAGCCTGTCCTTGTCGGACTGCTTCTCCTTCACGGGCGATAATAATATTTAAATGACCATAAATAGTCAAAAAGCCGAGATCGTGACGCAAGACGACTACATTGCCATATCCTTTAGATGAATGGCGAGCCAAAATAACTTCTCCATCCATGGCCGCTTTAACTTCTTGATAAGAAGGAGAAGCAATGTCGATTCCATTATGAAATTTTTTGCCCCGCGGACCAAAGGGTGAATTAATCTTCCCCTGAATGGGCCAAATTATATCAAGCTCTTTTCCGTGCCAGGGAGGCTTTTCTTTTTCTATTTTATTTGGCGGAAGAGAGGCTTCTTCGCTTTCCAAAGAAAGTTCGAGTTCTTTTTTTTGCCCTGGGGATAAGGGCCTGGATGGTTCAACAGGTAAAATAATCTTGGCGCCCGGAATAAATAATTTTTGTCCTTCTTTTATATCCGAGGGAGAAAGAAGGTGATTGGCCTGCATAATCTTAGCGATGGGAACTTTATAGGCTATGCTGAGGCGATAAAGCGTTACGCCTTTAGTTACCACATGATAAACACCCTTTTTCTGGGCGAAGGCCGGAAAGTGGGAGCCAAAAAATAAAATCAGGACAAGAAGAATTATCTTCTTTAAAATTGCATTATTTTTAGGGCGCTTTTTCTTTTTCCTTATAGCTTCCATTCCCGCAAAATTATTTCTTTAAAAATAACAAGTTAAGGGATAAAAGGCAACAAAATTTTAAAAATTTATGTAACCCGTAATCGAGAAAGGGGAGATCCCATGATTAGCCCATTAAATTTCTCCCTCCCTCGGTACAAGTCGATTCTGACTTTCTCTCCTGGTGGAGTTTTAGCGACTCTCCCCGGGGAGACTATTTCCCACTCCCTTTTTCGTTATGGCGAGCGAGCCCGGAATTGATGCGGGGGAGCACGGGTCGATGCGACCCACGCTCCCCCGCGATGACATTGCGCTATAGTCGCGTCGGGGAGAGAAAAATAATCCTGACCATCGAACAGTTTTAAATTTCGCTACCAAATGTGACCGGGCGGGAGGGGGAGAGGCGAAATTAAAATCGGCGGGGATAAG
>JBNAWB010000206.1:0-6174 GCA_049699975.1 Thermodesulfobacteriota bacterium
CTCTCTCCCTCCCGCCTGAAGTAGGTACGAATTTCAAAAGTGATCGACGGTCAGATTTTTGCATTGACCGCCGATCACTTTTTAGATTTCAGGGCAATTCGGGGCGGGAGAGGTTCATTAAGAGGGCGTAATTTGGTTCCCCTTCCCTTCTTTAGCAAGGGCAGTTGGAGGATTTGCTTAATGAAATTTAAAGAAGCCGCAATTATTTAGGATAAAGACTAAAGTAGGGGACGCAAGCAGTTAGTTATTATTAACTCTCCCCGTGCCGGAATACATCCAATTTTAAAGGGAAAGTCTTTCTTTCAAGATGGGAGGAATTTTTATTATCTTTCCTTGGCCATCGACGAAAGCGTGGAGGGTTCTTCCTTGAACCAGCTCCTTTTTATCTTCTTGGCGTCTTATGCTATACAAAAACTGGATACTGGCCCTCTTGATAAAATCAACACGCGTCTCGATGATTAAAAGATCATCGTATTTGGCCGAATCTAAGTATTTGCAGAACACCTCTGCCACTGGCAAATAAATGCCTTGGGCTTCCATTTCTTTATAAGAAATACCTATATGGCGCATATATTCTGTCCGCCCCATTTCAAACCAGCGTAAGTAATGGGCGTAGTAAACTATGCCCATGGCGTCGGTTTCAGCATATGTTACTCGGGTCTCTATTTGATGAATCGGAAATTCCATTTTATTTACCCACCAATTTGGCTATTTCCCCTCGTCCTTTAAAAATTTCTCCATGAGTTCATGCCCTTTTTTTATAAAAAATCCTGTCTGCCGCGCGGCAAATTCATTAAAAGCCAAATCTAAATTTGGTCGCCCTTCTTTATCTTGGGCGTCGAAAATGACAAAAGGAACCGGATCAGCCGCATGGGTGCGTAAAGAAATAGGCGTGGGATGGTCAGGTAAAACTAATAGACGGTAATCCCCAAAATCCTGTAATCCTTTGCAGATGGGACCCACAATTTTTTGGTCAAAATCTTCTATGGCTTGTAACTTCTCTTGAAGGTTTCCGTTGTGGGAAGCCTCATCCGGAGCCTCCACATGAACGTAAACAAAATCTTTATGGGCAAGTTCGGATAGAGCATAAGCCACTTTGCCTGCATAATTTGTATCTAAATATCCGGTAGCTCCTGGAACATTGATTATTTCCAGCCCGGCATAAAAACCAATTCCTTTAACTAAATCAACCGCGGATATAATAGATCCTGTCAAACCGAACCTTTGCGTGAGGGGAGGTAAAGCTGGCGCTCGCCCTTGTCCCCAAAGCCAAATGGCATTGGCCTCCTTTTTTCCTGCTTGGCGCCGCCGTTGGTTGACTACATGCTGGGCCAAGACTTTGCGTGCCTCCTGCATTAACCTACGTATTTCATTTTCTCCTTCTCCGCGTGGCAGATAATTACTAACTTCTTGATTTATAATATCGTGGGGTGGGGTAGTTTGCAGATGCAGGCTCTTCTCTCCGTTTCTCCACACCAGCAAATGCCGGTAACTTACGCCAGGATAGAATTGAAAAACATGGTCCCCAAGAAATTTTTCAATATCGAAAATTATCTCGCGCGCCTCGGCTGTGGAAATATGGCCAGCACTAAAATCCTCCATGAACTCCTTATTTCCCTCATGACGAAGAGTGACCAAATTGCAGCGGAAAGCCACATCGGCCTGATCTAACTTAACACCCATGGCCGCCGCTTCTAAGGGAGCTCGCCCGGTAAAATATATATTCGGGTCGTAGCCAAAAATAGATAAATTGGCCACATCGCTCCCTGGAGCCAAGCCAGATGGAATAGTCCATACTAATCCTAAAGTTCCTCTCTGGGCTAAGTAATCTAAATGGGGAGTCTGCACTGCTTGTAATGGTGTTTTTCCATTAAGCTCGGGAATGGGTTCGTCAGCCATTCCATCTCCCAAAAGCACAATAAACTTTTTACCCAATATTATCCCTTTCCTTTTTATTTAATTAGAAATCAGATGGATCTTCAATGCGCATATAAACTGTTTTATCCACGATTATGGGCAGTCGGTCAATGACCTGTAAGGCCTTCTGCATATTCTTCTCGCGCGCTTCATGGGTAACGATGTATATAGGCACGGCTTTCTCAGCGCGCCGACCTTTTTGGATGACCGAAGCAATGCTGATATCTAAGTCTCCTAAGATACCCGAGATCCGGGAAAGCACTCCCGGCCTGTCTACCACCGTAAAGCGCAAATAATAAGGACAAGTTACGTTCTCAATACTTTTAATATCCCCTTCTTTTAAATATGGCCGCTGGTAAGAAAGCAGGGGAACGCGGCGATTAATGCCCAAGCGCAGGTTACGACTTAGATCAACCAAATCACTGACCACGGCGCTCGCTGTGGGCATCATTCCGGCTCCGGGGCCATAGAATAGAGTTGACCCCACCGCGTCTCCCTTAACAAAAATAGCATTAAAAGGACCACTGACTGTGGAAAGCAAATGGTCGGCAGGTAATAGTGTTGGATGCACCCGAGCTTCGATTGGCCCCCCATCCGATTTAGCAATGGCCAACAATTTAATGTGGTAGCCTAATTCCTTGGCATACTCCACATCCATGGGCGCGATGGAAGTTATTCCTTCCGTATAAATATCTTCTAACCTTACTTGTACGCCGTAGGCCAAAGAAATAAGGATGGAAAGCTTGTGAGCTGTGTCAATACCCTGGATATCTAAGGTAGGGTCTGCTTCCGCATAACCAAGTTCCTGAGCCTTCTTTAGTACTTCTTCAAATTTTAGGTTCCGCGCGGTCATTTCACTTAAAATGTAGTTGGAAGTGCCGTTTAGAATTCCAAAGATGACCTGGATCTTATTAGCCACCAGTCCCTCTTTGAGAGCCCTAATTATGGGAATACCACCGCCTACACTTCCTTCAAAGGCCAAATCGACTCCGTACTCGTCCGCGGCCCTAAATATTTCCAAGCCATGAACAGCTAAGAGCGCTTTGTTAGCCGTAACTACGTGCTTTCCTTTAGCCATAGCTTGCAAGATAAAGGTGCGGGCCGGTTCTAATCCGCCGATAAGCTCTACGATAATGGAAATCTCTGGATCTTCGATTACCTCGAGTACATTAGTCGTCAAGATCGCAGGGCTAACTTTTATCCCCCGATCTCTGGTAATATCCAAATCGGCTATTCTTTTCAAAATTAAAGAAAAGCCCAACCGCTCTTCTAAAAGCTTGGCCTTTTCTTGTAAAATTTTTACTACCCCGGTGCCTACCGTGCCAAAACCAATTAATCCAATATACACTCTTTCCATTTTTAGCTCCTCAATTTTTAATGCGCGGGAATTTTAGCTTCAGCTATGGGCAGCAATATAGCCCTTCTCCTGTCCTAAAATAATTTCTTTATTCCTTTTACAGCCTGTTTTATACGCTGCGTATTCTCCACCAATGCAAACCGCACATGATCATCGCCATATTCTCCGAATCCAATTCCTGGAGAGATAGCTACTTTAGCAACTTGTAAAACTAACTTAGAAAACTCTAAAGAACCCATTTCTTTAAATTTATCTGGAATTTCTCCCCAAACAAACATCGTCCCTTTTGGTTTTTCAATCTTCCACCCGATTCTTCTTAAGCCTTCGATCAAGGTATCACGTCTTTCTTGATATATCTGACGAATTTCTTCTACACAACTTTGGTCTTCATTTAAAGCAATAATAGATGCTATTTGGATGGGTTGAAAGATTCCATAATCCATATAACTTTTAAGCCGGGCCAGAGCCGAAATCATTCTTTTGTTACCCAAAGCAAAGCCCACCCGCCAACCCGGCATGCTATAGCTCTTAGAAAGAGTAAAGAATTCTACGCCCACTTCTTTGGCCCCTGGCGCTTGCAAAAAACTTGGGGCTCGGTAGCCATCAAAAACTAAGTCCGCATAAGCTAAATCATGAACGACCATGAGATTATGTGTTCGCGCAAAAGCCACAATCTTTTCAAAAAAATGTAAATCCACTACTTCGGTGGTAGGATTATGGGGAAAAGAAATAATTAGCATTTTAGCTGGGGGCCAAGTATGGCGCGTAGCGGCCTCGAGATCAGCAAAAAAGTCACGGCCTTTTATTAAGGGAATAGTGCGCAGATCTCCCCCGGCGATGATTACTGAATAAGGATGAATGGGATAAGAAGGCGTAGGAACGATGACCACATCGCCTGGGCCAACGGTCGCTAAAACCAAATGGGCCAACCCTTCTTTGGCCCCTATGGTCACAATAACTTCTGTGTCAGGATCGAGCTCTATGCCGTATTTCCTCTGGTATAAACAGGCAATTGCTTCTCTAAGCTTGGCAATCCCCCGGGAAGCCGAGTAGCGATGGTTGCGGGGATTTTTTACTGCTTCAATTAGTTTATCCACGATATGGGCCGGCGTAGGTAAATCGGGATTGCCCATTCCTAAATCAATGATATCATCTCCCCTCCGCCGAGCTTTCATTTTTAATTCATCAACTATGGCGAAAACATAAGGCGGCAATCTTTTGATGCGCGGGAATTCTTCCATAATAATTTAATCTCCTTAATAAAATCTCTTTGATAACCCCTCACCCTTCCCCTCTCCCCGCTGGGGAGAGGGGAACATTAAATTTCCTATTTAATTAAGCCCACCCTTTACTGACAGATTACTCTCTTTGCTTATATTTTCTTGACATTAATGAGAGCATTAAATATTTTACTTTGTCAGGCCCAAGAGTTGTCGTGGCGAGCCCGCAGGGCGTGGCCATCTCGCTTTTAAATTGTTTTATATACAAGTTCCAAATTATGCCCCTGCCCAATAAGTGGATATAAAATCTTTCATCGTCTTCAAACCAGGAGGAGCAGCGATTACTTTGGGAATGGCATTGACCAGCATGGCTACGGTAGCGATATCGCCATGCGTTCCTCCCTTGACCACTACTTCTAAATTGGGATTCCCTTTGATGGACACGGCATCATATGACTCTTTGGCACCAATGGCTGCTTCAAAATTGAGCGTAATCACTGCTGCTCCTTTTTTCCAGCCACAGCCGACTTGGCGCACTCCAGCGGCTTTGCCGG
Source organism: Thermodesulfobacteriota bacterium (assembly GCA_049699975.1). GTDB lineage: Bacteria > Desulfobacterota > SM23-61 > SM23-61 > SM23-61 > CAZAGD01. The sequence goes on from JBNAWB010000206.1 coordinate 5,049, forward strand.
GGGGCACAGTAATATATTCACTTTTAACTTCGTGAGGAAAGAAAACAGGTTCGATTGTTTCCGTAATTTTATCCAGCCGCCAGCCCAAACCCGCGGCAATCATGGCTATAGATTCAGTCAAGCCTACGTGGCGCAGAATACCTTCTTTAACTAACTTGGCGAATTCTTCCGGACTCTTGCCAGCACCAATTTTCTCTTGGAAAGGCAGCCTCCTTAAAGAAGCATCTTGGATGCGACTCACTTTTATCTCTTTTACATCTGTACAAACCGAACTCATGAACAAAGGCCACGCATCCATTAAGAAGCCAGGGTTCACACCTGTCCCCAAAATGGTTACCCGATGATCTTTAGCCATTTCATCTAACCGGGCTGCTAATTTGGGATGTCTATAAAAGGGATAGGACAATTCTTCGCAACTGGAAATAACATTTACTTTTCCTTTAATCAAAGCTTCTAATTCCGGCATAACTTTCTTAAAACAGGAGCTAGTAGTATGAATAGCGACTTGGGGTTTGGTCTTTTTTATAACTCCATAAAGATCTTTAGATATAATTATTCCTAATTTTTGACCTATGCCAGCTAACTCGCCCAAGTCCTCTCCCTCATGATTCAGATCGATGGCGCCCACGATCTCCAAATTCTTTTTTTCCAGCAGGTTCTTGGTCACCCCTCGGCCAATAACCCCGATGCCGAATTGCAACACCCGGATTTTCTTATCCATTCATCCTCCTTCTTATTTCTTTAAAATTATTGCCTCTGGTCTAATTAATACATCTTGGCCGATTCTTTAATTTTTATTAAGCAACCCCCTTTTTCCTCTTTGCCCAAGGGGGAATGGGACGTTAAAATTGGCTATTTTTTCATTAGAAATTTTAATATAGCTAAATAAAAAATAGCCTGTCAAGAATAGAAATTTCTGACCGTCTAACAGTTTTAATATTTCTCGCCAGCAGGAAACAGGCGGGAGGGGGAGAGGCGAAATTAAAATCGGCTGGGAAATGACCATTTCTCTCTTACCCACCTGCTCTCCGCAAAGAACGGCGGGGACATACTTGTCTATACCAGATAAATATAAATAATAGCTTCCTGCTTTTAAAATAGATGTCTATCTCCCCGCCCGTACCAA
>JBNAWB010000207.1:0-6172 GCA_049699975.1 Thermodesulfobacteriota bacterium
TAAATATTTAATCGCTCCGAGTAATAATCATTGATCTATATTTTTATATAGGGTCTTAGCGCAATTAAAGTGTATATTGAAAATTTAAGCAAAACTTCAAAAGGGGAATGTTTTCATTTGACTTGCTTCTGCGCCAAAGGAAGAAACAGGAGGAAGAAGAATTTAATCTTTAAAAAATCAAGGGGAGGAATTTGAAAAATGAAAATTACTTCAGTCAAAGCCTATTGGCTTAGAGTCCCGATTCCCGAAGATAAAGCCTCAGTCAGCGACTTTGGGAAAAATATTTTTTTCAATACAACTTTGGTAAAAGTAGAGACCGATGAGGGATTAATTGGTTATGGAGAAGCTAAGGCAAGCGTGGGCAGTCTTGGAGATCAGAGCACTTTAGTAACCGTAATAGAAAAAGAACTTGCGCCATTGCTAATTGGTCATGACCCACGAAACATAACTCGCCTGTGGGAAATAATGTATAACGGCTCGCGGGCCCATTATGCCTTAGCCAGAGGGAGAGTCTTCCCCATTCTTAGCCGGCGGGGAATCACCATATCAGGCCTAAGTGGCATTGATATGGCCCTTTGGGATATTTTGGGGCAAGCTTTAAATTCTCCAGTGCATCAGCTCTTGGGAGGAAAATGTCGGGATAGTCTTCCTGCTTACGCTTCCGGCGGATGGGCTAACGAAGAAAAAATCGGTGATGAACTTCTTGGCTATATTCAAAAAGGTGGTTTCAAAGCAGTTAAGATGAGGGTAGGGGTGATGGATGGAGATGTAGCCACCTCTGTACGGCGAGTAGGGGCAGCGCGGAAAGCTTTAGGAGAAAATATTTCCATAATGGTTGACGCCCATGGAACTTTTAGTGTGGCCGAAGCGAAGAGGTTTGGCAAAGAGGTAGCTGATTACCACCTTTCCTGGTTTGAAGAGCCGGTTACGGCGGATAATAAGGAAGGTTGCGCAGAAGTAAGGGCCACTACAGATATTCCTATTGCCGCTGGAGAAAGTGAATTTACCCATTTCGATTTTCGCGACCTGGCCCTTCTTAAGGCTGTTGATATATTTCAACCCGATTTAGCTATCTGCGGCGGAATTACGGAAGGGATACGTATTGCTGCTTTGGCAGAGGCTTTTCAGCTCGGTTTAGCTCCTCATTTATGGGGTGGGGCGGTTATGTTCGCCGCCGGTTTACATTTGTGTGCTGTATCTCCAAATGCCTTTATCGTGGAGTATTCTTGTTTGCCGAACCCCCTCCATGATGATTTAGTTAAAAATCCTATAATGGCCAAAGATGGAATAGTAAGTATCCCAGATCTTCCGGGATTAGGAGTTATCATCAACCAAGATTTTGTTAAAAGATATACTGTCCGATAAAAAAAGATGCTTATAAGATAACCGGTAAACTTTTGGCGTGCAGAAACTCTTTTACTTCCCGTATTCTAATCGTGCGGAAATGAAAAACAGAGGCGGCCAATAAAATTTGCGCTCCGCCTTTAACAACTGCGTCATAGAAATGTTCCAGCTTTCCTGCTCCTCCAGACGCAACCACTGGAACGTTTACGACAGAAGAGATGGCTTTAGTAAATTCCAAGTCATAGCCGCTTAATGTTCCATCTCCATCCATACTGGTGGGGAGAATCGTACCCGCCCCTAAATCTACACATTGCTTAGCCCACTCAACCGCGTCTTTACCGACGGGCTTTGTTCCTCCGGCAATAACCAATTCAAAACCGGAAGGCATTTCTTTGTTTCGCCGGGCATCAATGGCAATGGTTATTTTAGCCGAGCCAAATTGACGGGCGGCTTGGCGCACTAATTCTGGATTTCTTACTGCCGCACTGTTCATGGAAACTTTGCTGGCGCCGGCTTTTAGTACTAATTCAATATCTTCTAAGCTATTAATTCCTCCCCCGACCGTGAGCGGTATACTGATTACAGCCGAGACTTGTCGTACCCATTCCAACCGCGTTGGGCGATTTTCCAAAGTGGCAGCTATATCGAGCATAGCTAATTCGTCAGCTCCCTCTTCCTGATAAAACCGGGCATGGGTCACAGGATCCCCCGCATCTCTTAAATTTACAAAATGCACTCCTTTGGTCACGCGCCCATCTTTCATATCTAAACAAGGCATAATTTTTATTGGGTTCATCTTTTCTCCCTTCAAAGCTTTTTAAATAAATTATCAAAAGAATTTAAAAAAATAAAGGGATTATGTAATGCGTCACTCTGCCCCCTCCCCGCTGCGGAGAGGGGAAGGGTGAGGGAAAAATTAAATTTCAGATTTAATAAGCCTACCATTCAGCGGCAAATTGCCAGATCTCTTAATTTTTTGCTTGACAAGATAAAAATTTGGGAATAAAATCCCAAATTATGAACAATACAGAACTCAAAGCACTTTCGGCAGCGGTTTTGAGGATTTTAAAACCCTTAGTCCGCATTCTCTTGCGCCACGGTATTTCTTATAATACTTTCGCCGACTTAGCCAAATGGGCTTATATAGATGTAGCCACCCGGGAATTTTGTCTTGAGGGCCGCAAGCAAACAACTTCGCGTGTTTCTATTTTGACTGGCCTCACCAGGAAAGAAGTAAAAAAAGTGCGCGAATTAAAGCACCCAGAAGACCAAGCAAGTATGGAAAGGTATAACCGAGCGGCACGGGTAATCGCTGCTTGGCAAAGGGAAGCAGAATTTTTAGAGCCACATGGTCAGCCAAAAGCTTTGCCTATGGCTGGGGAGGGAGCTACTTTTACTGAATTAGTGCGCAGGTTTAGTGGCGATGTTCCCGCCCGCGCTATAAAGGATGAGCTTCTGCGGGTAGGAGCAGTTGAAGAGTTGCCTGATGGTAGGCTGCGTCTGCTTGCCCGCGCCTATATTCCGAGAAGAAGCGAGAAAGATAAAATTCATATTTTGGGAACAGATGTAGCTTTTCTTATTTCTACAATCGATCACAATTTGCAGACCCAAGTTTCGGAACCATTTTTCCAAAGGAAAGTGGCTTACGATAATCTTCCTCAAGAAGTCCTCCCCCAATTTCGCCGCCTGGCAGCCCAAAAAGGGCAAAAACTACTTGAAAAATTGGACAATTGGCTGGCCCAACACGATCGCGATACCAATCCAGAAATCAAAGGGACGGGCCGTAACCGAGCAGGGTTGGGGATTTATTATTTTGAAGAATCATGCGCAGAGGAGGAAAATCAATCATGAAGATCTGGCGCACGACCTGTTTTATTTTGGCTCTTTTATCTCTTGCTTATCTTTTAACCTCCTGCGGCAGCGAAAGTACTGATTTAGTCGCCGGAGGAGGCATTGGAGGAACTGGCTATATAAGCAGCGGCACAATCACTGCATTTGGCAGTATCGTGGTCAATGAAGTTACTTTTGATACGACAGAGGCTACTCTATATATTAGCGGACAAGAAGAAGGGATGGGTGACCAAGTGATTAGAGAAAACTTAGGTGTTGGGCAGGTTGTGTTAGTTGAGGGAACAGGAAATGGAGAGACTTCATCTGGAATTGCCAGACGAGTAATGTATTCACCTAATGTGATCGGGCCAGTTACCGCTGTTTATGATGTTGGCCCAAAAATAAAGATATTCAGAATCCTTGGGCAAATGGTTATTGCTAATAATGACACAATCTTTGGTTCTGGTTCTATGGAATCCATAAGGGAAGACAATGTTTTAGAAGTGAGCGGCTTGGTTGACGATGAAGGAAGAATTCGGGCTACGTACATAAAAAGAATTGCAAATTCTTTCGACCCAGGAAGAGAAATTGAGTTGAAAGGTCTTATCCAGAATTTGAATTTGGCCAATAAGACATTCACCATAAATGATTTACAAATTTCTTATAGCCAAGCCCAAATGGTTAATTTCACAGGAGGGGAAATAAGCCCAGGTCAACAAATCCATGTGCGTGGAAGAGTTAGCGAAAATTATGTTTCCGCATCTATGATCAGATTAACGGAGGAAAACAGAATTACCAATGCAGAAAGGGCTGACGTGGAAGCTATTATTACGGACCTTAATTATGAAGATGATCTTGCTATCGGTCCCCTCAGGGTGAGAATTCAAGAAAATACGAGATTTATGAATGGAGAAAGAAGGGAATTGCGAAAGGGAATAAAAATCCGGGTAAAAGGGAAAGTAGTAAATAAAGTAATCTTGGCTCAAGTTGTTGCTTTTTTGGAAAAATGAGTTGAGATAATAAATTTCAAATAAAAAATGGAGGTAATAACATGGAAAAGAAATTTACATTGGGAATGGTGGCGTTGGCCTTAGTCCTCTCCGCTTTCCTCATCTCCTTGATGAGCTGCGGCGGTGGGAGTGGTTCTTCAAATCTTTCTTCTTCTGCTGAGAGCTCTGGGTCAGGGACAGTGGCTTTTTTCATAGCCGATGCTCCCACTGACTATTATGAGCATATTTGGATAACCATTACAGAAGTTTCCTTAATCCCGGTTGATAAAAGTTATGAGCCTGTTGTTGTGTTTCAATCAAATAAAGGGCTTACCTTGGATCTTTTAGAATACCGAGATGAAGATTATCTGTTAACCATCAAGAAGGATGTCCCTGCTGGCCTTTATGCCAAGATTCGTCTGGGGATTAGAGACATTTCAGTAGAACCTAAGGATGGCGCACCTTGCAGTAATCTGGAGATAAAATTGCCCAGCGGCAAGATAGACCTTAACCCACGTGAGCCTTTTACGCTAAGCGCTGGGAGCAAGCTTTCTATTCGCCTGGATATTGACGCTAATAAATCTATAAACTTGCATAAAGCGGGAAAATCAGGGAAATGTATCTTTAGACCAGTAGTTTTCGTTGATATAAAAGAAGGATTGCCTATTGGCAAATGCCCAAAAATTCTCAGGGGAACGATTGAAAGCTTGATCACCACTAATGGTCAGGTGACCGGTTTCTATCTGCAACTGGCCAATGAGCGAGGCTTAATTAAAGTGATTGTTAACGATAGCACAAGAATCTTTGATGAAAATGGTAATTTTGTGGGGCCAGAAAGTTTAAAAGAAGGAGATAATGTTAAGGTAAGAGGCAAATTTGATAGCGCTGGGGCACTGGTCGCCTCTCTGGTGGTTATTGGAGAGGTGATGGATATAACGGGATTAGTCGGAGCAGCAGTAGATACATCTACATATATTTTCCCATTTACCGCCGCTTCGGGTCAAGAAATTGTGGGATCTATTAATGTAAAAGTAGATCCAGACAATACTCTTATTTTGATCGGTTGCGATACCGAAGTAGGAATCGAGTATATTCAGCCTGGAATGAAAGCAAGAGTTTTTGGAAAATTAGATACGCAGAATGGTGTTCTTAAAGCCGTGGCGGTCCTCCTTTGCGATCGCGTGATAGAAGGAGTAATCACCAATGCCAGTGACTCAAATGGCGGAAAGTTGGTTACAGTTAATGAGAATGGAACATCCATTTACGTTCTTATTCCTGCGGGGACGCCAATATATCTGGAAGGAGATGGAGCTGTTCCAATGAGCCTTATTTGCGCGGGCCGACAGGTGAGAATTTTCACCAAATGGCCGTGGACAACTCCCACGCTGACCGCCGCCTTCGTCAAAGTGGAATCTGAAAAACACGAAGGAATAGTAACTGCCATAGATTCGACTAATCGAGTTTTGACCGTAAGCTTAACTGGTGGAGGGATGGAAAAAGTAAAAGTAGAACCTGGGGCAACCATTTTGGAAAGCAATAATGGAATCCAGAGATTGATGGCATTTAGCGATATCCAAGAAAATGATTATGTCATCTACTTTGGCCTTTCCGATTGCCAGGAAAGCTTATTCCACGCTTTTGTATTAGTGGTCAATCCTGATTAATATACCCTAAATTATCCCTTCCCTCTCCTTGCCTGCAAGGGGAGGGAAGGGTTTCCTTACTAATTGTGTATTAGTTATATTAACAGACTTAGATCTTCTCTCATTTAATTGCCTTGTTAATGAGAGCATTAAATGATTTACTTTTTTCTTAGAAAAGATGTCATGGCGAGCCCGAAGGGCGCGGCCATCTCTTTAATTTTAAGATTTTACGAGATCGCCACGGTCGCTACGCTCCCGCGCGATGACATTATGACCCTGTCACGTTGGAGAGAGGGCTTGCTCTGGGGAGTAAGTTTTATTCATTCACAGCCCGGCAGAGCCGCAACCAAAAATCATCCCCCATTT
>JBNAWB010000208.1:0-6139 GCA_049699975.1 Thermodesulfobacteriota bacterium
TGTGCCCTGGGATCAGGCTTTGGATGTGATTCTGACGACTAAAAACTTAGTCAAAATTGAAGAGGGTAATGTGCTGCGCATCACTACAGCCGAAAGCGTGCGTAAAGAACGGGAGGAAAAACAAAAAGAAGAAGATTTATTAGTAAAAGTAAAAGAAAGCCGAGAAAAATTAGAACCTTTAACTACAGAAACAATAACGGTAAATTACGCCAAAGCCGCTGATCTGCAAAAGCTCATCCGCGAGAAAGATGAAAAAGGCAAAGGTTTCTTAAGCCCCCGCGGATCGGTTAAAGCAGATGAGCGGACCAATACTTTAATTATTCAAGATACTAAGCAAAATATAGAGGAAATTGTAAATTTAATTAAAAAACTTGATTCCCCCACGCCGCAAGTCTTAATTGAGGCCAGGGTAGTCCAGGCCCAGACTACCTTTGCCCGTTCCTTAGGCATTCAATGGGGCGGAAGCTATAACCAAACAGGGGGCGGCCAATGGCACTGGGGATTGACCGGTAATAACCCCAGCGCCTCCGCTGGCTGGGGTTTCACGCCAAGTGCTACCGGAACAAGTACTCCTTTGATAATGCCTTCTAACTTCGTGGTTAATTTTCCAGCTTCCACAGGAAACACGTCAGTAGGTGGCTTAGGTATCTCCTTCGGCAAATTAACAGGGAACCTGGTGAATTTGGATCTGCGCTTGCAATTGGGAGAAACAGAAGGGCAAACCAAAGTCATAGCTCGCCCGAAATTGGCTACTTTAACTAATACGCCTGCCCACATAAAGCAGGGCGAATTAATTCCTTATGAAACTACTTCCCAGGCTGGAACGCAGGTGCAATTTATAGACGCGGTTTTAATGTTGGAAGTTACCCCGCAAGTCACCCCTGATGGAAGCATTAAAATGACCGTTAAAGTAACGAGAGACTCCCGAGGAACCTTCCGCAGCCCATCTATGCAGGTTCCCAGTATAGATAAAAGGGAGGCTAAAACCGAAGTTTTGGTCAAAGATGGAGAAACTTTAGTTATTGGCGGAATTTATGAATCTGAGAATCAAGAATCTGAAACCAGAATTCCTTGGCTGGGTAAGATCCCTATAATAGGCTGGCTCTTTAAGAGCAAAGAAGTTTATAATACTAAGAAGGAATTATTAATTTTTATCACGCCGACTCTTCTGCAAGGTTTGAAAGCCGAATCCTAAGTAGAATAAACCCTTCTTTCCTCCTCACTCTTCAACCCCCTCCCCTTACTTAAAATAAGGGGAGGGTAGGTGGGGGGTAGAAAATTCCCATCTGCAATCGGTTCATCTTATTTCAGCATTCTGGCCTAATTATGAGTTAGATTCATGGAAACAAGAAGGAATTATTCATTAGTTTTTTAATCATCATATAGATAAAGAGGAATCTTTATTAACATCATAAAAAAGGGGATTAAAAAAAGAGAGTTGAGAGGATAAAGGAGGTTCTCTTCTAATTTTTCCCGCTTTTAGGGAAAGAAAGAGGGAAAATATTCTTGCAGCCAAGGGAGGGAATATGTTATTTATTTTATTGAATTATCTTCTTAAGTGAGATGGTAAGGAGGTTTAATGAACAGGAAATACGAACCCCAGATAATCGAGGAAAAATGGCAGAAAATCTGGGAAGAGCAAAAACTTTTTCGCGGGCATGAAGATCCGAGCAAGAATAAATATTATGTATTGGAGATGTTCCCTTATCCGTCAGGAAAGATTCATATGGGGCACGTGCGCAATTATTCTATTGGAGATGTGGTAGCCCGGTATAAGAGAATGCGGGGTTTTAATGTCTTGCACCCTATGGGATGGGATGCTTTTGGGATGCCGGCCGAAAACGCGGCTATTCAGCATGGAGTGCACCCGGCCAAATGGACAGCCGAAAATATTGCGGCGATGAAGAGACAGCTCAAGCGTTTAGGGTTTAGTTACGACTGGGAACGGGAAATAGATACTAGCCATCCTGAATATTATCGCTGGGAGCAGTGGCTTTTTTTAAAAATGTTTGAGAAAGGATTGGCGTATAAGAAAACATCGGCAGTTAACTGGTGCGCGGAATGCCAAACTGTTTTGGCCAATGAACAAGTAGAAGCAGGAAGGTGTTGGCGATGCGGGGAAGAAGTGACGCAGAAGGAAATGGAAGGTTGGTTTTTCCGCATCACTGCCTATACCGAAGAATTATTGGAATACTGTGATAAACTCCCCGGATGGCCAGAAAAAGTAATCACCATGCAGAAGAATTGGATTGGCCGATCAGAGGGAGCGATTATTAACTTTCCTTTATGGGATAAAGAAGGGTTTATTCCCGTATTTACCACCCGCCAAGATACGGTATTTGGCGCTACCTTTATGACCTTAGCTCCTGAACATCCTTTAACTATCCAATTGGCCCAAGGGACTCCGTACGAAAAAGAAGTACGTGATTTCGTAGAAAGAATAAAAAAACAGGATAAGGCCAAACGCACGGCCGAGGATTATGAGAAAGAGGGGCTCTTTATTGGCGCCTATTGTCGCAATCCTTTTACTGGCCAAAAGATGCCTATCCTCGCCGGGAATTTTGTCTTGATGGAATATGGGACTGGAGCAGTAATGGGTGTACCTACCCACGATCAGCGCGATTTTTATTTCGCTAAGAAATTTAACTTACCTTTAATCTTAGTAATCCAACCGCCGGACAAACCGGGTTTAAAAGCAGAAGAAATGACTGAGGCTTATACGGGCGAAGGAATTTTGGTCAACTCTGGGCCATTTAACGGCCTCCCCAGCCCCCAAGCGCGAGAGGCTATAGCGTCTTATTTAGAGGAAAAAAATTTAGGCAAAAAAGCCGTAACTTATCGGTTGCGCGATTGGGGAATATCTCGCCAGCGCTATTGGGGCGCCCCGATTCCCATTATTTATTGCCCCGAATGCGGAATCGTCCCCGTGCCAGAAGAGGAGCTGCCTGTAGTACTTCCTCAAGAGGTAAAATTGACTGGGATGGGAACCTCCCCGTTGGCCAATGTTCCTGAGTTTGTGAATACCAAATGCCCCCGCTGCCAAAAGCCAGCCCAGCGGGAAACGGATACGATGGATACCTTTGTAGAATCCTCTTGGTACTTTGAACGTTTTTGTAGCCCCCGGGAAGATAAAGGAATGTTTGACCAGGAGAAGGTTAAATATTGGATGCCTGTGGACCAATATATTGGGGGAATAGAACACGCTATTTTGCACCTATTGTATTCCCGATTTTATACGCGCGTTTTGCGCGACTTTGGCTTGGTGAATTTTGCAGAGCCTTTTACCAATCTGCTCACTCAAGGAATGGTGGTTAAAGAAACTCATCACTGTCCTCGCCACGGCTTTTTATTCCCCGAAGAAGTGGGGGAGGGATTGACCTGCTGCAAATGTGGGCAAAAGGTGGAAGTAGGCCGGACTGAGAAGATGAGTAAATCAAAGAAGAATGTCGTAGATCCTGATTATTTAGTAGAAAAATATGGTGCGGATACAGTGCGTCTGTTTTGTTTATTTGCTGCTCCTCCAGAAAAAGACTTAGAGTGGAGCGAACAGGGTGTGGAAGGGGCTTATAGGTTTTTGCAACGGATTTGGCGCTTGGTTGAAGATTTTGCAGGTATATCGCAAAAAGCGGAGTGGCCTTCCTCGGCCTGGGATATTCCCGCCGATCTAAAAAAAGTCAGACGGAAGACCCATTTTACCATCAAGAAAGTTACCGAAGACATTGAAGATCGGTTTCATTTCAATACGGCCATAAGTTCCATAATGGAGTTGGTAAATTTACTTTACCAAATAAAAGAAAAAGCCCCAGAAGGCATGGCCGCCTTAGCAGTGTTTAGAGAAGCTCTCGAATCAACAGTCATCCTTCTTTCTCCTATGGTACCCCATATTTGTGAGGAGCTTTGGGAAAGATTAGGCCAAAAGGGGAGTATTTCTTTAGTCTCCTGGCCTAAATATGATGAACAGGTATTAAAGGAAGAAGAAATTATGTTAGTGGTCCAGATAAATGGCAAGTTGCGCGGGCGAATCACCGTGGGAGCGGATAGTTCAGATGAAGAATTGAAAGAAACTATATTCGCTAATCCACGAATTCAGGAATTGCTTAAAGGGAAAACAGTGAAAAGATTTGTCGTGGTGCCAAAAAAATTGGTTAATCTGGTAGTATGAAAAAAAATAAGGTTCTTAGAGAAAAGAAATTAAAGGCGATAAGAAGGTTGCTTATCATCCTAATTTTAGCTATGGGGGAAGCAGCCTGTGGATATCGTTTTGTCGGCCGAGAAACAAATCTTCCTGGGGATATTAAAACATTAGCCATTCCTCTATTTACTAACCAAACTGATCAGATAGGGCTGGAGAGTGAGATTACCCAGGCTTTAAGAGAAAGGTTTATTTCCAGTAAGCGCTTGGTTATCCAGGAAGAAAAATCTGCTAATCTCGTCTTAAAAGGGAAGGTCAAATCTTTTAACACCACTTCGGTGGCGGTAACTAAAGGTTTGTTCGTGACCTCAGGCTATCGAGCTATGATCACTATTGAGATAATTTTGAAAAGGCACCAAGATGGGCAAGTTTTATGGAAAGATGAGCTAAGTGAGGGTTGGAATTATCCCGTGGGCGTAGATTTAATGCAGACTGAATATAATAAAAAAGAAGCCATTCGGCAAATTGCCTTACTTTTAGCCGAGCGCGTGCATGAAACGGTCTTAGGAGGATTTTAAGAAAGGAATCGCTCAAGCAAAAATTTAGAAAATGAAGCCGCCAGAACTTTTAGAAAAAATTAGCCAGGGCTTGATTTTCCCTTTTTATTATTTTTACGGCCCGGAAGTTTACCTAATAGAAAAAGCGATTAATAAGATAAAAGAAAAAGTTCTGCCTTTAGAGAGTGCTGATTTTAATTGGGCGGTTTTTGATGCCAACCGTGATGCTGACGAGCTGATCTTGAACAATTTATTAACCTACCCCATTAATTCATCCCGCCGATTGACTATTATCCGTTCGGCAGATAATATTTGGAAATCCCGGGCAAATGTTTATTTAGATTACTTAACCAATCCTAACCCGCAGACTTGCGCCATTTTTATCGGGGATAAAGCAGACCGGCGCGAAAAATTTTTCCAAATCCTGGAAAAAGAGGGAGCCCTAGTTGCCTTTTATCCTTTGCCAGACCATGAATTAAAGAAATGGGTGCGGCAGCAATTTGCTGAGGCGGGACGGAAAATAACAGAGGAAGCCTTGGACGTAATAATCGAGCTGAGCGGGCCGGATTTGATTAAATTAGAACAAGAGATTCAAAAGCTAATTTTGGCCGGAGATGAAGGGGTAAAGATAGATGAAGATGATGTATTATCCCTGAGCCAAGATCTACGCGCAGGGAATCCCTTTGCTTTAGCTGATGCAGTTGCGGCATTAGATATCTCCAGGGGCATGAATCTTCTCCATAAAAATCTCCAACAAGGGGAGCCGCCTTTTTTATTGCTTTCTATAATCGGCAGGCGGTTGCGTCTAATTTGGAAAGCAAAGGAAATGAAGGCGCAAGGTGTGCCCGGCCAAGAAATTGAAAAGGAGTTGAAGATCGGTCCCTCTTTGGCCAAAGATTTTTGGCGGCAAGTGGAAAAGATTTCTCTGGCCAAGATAAAGGAAACCTGGCCCATCTTGGAGCAGACCGAGCGAGAAATGAAGAACAGCCGCGTCGCTAAGGAGGTTCTCTTAGAGAAATGTTTATGGGAAATTTTCAAGCCTGAACAGCTAAGGCATTAACTTTGCGGGCTAAACGGGAAATTTTCCGCGCCGCCGTTTTTTTATGAATAACCTTTTTAGAAGCAGCTTTTTGGATAATAGGCATGGCAACACTAAGCGCCTTTTTAGCCTCTTCGAAGTTCTTTTCCTCCACTGCTTTGAGGACTTTTTTTGAAAAAGTTTTCATGATGGATTTGACACGGGTATTGCGCAGGTGCCTTCTTTGATTCTGCCGCGCCCTTTTTAAGGCTGAAATATGGGTGGCCAAGTTACCTCCTGAAAAAAGAATAGATACTAAAAGAAACAATTATAATTATTATTAAACAATATTGATGGGCATAAGTCAAGTATTTTCCAGGCTGACCGTCGATCACTTTTGAAATTCGTACCTACTTCAGGCGGGAGGGAGAG
>JBNAWB010000209.1:0-6123 GCA_049699975.1 Thermodesulfobacteriota bacterium
TTAAAATGAGGCGCTGGTTAACTCTTAGGTCCAGGCGGGGAAAATTAATTTTTTTTGGCAGAGGTACAAGCTATTTTTAGGCTTGGTTAGTTGAGGTTGGCTGGTCCCCGCCGTTCTTTGCCGAGAGCAAGTGAGCAAGAGAGAAATAGTCATTTCCCAGCCGATTTTAATTTCCTCTCTCCTCCTCCCTCCTGGTTCCAGGGGGCGAGAAATATTAAAAGTGTTAGGCCGTCAGCTGAAGATAGAATTGACACAGGTTTTTTCTTAGTCTATTATGGAAAAAATTGAATGGTTTTCATGATTGATAGTCGTTAATAAGCATCAGAAAAATCGAAAGGGAGCCGAGCATATGCGGCTAATGGAAAGAATTAGCTCATGGATCAGAGAGCAAGTAGAAAGTGCCGGAGCAGCAGGAATAGTCGTCGGCCTGAGTGGTGGTATTGATTCAGCAGTAGTAGCAGTTTTAGCCAAGAAAGCTCTGGGGGATAATGTCTTAGCCCTCATCATGCCTTGTCATAGTCGACCTGAAGATGAGATTGATGCTGCGCTGGTAGCGGATGCTTTCCAGATTCGGAGAGAAAAGGTGGATTTATCTCCAGTTTATGATGTTCTTTTGAAACAACTTCCTGAGGCAGGAGAACTCTGTAAAGCTAACCTCAAACCACGCTTGAGAATGACCACTTTATATTATTTCGCCAATAAGATGAATTATTTAGTCGCCGGCACGGGAAACAAATCAGAAATTTTAGTCGGTTATTTTACTAAATATGGAGATGGAGGAGTGGATATATTGCCCATTGGCGACCTAACCAAGACCCAAGTGCGTAAATTAGCCGAACAATTAAAAATACCGAAAAGAATAATTGATCGACCGCCGAGTGCGGGTCTGTGGAGTGGGCAAACTGATGAAGAAGAGATGAATATCACATATAAAGATTTGGATAAGATCATCACTTCTTTAGAAAAGCGTAAAGAACCTAAGGTGGCCAAGTCCCAAGTAAGTTATGTCAAAGGAATGATCGCCAGGTCAAGGCATAAGAGATGTCCACCCCCTATTTTTCATTTAAAATCTGTTTAATCTCTATTCTTCGTTGATTTATCTGCATGAGCGAGAAAGGGGAGGGCAAAATTCATGGTGAACATTTTTACTTTTCGAGCTGCGCCAGAAATAACTTTTGGGGCTGGATCTGTCCAACAGCTTGGTCAAAAATTGAAGAATTATGGAGTACAAAAATTACTTTTAGTAGTTGATCAAGGATTTGCCAAAATTGGCCCTTTAGCAAAAATTACAGAGCCGCTGGAAAAAGAAGGGATAAAATTTACGGTCTTCGATCAAGTCGAACCCGAACCACGGGTAGAGACGGCCGACGAATGCGGATCTTTGGCGAAAAAAGAAAAATTTGACTTCATCATCGGGGTTGGGGGTGGAAGTGCCCTGGATACCGCCAAAGCAGCGGCTATCTTGGCTACCAATGAAGGACGAGCTAAAGATTATCAGGGGTTAAACAAAGTTCCTCGCCCGGGAATCCCCAAGGGAATGATTCCTACCACGGCGGGCACGGGTAGTGAAGTTACTTTTACGGCGGTTTTTATAAACGAAGCCGAAAAGAAAAAGGCAGGGATAAATAGCCCCTATCTTTTTCCAGAGATAGCTATTCTTGATCCGGAATTGACTCTTTCTTTGCCGCCGGCCGTAACCGCCTATACCGGCATGGATGCCCTGGCTCATGCTATTGAGTCCTTCACCTCTTTGCAGGCGAATTTTTTATCAGAGATGTTCAGTTTGGAGGCAGTGCGGAAGATTATGAAAAATCTGCGTTCGGCTGTGGAAAATGGGCAAGATATAAATGCCCGATCTGAAATGCTGATGGGGAGCTTATTGGCGGGAATCGGGTTGGCTAATGCCGGAGTTACGGCTGTCCATTCCCTTTCTTATCCTTTGGGAGGGAGCTTTCGAGTCCCCCATGGGGTGGGCAATGGGCTACTCTTGCCGGCGGTGATGGAATATAACGCCTCCGCATGCCCAGAGCGTTTCGCCCGTTTGGCCGAAGTTATGCAGATAGAGGTAAAAGGTTTATCCGTTGCTGAGGCTGCCCTGAGGTCAGTGGAAGCTGTAAAAAAATTAGCTACGGATATTGAAGTTCCTTTGAGGCTTAGTGACTTGGGCATACCTAAATCAGCATTACCCTGGATGGCTGAGGAAGCGTTGCAAGTAGTAAGGCCGTTAGAGAATAACCCAAGACCTATTTCTAAAGAAGATGCTTTGCGTATTTATGAAGCTGTGTTTTAATTTCTTTTTAAAAATTTATTTTAAATAGGAGGTTGGCAAATGGGCGGTGCCGAGTTGATTGGCAAAGAAGAAAAGGAAGCAGTCGCGGAAGTTATTGAAAGAGGAGTTCTTTTTCGTTACGGCTTTAATGAAAAGAGGAAGAATATATTTCGGGTCCTGGAATTCGAAAAGGAGTTTGGCCAATACATGGGCTGCCAGTATGCCCTGGGAGTTTCTTCAGGCTCGGCTGCTTTAAGAGTAGCCCTGGCGGCTCTGGGGCTAAAAAGGGGTGATGAAGTTATCACCCAGTCTTTTACTTTTGTAGCCACTATTGAAGCCATCTTAGAATCTGGAGGAATACCGATTCTTACGGAAATAGATAAATCTTTGAACATGGATCCTGAAGATTTAGAGGCCAAAATTACGGAGAAGACGAAAGTAATTATTCCTGTACATATGTTAGGAGTTCCAGCGCGCATGGATGAGATCATGGCTATTGCCCGCAAGAAGAATATTCCTGTCTTAGAAGATTCTTGCCAAGCCTGTGGTTCAAGTTATAAAGGTCGAAAGACCGGAACTATCGGAGTTATGGGAGCCTTCAGTTTTGATTATGTAAAGACGCTCACCACTGGCGAAGGAGGTATGGTGGTTACCAATGATAAGAAACTTTATGACTTAGCCTGCTATTACCATGACCATGGCCATGAGCATAATCCTGAAGTACCACGGGGAGAAGATTCTCATAGCATTACTGGATTTAATTACCGGATGAATGAATTACAAGGGGCCATTGGGAAAGTCCAATTGAGCCGCTTAGACTTCGTGCTAAATGAACAGCGCAAAAATAAGGCGCGCCTAAAAGAGGCCATTGCTGATTTGCCCGGAATTGAATTCCGTGAGCAGCCAGACCCTTTGGGAGATGGGGGAGATACTTTAGCTTTCTTCCTGCCCGATGAAAAAAAAGCGGCCAGATTTAATGACTATCTGGCCAAAGAAAAAATAGATACAAAAATATTACCTTCGGCCATGAACTGGCATTTCGTGGGCAACTGGAACCATATTATTAAATATTGCCCGCCCTATCGATTGGACGCTTGGCCAAAATCAGAAGCTTTATTGAAAAGGGCCATCGCTTTGCCCATATCGGTAAAAATGAGCGAGGAGCAGATTAATAGAATTATTACCGGCCTAAGAAAAGCCGCTAAAGCGGTTTTATAAAAATTAAAATATTTAATGGTCTAATTTAAGAGAGGCAGAAGTAATCAGGAGGAAAGAATAATTGGCAATTTATGGCATTATTCCCGCACGTTTGGGCTCGACTCGTTTGCCAAGCAAGATTTTAGCAGATATCGCGGGTAAACCGATGATTCAATGGGTTTATGAACGGGCGAAGGCATCCCCCTTCTTGGATCGCTTAATCGTGGCCACCGACCATGAAGACATCTTAAACCGTGTGCAATCTTTTGGAGGAGAAGTAGTTATGACTTCTCCTGCTCATCCCTCGGGGACGGATCGCATCTGTGAAGCTGCGCAAAAATTAGGAGTTAGGGATGAAGATATTGTAGTGAATATTCAAGGCGACCAGCCCCTTTTCGAGCCGGGGATGATTGCGGAAGTAGTCAGCCCTTTACAGGAAGACAGGAATATCCAGATGAGTGCTCTGGTCTACCCTATTCAAAATCAAGCAGATTTGCTTAATCCAAGCGTAGTAAAAGTGGTCTTTGATAAAAGCTGGCAAGCTCTTTATTTTTCCCGCTCTCCTATGCCTTACGTCATATCCGAGCAGATTAAAGCCAGATATTATAAACATATAGGCCCATATGCTTACCGCATGGCTTTTTTAGTGAAATTTATTAAATTAGAAAGGGGATATTTAGAACAGTTAGAATCGTTGGAACAACTGCGCGCTTTAGAGCACGGTTATAAAATAAAGTTGGCGGAAACAAAATTTGATTCTTGGGAAATAGACACTTGGGAAGATTTGGAAAAGGTGCGAGCCATGGTCGAAAAGACCCAGCTTAAAAGGCAGACTTAACCCTCAGCCGAGGCGTGTCCAAAGTGTACTTCTTATACAATCTTTTATGGGCCCTGGTAATCATTCTCTCCGCTCCCTTTTTCATCTATAAATTATTCTCTTACGCAGATTGGCGGCGAGCTTTAAGGGAAAAGTTGGGTTTTGTTCCTGAAGGCCAAATTACCCATGGCTCCAAGAATCCGTGTATATGGGTTCACGCGGTCTCCATGGGTGAAGTTTCCGCCATCCACCCTTTAATTAGACATTTGGCTACTCTTTATCCAAGAAGTTATATGATATTAACGACGAGTACGGAAAGCGGCCAGAAGATAGCGCGGGAACAAGTTAAAGAAGCTTCTTTAGTCAGTTACGCTCCCTTAGATTTATCATGGGCAGTGCGGCGCAGCCTGCAGCGCTGGCAGCCAGACTTGTTGATTATCGCCGAAACTGAGATATGGCCCAATCTTTTACGGATCGCGAAAGAAAAAGGAGTGCGGACTATGTTAGCTAATGGCCGCATCTCTGCCCGCTCGTATCGACGTTACCGCCGCACCAGGTTTTTCTGGGCCGAGGTGCTTGATTATTTTGATGTCCTTTCTATGATCCGGGTACAAGATGGTGATAGAATCATAGCCATGGGCGCTAATCCCGTAAAGGTTTTTGTTAATGGCAACTGCAAGTATGACCAGGCTATCTTTAAAGCGGAGAAGGAATTTAAGGAGGAAATGCAAAATCTCCTCTCTCTACGGGAGGAAGACTTAGTATTCGTTGCCGGCTCTACCCACGATGGGGAAGAAGAAGTAATAGTGCAGACATTTTTGCGGTTGCGGCAAGAGTTTCCTTCTTTGATTTTAATTATTGTTCCCCGGCATATAGACCGCGTGCCCAAAATTGAAAAGTTGGTGCTGGATTATAGAGCCGGCGAATTTGCGCGGCGCAGTCAGCTTTCTGAAGAAGGCAGGAAGGATCGGCGTCTTATCATCTGGGACACTTTTGGGGAGTTGAGTAAGGTCTATAGCATAGCTACTTTAGTTTTTTGCGGGGGCAGCTTAGTTCCTAAACGGGGCCAGAATATCTTGGAGCCCGTGGCTTGGGGTAAAGTTGTTTTTTATGGGCCATCCATAGAAGACTTTCAGGATGCTCATGAACTCCTCCAAGAGGTTGGAGCCGGATTCATGGTCAAAAACTTCGAAGAATTAGTGGAAAGAAGCCTCTATTTTCTTAGCCACCCTGCCGAATTACAAAAAAGGGGCGAAGCAGGGAAAGAAATCCTGGCGGCTAACTTAGGGGCAGCACAGAGAAACGCTGAATTGGCGCGGAGATTATTAGAAAATGAAAAATGAAAAGAAGCAAGCTATTTTGGCCTTAGAAGATGGCACCATTTTTTCTGGTTGGGCTTTTGGAGCTGATGGCGAACGGTGTGGAGAAGTAGTCTTCAATACCTCCCTGACAGGTTATCAGGAAGTGCTTACTGACCCTTCTTATAAAGGTCAAATTGTGACCATGACTTATCCTTTAATCGGCAATTACGGGGTGAACGAGGAAGATTTTGAATCAATCCACCCTTGGGTCGAGGGTTTTGTAGTTAAAGAATATTGTCCTTTCCCCAGCAACTGGCGGGCGCAAGGGAGCTTGAGCGATTTTTTAAAGAGGTATGATATTGTGGCTATCGAAGGAGTGGACACCCGGGCTTTAACTAAACATATTCGCTGTGCGGGAGCCATGCGGGGCGTCATTTCTACCCAGGATTTTGATCATAAATCGTTGATTGAGAAAGCCCGCCGTTCACCCTATATGATGGGCAAAGACTGGGTGCAAGCAGTCACGTGTAAAGAAGCTT
>JBNAWB010000210.1:0-6120 GCA_049699975.1 Thermodesulfobacteriota bacterium
GCGAGGGGTTTCCACCATCCCCGATGGGGCACTAAAAGTGAAGGTGGGCAAGGTCTAATTTAATATTGACAAACAATTATTAAATCGTAAGGATTTGTAAAAAAAGATAAACTATAAATGGACTGGTAAAACCATGGCCATAGCCACTTTATCGTCGAAAGGACAGTTGGTAATTCCTAAAGAGGTAAGAGAAGCTCTGGGGATTAAGCCAAGGCAGAAGGTTTTTTTTAGAATAATTAAAGACCATCTGGTAGAAATTATTCCTATGCCTGAGGATCAAGTTAGGCAATTCTGTGGCATCTTCAAGGAAGGTTCCTCACTAACAAGGGCTTAGTTAAAGGTACGGAGAGAGGAATGGAAACGTGAAGAAAAAAACCTTGCTAGATTCTTACGCCCTGCTCGCCTATCTAAAGCAGGAAGATAACTACAAAAAAGTTAATGAACAATCAAACCTGAGGCATTAAATTTTTTGCTAAATTTTATCAACTAAATTGGAGAAGATCCTAAATTTTAAGATTCTTCGGGAGGATGCAGATTTTCATCTTTTAACGGCAAATCTTGGTAAATAGCTTCTATTTCTTCTTTAAATTCAAGGGGAGCCAAGACAATGCCCCATCCTTTCTGTAGTTGATAGATTCCATCATAGGCTGAGTCATAGTAACTCTTAAGGCGGTGGGGTATATTGCGTTCATTAAGGATTGAGGCAAGAAGCCGGGCTTCGATTTCGTTATTCAAGACCAAAATTTTCTTAAACTCTTCCATAAGTCAATGATATTAGGATTAAAGATGGCAATCAACAGAAAAATATTGTTATGGCAAAGTATTAGAAATTCTAATAATTTTTATAATTAAAAGTATATGAAAAATATTCAGCTGCATGGAAAATTATATACCTCCTGATGTGCGGACGGATATCATGGAGAAGGTATTTTTGAAATATCGCGAATATACAGGATTGTTATTTGAAGCTCAGCTGCGATGAAGATAACAAAGACCTTATTGATTTTATGGAAGATATGGAATTATATCTGAAAAAATTATAAATTTATTTAGACAGAGGATGATGCTTCTTGCATTTTAAAGCGGATGAGCAGAAAGATATTGATTAATAGCATGGCGAGCCCTATTCACAGATTCCCGTGTAGGAACACCGGCTATATCGAGAACTTCTTCAGCACGTTGCCTGGCCTCTCGTATTCCCCCCGTTCCCAGGCTTAAACCCATCATGCGCATGCGAAAAGCCTCGGCAAATCCTTCGCCTGGCCCTTGGCTTGCGCCACTATAATTAATAGCCAAACGAAACCTATCCCAAAGTCCCCTATCTTGACCGGTATGGGAGTCATCATGAGGCTGATTACGGCCATTGCTGGTAAGTTGTTCCCAATAAGCTACTTCTTGTCTATATAGCTCCGTGCCGGCATCTCCCTCGGGAAAATCAGATCTTTGTCGAGCACACCATTGAAAAATATGTCCGTATTCGTGATAAATAGTAGAAGCCAAGTTGTTGGTATCAGCGAAAGAGTCTTCTATTTCTTGACAGGATGGGTTCTTGGAAACAATGTTTTGCCTGTGATTGCACCACGGCCTATTAAGAGCAGCAAAAGCTACACAAATTCCATTACGATGTTCTTGGGGTATCCTACTTTCATGGCAGCGTGGCCAGTTTGCTCCTCCGGTAGTCACCCCGGTTGCCCCTGGAATCATGCCAACTCTAAAATCCAAATAGATAGACCGGATAGGCATCATGCGCATAAATTCGATGGGGAAAATCATGAGCGTGCGGATCAGAAAATTTCGCCAGAGGGAATCAAGGTTATAAACATTGAAGGTCCAGTTTATATCCCCCCGACTTCCGTCAAAATTTAATTCCCGGCGGCCATCAGTAAGTCTGTTTAAATGGCAAAGGGGTAAATCCAAAGGCACAACTGGTCCCCAAGTGGCCGGATTAGCAGCGTCGATCTGAGAAATTTGATTGACCTCTCTCCAGTAACTCTGAATATCCGCAATCGAGAGTTCCCGCAATCTCTGGGAGGGGCTGCTTTGATTGGGTCTTAAAATAGCCAAATAAATATTACCATTTCTACTCTGAGCCACTGTATATCTTGGCCAATTTCTCATTTCATCAGGTGATGGGCATGATAAGACGACGGGTTGAGGAGTTGTGGGGGAGTTAGAAACTGATTGGCTAGTTGGGGAGGCGTTAGAGACGGAGCGAGTAACATCAAAAAAATAATATTCTTCCCGACAAACTTGCAACTCAGCATCGGCCAGATCGTCAGGACAACATTGCTGCTGAGGATCACAGGTATCAATAGCATAATATCCTGTATTTGTTGAACAATGCCCACAAGTCATTATTTATTTTCCTTGTATTTTTAAAAAGCCGAATTTAAAAACAATCGGCGGGATAACGTCATCCTTTAATAGAGAGATTTCAATAATTTATGGCAATAGTTTATTCTTCGCTTTAACGAGCAACTCATAAGAGGTTATCCTCTACTTATTTATTTTTGCCGAGGCTCTGAATTAAAATTTATGCCTGTCTCGCAAAGCGTTTATAGTCGTTTCGTCAATTTCTCCAGTCTTAGGCAATCCCTGGTCTTCTTGAAAATCCTCCAGAGCACTTCGCAATTCGGCATCCATTTCCTCGCCCCCCGCGCCAGCTTTATATCCCAAGTTGCTAAGGCGGCTCCTAACTCCGCTTAGGTATTCCAAGGGGTTTAAATAGCCAATTCTGATATTAAATTCATGATTATCGATCAATAAAATTCCTTCTTTTTCTGGCGGAGGAATAGGAACCTTTAAACAACCTTCTCCATCAGTGATGTCTTGCGAGATTCTCCCACTTACCCGGAGTGTGAAAGGTTTATTGGCTAAAGGTTCTCTATTTTCGTTAAATAGTTGCAGATGAAGGTAAACTGGAACTCCTTTGCGCCGGAATTTATGTCGATTATTAGTAACCGCCTCTTCTTCTTTAGTTCGTAACTCGGGGATGAAAACCCGATCCCCAGGATAAAGAACATGATAATTTTGGCGGCTCTGTTTTAGTTGCACGTTAGCAGGGTCATTCCATATTGTTTCTGGGTTAAAGCCATATTTTAAAGAAATGCTGACTAAGCATTCGCCTTGGCGAATAATATGGATTTTGGGAAGTGCCAAAAAAACCTCTTTAAAACAAAAGCAGTTTATTGGATGCCTATTTCTTTTCTTTTATTTTTTATAGCATATTCCGAATGAAAAGCAAAAAGGATAAATTTTTTAAGGAAATCCTTCACTAAAAGGGGGAAAAAACATATATGGTAAAAAGATTTGCCCCTAACCCTTCCTCTCTCCCCAGCGGGGGAGAGGGCGGGGTGAGGGGATCCATTACGGCATGTAAATTAAACAAGCTGCGTAATGTCTTCCGCTACTTTCGGGAAATTTTGATACATCATTACATCATGGCCTGGGAATATTAAATCTAATGAAGCCGCTCTGCCACGCAGTTTGTCAAACGATTGCAGCCAAGCAGGCAGATCGGTGATTAAACAGCTGGGGTTGTCGTCTTTAAAGCTGCGGGCAATATGAGCACAATCAGAGGCTACAATAGCTGTTCCTTTGGCGGTATTAACTGCTACAGCCTGAAGGCCAATAGTATGACCTGGAGCAAAGAGAAGTTCTATACCCGGAAGTAGTTTTTCATCGCCACAGACTAAGCGCAGGCGATCCGTTCCTTCTAATTCAGCGAGGGCTTTATTGGCTAACGGATCGGCTACCCGAGCAAAAGGAGGCCGCTTGGCCAGGGGGTTTTTAATCCAGAAATCGTATTCCTTTTTCTGCACATAAAATGTAGCTTTAGGAAAGGCCTTGGGGAACATTTCCATGCCGCCCACGTGGTCAAAGTGAATATGGGTAATGACCACCTTTTTTACAGTTTCCGCATTAGCTCCGAGGCGCGCTAAAACATCCACGGGATTTACAAAACCTTTTAACTTTCTTTGCGTAGCGAGAGTTACTCCACATCCCGTATCAACTATGGTGAATTCACCTTTTCCTTTGATAGCCCAAAGATAATAGTAACGGTCGATATCTTGATCCCAACCTTCCATCCATAAAACCATAGCCAACTTGCTGGTGAATGGACCGGCATATTTGAGGGCATAAATTTCATATTGGGGGTCAGGACCGGCAGCATGAACTGGGGAGACTCCTTTAGAAAATATTGGGGAAAGATGCTCACTAATGGCCGCTGCTCCTAAAATGGTAACACCTGTCTTCAAAAAATCTCTTCTATCAAGTTCCATCTTCCTATCCTCCTTTCTTTTTAATTTAGAGAATAAGCAATTATTAATGAGATCATTAAATAAATGACATCTGCTGTTCTTAACCCCTCACCTCGGTACGAGTCGATTCCGACCTAACCCTCTCCCCACGCCTGGGGAGAGGGGAGGGTGAGGGGAATAAGTGTAAATATTTAATCGCTCCGAGTAATAATTATTATTTAAAGGACATTTTGGAAACAAAGATTTTTTCATCAGTTCGTGGCTTCCAGTTTAAGCGCGCGCTCACTCCGTAAATATCCATCTGCTGATAAGCAAAGGCCCAAGGCACTTCTTCTTTAATTAACTGAGAAGCTTGCGTATAAATCTCTTGTCTTTTTTGTTTATCCATAATGCTTCGGCCTCGGTCGATCAACTCGTCCAATTTGGGGTTAGTGAAATGTGATAATACCTGACCGGTGCGGAGGAGGGGGAATAAGGTAGCGTCAGCGTCAAAAGTCGCCCCTCCCCAACCTAACAGATAAGCCGGACCCCCTTTATGAGCATACAGCATAGCCATATGAGTACCGAATTCGTTAATCCGGGCTTTGGCGTTGATACCAATTTTACGTAAATCTCCCACTACGGCCTCGGCCACTTCTTTATCGTTTAGATATCGGCCAGTTGGAGAATTAATGGTTAAATCGAAACCTTGCGGGTAACCAGCCTCCGCCAGGAGTTTCTTTGCTTTCTCTGGATCATAGGAGTAAGGTTTGAATTGCGGATCATACCCAAAATGATATTTGGTAAAAATGCTGCCCAACTTTAGACCATTACCTTCCAGAACTTTTTTAATAATGGTGTCCAAGTCAATGGCATGAGCAATAGCTTGGCGGACTCTCTTGTCCGCCAAAGGGCCTCCTTCCCTATTATCAAAGGCGATGAAAATTACCCGCGAGCTGGGAACTTTAGCCACTGAAGATCGTCCTTTCCAATCCATAAGCCTTGCCAAGTGAGGAGGAATGTTCACGATCACGTCTAATTCCTGGGTTTGCAGCCCAGCAACTCGGGTAGTCGCTTCCGGAATTGGCTTAAATATTACATTCTTAATTTTGGGCTTCCCTCCCCAATAATTCTCATTGGCCGTAAGTACTAACTGGTCGTCTTTGACCCAGCGGACGAATTTATAGGGTCCAGTGCCTACAGGGTTGGCCCCAAAATAAGCGGCGCCTTTCTCCTGGACATATTTAGGTGGGATCATGGCCCCGATGTGGGATAGTTGGGCGTCAAGATAAGGATAGGGCTTCTTGGTGGTGATGCGGATGGTATAGTCATCGATTATTTCAATTTTTTCCATGATCCCCTGGAGGGTAGTTTGTTTGAGTTTATTCTTAGGGTCATTCATGCGCTCCAGGCTGAATTTAGCAGCATAGGCATTAAAATCCTCGCCGTTTTGGAATTTAACGCCCTTCCGGAGTTTGAATTCCCATGTTAAATCATTTACTAATCTCCATGAGGTCGCTAAGAGAGGTTCTAACTTCATCTCATCATTTCTCACCAGGAGGGTTTCATAGATATTGAGAAGAATGTTGAAGGCAGGTGTTTCATAATGATTTTGGGGGTCTAAAGTGGAGGGGTCCACCCCTTGGGCAATGATTACCGTGTCTTTTGGGGCTGAGTAAACTGGGGTTAGAAACAAAGCAAATAGAAGCAAAAAACTAAACAAACTAAAAAACTTTTTCATTTCTTTAGATCTCCTCTCAGTTTAAAAAATTTAATGTTAAAGCTAATGTTAGAGAAATTCTATAGCAGGCGAGAAAAAAGTCAATAATCTTTTTAACTGACCGTCGATCAGTTTTAATTTTTCTCACCAGCAGGAGAC
>JBNAWB010000211.1:0-6103 GCA_049699975.1 Thermodesulfobacteriota bacterium
CTCCGCAAAGAACGGCGGGGAAATACTTGTCTATACCAGATAAACATAAATAATATCTTCCTGTTTTTAAAATAGATGTCTATCTCCCCGCCCGTACCTATGAAAGAATAAGGGCCTCATTTTAATGAGCCTCTCCCCCTCCCGCCTGAATTAAGCTGAAATTTAAAAAGTGATCTACGGTCAGTCCCCTCATATCTTGATTTTTTATTATTTTTCTGCTAATCATGGGAAAAATTCTTACCCTTAAAAATCCAAAAAAGGGGGTAAAGTCATGGTCCTTGCGTCCAATCTTAAACCCGGCATGGTTTTAAAATTTGAAAAAAAGCTTTATAAAGTTTTATCAACAGAATACCATATGGGTGGCGGCAAGATGGGCGGATTAGTTCATGCAAAATTAAAAGATCTTAAGACTGGTCTTTTTCTGGATCGCAAGTTTAAGCCCGAAGAAAAATTAGAGGATGTGGACTTAGCGCGGAGAACGATGGAATATTTATATAAAGATGCCGATGGCTATTATATGATGGATCCTGAATCTTACGAACAAATTCAAATAAGTCCGAGCATGCTGGAACCTTTTGATCCTTTTTTGCAACCGAATATGAGATTGGCTGTCGAATTTTTGGGGGATGAACCTGTAAATGTCCTCTTTCCCGAATGGGTTGACTTGGAAGTCGTCTCTACGCCTCCCAGCTTGAGTAGTCTGCAGGACGAAGTATACAAACCAGCTACGCTGGCTAATGGTATGGTCATTCAAGTGCCCCAATTTATTAAAGAGAAAGATATAGTTCGGGTCAGTGTGGCTACTAAAAAATATTTAGAAAGGATCAAAAAATAATCTTCGCCAAATTTTTCCGCAAGAAACTAATACCTTTTCTATAAAAATTATTATGGATTATCTGAAAGGAGGCCAGCTTCATGATTAAAGGTGACGAATATCGGGCGCGTATTGCCAAACTTAAACCAAATGTTTATATGGGAGGACAATTAGTTGATCGTTTTGATCCCCGCTTAATTGGGGGCATTAATATTATGGCTGCCACTTATGATTTTGCTTTTGATCCTGAATTTCAGGGAATCGGCGTGGCCATATCCCATCTCACTGGAGAGAAAATTAACCGTTTTTGTCACATTCACCAAAATATGGAAGACCTGCTCCTAAAGCAGAAGATGACCCGCCTTTACTGCCAAGAGGTCGGGGGCTGTATCCAAAGGTGTATGGGTATAGATGCTTTAAACGGTATTTCCATCGTATCCTACGAAGCAGACCAAAAATACGGCACAAAATACTACGAGAATTTTAAAAAATTTATGGAGCGAGTACAGAAAGAAGATCTGGCTCTAAATTGTGCCCAGACAGATGTCAAAGGTAATCGTCCTTGGCGACCTCATGAGCAGAAGGATCCCGATCTTTACTTGCGCGTGGTGGAAAAAAGAGCAGATGGTATCATCGTCAATGGAGCCAAGGCCCATAACTCGTGCTCTGTTTATGTAGATGAAATCGTGGCTATTCCTACCCGCTCCATGACCCCGGAAGAAAAGGATTGGGCTATAGCTTTCGCCTTACCTGCTGATTGGGAAGGGGTTACCATTATAAATGCTGCTTATTACCCGCCTAAGAGAATGCAACTCCATTGTCCATATGAGAATTTCGGTATAAGTCATTCGATTACAGTTTTTGATCATGTTTTCGTGCCTTGGGAAAGGGTCTTCCTATGCGGAGAAACAGAATTAGCTGGTAAATTGGCTCTTCTCTTTGCCCTCTATCATCGGCATAGTTACACAGGCTGTAAGGCGGCCTTGTCAGAGATTCTCACAGGGGCCACAGCTTTGGCCGCCGAATATAATGGCATTGATCGAGCCCAACATGTGCGGCACACTTTGGCCGACATGATCCAGGTCGTTGATCTCATCTTCGCCGCTGGCGTGGCCAGCGCTGTCTACTCTAAAAAAGCTCCTTCCGGCACGTGTATTCCTGATTCTAATTTCTGTAACGCTGGGCGGATGCTGGCCGGAGAATCAATTTATGGCGAATATGAAGCTTTGGCGGCCATCTCAGGTGGTTTGACGGCCACCCTGCCTGCCGAAGCGGATTTCTATAATGAAAAAACAAAACCTTATTTAGAAAAATATATTATGCGGGTACCTGAAATTCCGGCAGAATATCAGCATCGCGCTTTTCGTCTTTTCCAAGACATGATGGCCTCAGCATGGGGCGGTCATAAATTGATCGATGCCCTCCACGGCGGCGGTTCGCCGGTAATTGAAAAAGTAGCTATTTACCGCGATCATGATCTGGAAAGGTCTAAAAATATAGTAAAAAAACTTGGTGGAATTCCCTATAGCGGATCCACAAAAACATTTGAACGCAAAATCCCTTGGCTAAGTTAAGGAAGGAGAGAAAATGGATTATCAAGCATTCGTAAGAGAACAGATTGAATACATCAAAAAAGAGGTAGGTGACGGTTTGGCCATCAATGCTCTTAGCGGCGGTGTGGATAGCTCAGTAGTTACTGTTTTAGGTCACCGAGCTTTGGGAGATAGATTAAAGACTGTTTTCATCGATAATGCCCTCATGCGCCAAGGAGAGCCCGAAAGGGTTAAACAAATTTTTGCTAAAATGGGCATCCCCGTGCGCTTAGTGGAAGCCAAGACTGAATTTCTGAACGCCTTGAAAGGATTGACTGATCCTGAAGAAAAGCGCCAGGCCATAACCAAGACTTTTTACGCCAAGGTCTTTAAACATCTGGTTAAAGAAACGGGAGCAAAAACTCTATTGCATGGAACTATCTTGACCGATATTGAAGAGACTGTAGCTGGTATAAAGCGCCAGCACAACATTCTGGCTCAAATGGGTATAGACCCCGAAAAAGAATTTGGCTACAAAGTTTTGGAGCCATTGCGTACCTTAAGAAAAGACGGGGTTAGGGAGGTAGCCAAATTATTAGGATTGCCTGAAGAAATTACGAAAAGAATGCCTTTCCCTGGTCCTGCTTTAGCAGCGCGCATCGTCGGCGAGGTTACCGAAGAACGTCTCGACCTTATTCGCAAAGCTACCGCCATTGTGGAAGAGGAACTTCAGGAAAGCGGAGCATTTCAGTATTTAGCTGTTTTACTTAACGACCGAGCCACCGGAATTCGCGACGGCCAAAGAGAATTCGGTCAGATCATTGTAGTTCGCTGTGTATATAGCGTAGACGCCCGCACAGCCACCGTAGCCGAACTTCCTTGGGGGAAACTGCACCATCTCAGCCAGCGGATTACTTCCCTTAAAGGGGTGAATCGCTGCCTTTATGACTTGACCCCCAAGCCACCGGCCACTATTGAGTATATTTAATTTTTTTAATTATCTAAGCGTTTAATGATGGGGATTTTGAGGAACTTTACTCCTTCCTCCTGTAAGATTTTTTCTTCTTCGGGAAGGGCCATTCCTCTTATATTCCTTTGCGGGGCTTCACCAAAATGAATTTTCAAAGCTTCGCGGGCGAAATCTAATCCTACATCCTCGAAATTCTTTTCCACGTATTGGCTGATCATCTGCATCAACTCTAAAGAAACGTTTCTTTCTGGATTGGTTTCTTTACTTCTATCTTCGCGGCGCAAGCTGCCTTCCTTATGTCGTCTGATAGCAATGGGAGAGATAGCTTTTTCGACATGATTGTCTTCACAAATCGGGCACATAATTAACCCAAAGGCCTTCTGCTCTTCAAAGGACTGGTTGCTTTTAAACCAGCATTCGAATCTATGTCCGTTTGCACAAACCAGGTCGAAAGCAATCATTCTTCTCAACTCCTTCTAAAAAATATTATAATTTTTCCCTGATTTTCCGTCCAGTGAATTTTTTAACGAACTTGTTCTTTCCCTTTGCTCATTGAATTATTAAAAAGGTTGACAAGAGTTATTTTTCGAGCTTATAAATTAATTATCCTTCGTAATTACAATTGTTGAATTTCAGGGGGCTAAAAATGACGAAAGTAGCCTTAGTAAAAGGAGATGATCGGCAAAAGAATATCCGCCGCGCTCTGGAGCTAATAAAAGAAGAAATTAAGTTAAATGGAAGGCATCCAGTAATAAAAATCAACATGGTTTCTACCTATACTCCTTTAAGCGCCACTCATCCGCAAGCCGTGCGTGCCGTGGTAGAGTTTCTAAAAGATATGGGGGAAAGTCATATTACCATAGCGGAGGGAGCAACTTTGGGAACAACCGCCCGCGGCTTCCGGGAATATGGTTATTATGACCTGGCTAAGGAATACGGCTTGGAGTTGATCGATTTAAATGAATCTTCTTCCTGGAAGATTGCTTATGTGATCCATCCCGACCTGAAGCCGCACCCAGTAAAAATAGCTCAAGAAATGCTAAATCCCCATAACTACATCATCTCCCTGACCCGCTTGAAGACCCATTTACAGGTGGGAGTTACGCTCACGGCCAAAAACGTGATCATGGGTTCCATTCTTATCATGGATAAAAATCGGCTGCATCCTACTGAGGCCGGAAACCGGGTCTTGGACTTCAACCTTTTTAGTATCATGCAACATCTGCATATAGACTTGGCCATTCTCGACGGCTTCGAAGGAATGGAGGGCAATGGACCAATTTCCGGTGAACCAGTAAAGCACGAAGTAGCTATTGCTGGAACAGATTTTTTAGCAGTCGATAGAGTAGGAACCGAAGTAATGGGCATTGACTTCGATATGATTCGTTATCTCAATTTTTTATGGGACCAAGGTTTCGGCGAAGGCGACCTGCAGAAAATAAAAATTATCGGAGATAATATCGAAGATTGCCGCCTTGCTTATCGTCTCTCACCCCGCTTTCTTAAATGGCGACGCCAAGAACAAAAAGGGCTATATCAAGATTTAGCCTGGAACCTTGGTTAAAGGCTTATCCAAAATTTATAAAATTATCCAATCTTATTTTGCAAAAATCCTAACCCAGAAATCTTTGCTTTAACTATATCCCCCTTTTTTAAAAAGAATTTATTTGGATCTGGTTTACGGAAGAAAGCTACACCCCCAGGAGTGCCGGAAGTGATTATATCACCAGGCTCTAACGTCATTTGCGACCAATATTCTATTAGTTCAGGAACTTTAAAGATCATCTGAGCCGTAGAGGATTTTTGCCTGGGCTCAGCCTCATCATTAACCCAAAGTTCCATTTCTAAATTGTGGACATCGGGAATTTCATCTTTAGTCACTAAGTAAGGACCTATAGGGGCAAAGCCATCAAAACTTTTTCCTAAAAGAAGAAGCCTCTTCTCCATTTCTTTTAATTGGATATCCCGCGCGCTTAGATCATTCATAATCATATATCCCGCTATGTATTCATAAGCTTTTTCCTTGGGAATATTTTTCCCCTTCTTGCCTATTACCAAGCAAAGTTCTATTTCGTAATCCAGTTGGTTTATAGAAGAAGGATAAGGTATAAGATCGTATGGACCGGTTACTGCCGAAGAGGCTTTTAAAAAACCCACAGGTATTTCGGGAATGGGCATTTTGTTCTCTTCCGCATGATCACGGAAATTTAAGCCCATAGCGATAATTTTGCCTGGCTTAAGAATGGGGGCTTTCAAATTAATCTCTGGCCGCGAAAATATTAGCGGCTCACCCCGTAATCCGCGCAGAGGTTTCTTCTGTGCTTTTTGCCATTTTAAAAAATTCTTATAGGTGCTTTGCGCCAAACTCATGGCCGCCCTTCCCTTCTCCAAAATTTTCTTTATATCCCCAGCCATTAGTTCGGCAGCTAACTCATATGCCTTCTTTTCTTTCTCTTTTTCTTTTAAATAGAAGGCGGCGGCCGCAGGCAGATCTAATATGAAATTTTCATCCAAAAAGATTCCTGCTTTCAATTCCCTGGTTTTGCTTCTTTTTAGTTGGTAAGTTACTAATTTCATTTAAAATCCCTCCTAATAAAAATTCTGGCTGTCTAACAGTTTTAATATTTTTCGCCAGCAGGAAACAGGCGGGAGGGGGGAGGCGAAATTAAAATCGGCTGGGAAATGACCATTTCTCTCTTACCCACCTGCTCTCCGCAAAGAACGGCGGGGACATACTTGCCTATACCAGATAAATATAAATAATAGCTTCCTGTTTTTAAAATAGAT
>JBNAWB010000212.1:0-6082 GCA_049699975.1 Thermodesulfobacteriota bacterium
TACATACTTGCCAATTCTTTAAATTTTATTAGGAAAAAGAGCAACTCTCCCAGAGTGCGCAGGAGCACCCAAAGAAAGAACTTTAAAATATTTTTAAAAAATTATAATCCCTGGATGGAGTTCCCTGAGTTATTAAGGATAAAATGTAGGGCAAGCCTTTAGGGCTTGCCGAAAATGCGGCCAGGGATGAACCAGGGATGGACCCTCGCCCTACAATTTTAGGTCATTACGAGGGAGCGTAGCGATCGAAGTAATCTCGTAATTGACTGAAAATAATGAGATGGCCACGCCCTCCGCATCAAGTGCGGGGTCGCTCGCCATGACAAAAAAGGGGTTGGGTCACAGTCTCTTTGGCGGTTAGAATAAAAATCAGTTTGTTTCCGAAGAAGTTGCCGGCAGGCTCTTTAGATTTCCTTTGCGCGCGCGGATCTTTTGATAAGCATAAATTAGACCTAAGATGCTCAGGCCTGCTAGATCAGATTTATAACCAGGAGTAATACACATGGTGGACCCGACGAGTATTGCCAAGCGCATAAAAACATTCAAAGGCCCAGCTAAATACCCCATAGTGGCGCAGCCAATCATAGCCACTCCTATGGTGGCGGTCAAGAAAGAGGTCAAAATGGTCTGCCAGGGCCCAAGGAAAAGGAGGGAGGTATTATAAATAAAAATGAAAGGAATAATATATTCAACCAAAGCCAGGCGCATGGCAATCCAAGCTGTTTTGAGCCAGTCTGCTTGGGCAATTCCTGCCCCCACATATACGGCCGCGCATACCGGAGGGGTAATGGCTGAAAGAATGGCAAAATAAAAGATGAACAGATGAACAGCTATGGCTTCAAAGCCCATATTCTTCAAGGAAGGAGCAATTACGGCTGCGGCCAAAAGATAAGCGGCCGTAGTAGGGACGCCCATTCCGAGAATAAGCGTAACTATTGCGGCTAAAACTAAGGCCAAAAAAGTATTATCTCCAGCGATGGCCAAAATGAATTCGGAAAGTTTAACGCCAATACCTGTAATATTAATTAAAGAAATAATTATATTGGCACATACAAGCAGGGGCACAACTTTAATCATGGATCGACCAGCATCTTCCATGCCTTTTAAGAGGCGTGCGGCTCTTGGACGCATATCTTGGGGAGAAGAAAAAAGATATAAAAATACTGCCGCCGCAATCGCCCAAAAAGCTGAAGTTTCGGGAGTGTACCCTTGCAATAGAAAACCAAGAAGTATGAAAATAGGTATTAGTAAAGGCACAGACCGTGATGGTTTCAAGATGGCGCGGATTGGCTTAATTTCTGAGGAAGGGACCCGTCCTAAATTTCTTTTTACGCTTTCAAAATGCACGGCGCTAAAACAGCCGAGGTAGTAAAGGTAGGCGGGAATGGCAGCACATATGGCCACCTTCAAATAAGAAATTTCCAGAATTTCGGCCATGATAAAGGCTCCCGCTCCCATAATTGGAGGAGTAATTTGCCCTCCTGAAGAAGCAGTAGCTTCTACTGCGCCAGCAAATTCATTCCCATACTTCAACCTTTTCATCATGGGAATAGTGAATGTCCCCGTAGTTGCTACATTAGCCACGGCGCTCCCAGATATCATTCCGAAAAACCCACTGGCTACTACAGCCACCTTGGCTGCTCCTCCATAGAATCGGCCAGTAAACCATAAGGCTAAGTCTATAAATGTTTCTCCTCCTCCGGTAAATAAAATAAAAGCTCCAAAAATAATGAACATAGCTACAATGGTGGCCGAGATTCCGGTAACAAATCCCCAAAGTCCTTGATCACTCAAAAACATAATTTGGATAATATAAGTTAGGCTAAATCCCCGGTGTCCCCAATTAACCAAAGAACCGCCGATCAAAGGTATTTCAGGGATATAAGGGCCTAAAAGAGCATAAAGAATAAAAAGGAGAGTCAAAAAAGGGAAGAGAAGGCCAATGGTTCTCCGGCTGGCTTCTAAAGTTAGCAAGATAGCTACCGTTCCCAGGAATAATTGAAAGCTGGTCGACTCCGCTGGATGCTCCATGATCCAGTTGTACTTGACAAATATATAAGCACAGCACCAGATGGCCATACCTGCCATTATTAAGTCAATGACCAATATAATACTTTCCCACTTTTCTGCTTTTTGCCGATAGAAGGGTCGGAGAACAAGAAAAGTTAGAACTAAAGCGAAACCCACATGGATGGCCCGCTGCTGTAAATTAGGGAAAGGGCCAGCGTATCCCGTATAGAGATGAAAGCAAACATAACTTATGGCTATTAGAGCAATTAAGAATTTTGCCCAACCTTTGTAGGTGCGGGCGGTAACTTTTATTTCTCTATCTTCAGTTTTTTCTTTTTCCATATCTTTTTTCTGATACAAGAAATCCTCTCCCCCTTTGGATATAAGACTTAAGAGCGAAACATGTTAAATTTCTATTCCTTTTTTAAAAGTGGAAAAGAAGATTTAGGAGCTGATCCTTGGATAATTCATCATAAATGCCTTGCTGAAGAGCCTCCCTAAATTATAAAATAAAAATATTAAAAAGAGGGCCTCAGCAAGGACTACCTCTTTCATGCCCTCTTGACCAATACCCTACTTAGCCCCTATTTATTTTTTAACCTCAGGAGGGACTGCGTGTTCGGGTATCTTAACCCCCATTTCTTTGTAAACCCGATAAGCACCGGCATGTAGAGGAATCATCGTAACTTTTACCGTATCCTTTGGCACATCAACTTCCGCGTGTGCTGGAAAAGCAGAAATGATCATCTCTCTCCCTTGCAGAATTGCCTTAACGATTTTATACATCAAGTCTTCCGGAAAACTTTTCAAAGCCACACCGCAGACTACCATCCCCCAACTTGTATATTCAGGCTGTTGAGGCATAGCTTTGATTCCTCCCGCCGGGACCGTAAAGAATGGTAGATAAGGGATAACGGCTTTTACTTTTCTAACATGTTCCGGTGTCATGGGAATAAGCCGGATTTTGGTCAGAGTCATCACATCCAGAGTAGAAGCATCTAACTGCAATCCGATGCCAGTCTTGACGTACCCCACAATCCGGCCATCTTTTATGGCCGCCACCGCATCAGCCGTGCCGCCCACATGGTAATCAGGCTTAATACCTAAAATTTGAAATATCTCTTTAGTAGTGGCTTCTGTGGCTGACCCGCGCATACCCGGATTAAATTTTTTCCCTTCCAAATCTTCAAGTTTCGTTACCCCGCTATCCTCGCGCACCACATAATAATCTATGGACTGGGTATAAGCCCAGAGCATCCTTAAATCTGGCGTGGCCATATTCTTCCATATTCCTATTCCTTTCCAGGCTTCGTACATAACCTTCTCGGTTACTACCGCTCCTATATCAATTTGACCAGCTTTGAGGCGTTTTACATTATCAACCGAAGCTCCTGTCTCCACTACACTGGCATTAACCTCGGGAACAAATTTATTGATGGCTTTCGTGGCGGCCACTGCATAAGCATAATGACTGGAACCAGTCTGGGTGGAGCCAATTAAAATGTATTTCTTAGCTTTAGCCCAAGCTGGATCAGAACCCCCTAAAATTAATCCACCAATTAAAATAATTAATCCCCCGAAAAATATAATTCTTTTCATCTCTGCCTCCTTTCTAAAGCATCATCGCGGCAGCTTTTCCATAATTTCTATAGATATATTTGTAGGTTCTTTTTTCAGCAGCGTATTAAGCTGAAAGGTATAAACTCCTCCTGGAGCTATGGGTTTTGGCTCTCCTTTTTCTCCTGAAGCAGTCAATTGCGGCGGTTGGTCTTCTGCCTGGATTAACATATAAAAAGGCTTGGCTTCTCCAGAAACGTTGCGCACCGTTACATGGACATAGTAAAAACCTTCTTTGTCTGGTTTGAATTCTAGTTTTTCTATTTTTGCTGAAGGCACCGCTGACTGGCGAATTCCACCGGTTGTAGCACAACTAATCACCAAAGATAAAATTAAAAATAACAGATATACCTTCTTCATCATTGTCCCCCCCTTCTGATGAATTTATAAAAATTATTGTTCTTTCTCCACCTCCCCTCATTTTCAATTTCTCAGAATAAATATTTTAAAGCTTCTTATGTTCGCTTATATTTTTTATTGGCTTGGGCTGGTGATAGAAAATATACTTTATTTATTATTAAAGTCAACCAAATTTTTTTAATTTTTCCGCCTTTGGTAACTCGATTTTATTAACCATTTTGCCATGGCCCCCATAATTAAAATATTTAACATGATGAAATACCAAATCCACCAAGGGAATCCCAAAATCAAGGGAGCAGATGATTCCCAGGCCCAAAAATCTATACCCAAAAAGAAAAGGAGACTGAAAATGACCAAAGGCCAGAAAGCCTTTCTCCAGTTTATCTTTTTTATCCTTTGTTGCCCCTCAAGGCGCGTTATTGCTGCTCTTTGGGATAAAGAAGAATCCAGGTAAGAAACAATGAAAAAGACTATGGTAGTCGCAACTATAATGGGAACGACAAGTAAAAATCCAAATGTGGGGAGTAATTTAAATACATAGGCCACGACTAAGGTTTCCCCAACTAAAATAGAAAGGATAGCTCCCCTCGCTGTTGCTCTCGGCCAATAAAGACCACCCAGGACGGCCGGGAAAAGAACCGCTAAGCCAGTAAAGGTTTCTGTGGCTATGATTAATATAGTTGCTGGGGGGCGGTAGGCTATGCAAAGGCCAAGGGCAGCCAGAATGAGCACAAAAAACTTGCCCAACCAATTCTGCTTCTTTACATAACGGCGATCAGAAAATACATCCCGAGTGAACATGGAGCTTAAAGTCAATAACTGCGAGTCCAGAGTGGACATGAGAGCGGCTAAGCCTGCGGTAAGAATTAAAGCTCCCAACCAATTATTTGCATGTTGAGAAAGTAACAAGGGAATTATGCGATCAGTCTCTTTCCCAGTCAGATCAGGAAAAGAAAGGCGGCCAATGACTCCTATGGTAACCGGAAGGAGAAATAGAAAACCGGTAATCGCTGGATAAGCGAGCATTGTTAAGTCTAAAGAACTTTGATTTCGAGCGACGAAAAATCTCTGAAAAAGCTGGGGGAACATAGGGTCACAAAGTAACCAAAGGAGCATATAACTAAACCAGATGGAAACAGGAAAGGCATTGTTCAACCCAGGACGAGAAAATAGCTCTGGAAATTTTTGAAAAACAGTTTCGTTGGCTTTAATAATTCCCCCATATGGAGCAGCTAATAGTAACATAGCCACCGTCATTAGGACCACCATCATGCCTCCTTGAATGACATCAGTCCAGACGACGCCTCGAAATCCACCCATAAAGACATACAAAACAATAATGCCCATGACCAAAACCCCTCCCCAAAAATAGGGAATGCCCAAAAGAGATTCTAAAGTATAGCCGGCAGAAATAGGTTGGATGGCTATATAAGGAATAGTAAAAATGACCATAACCACAAAAATTAAGATTTGCAAAAATCTGCTTTGATAATGCTTCCCGATCAACTCTGCAGGGGATATGTAGCCTTTCTCCTTAGCTAATTCATAAATTCTCCGGCCAAGGAAACAAAAAGAAACCGCCATAAATCCAGTACCAAAAGCCATGACCGGGTAAAAAGCATAACCTGAGCGATAGCCTGCTCCAGAAAATCCAAAAATAGTAAAGGCGGAAAAGTTAGTAGCGGCCATAGTAAAGAAAAGCAAAACGGGCCCTAAATTTCTTCCGCCCAGGAAAAAATCATCCGCCGTGGGCTGGGCATATCGGCGAGTAAAAAGGCCAACTAAAAGGATAATGATAAAATAAGAAATTATAGCTCCATATTTTTCTACCATTCCCTTCCTCCTAATAAAAAAGCCACCCGGAGTCTGGGTGGCCTTTGGCCTGGACATAACTCTTTTCTAAAAACTTTTTATTAAAACTCATTTTATGGCCATTCTCTTATCAAGTCAATTGGGTTATCAACTGATTGTCTAACAGTTTTAATATTTCTCGCCAGCAAGAAACAGGCGAGAGGGGGAGAGGCGAAATTAAAATCGGCGGGGAATTAACGTCTTTATACTTATCCACCTTCTTTCCGCAAAGAACGGCGGGGAC
>JBNAWB010000213.1:0-6045 GCA_049699975.1 Thermodesulfobacteriota bacterium
CTTCTTCTCCCGCCGATGCTTCTTCATTCATGCCCGCCTCTGGCCTGCCTCGGGCCTGCCCCGGGCACTTCCAAAAATAAAAATTCCTCTAATAATCCCACCCTTAAGTGATGGATTACGCTTGCTGTAACTCATCACTAAAAAGGAGGAATGAGGCTGAGTCGTAAGGTCATCGCGAGGGAGCGGAGCAATGGGCGATCTCGTAATGCATTGAAATTTAGCTTATTCTTTAAAATGGCCGGCATTTACTAAAGCGAAAAATTAAAAATGTTAGGCAGTCAAAAATTTTTTAAAAAAAATTAGCTCGGGTCATTAATAAAAGGTTGACATATTATTTTTAATTATGGTATGCAAAAAATATAGCTTGATTTGCTGAAAAAAATAAATTTCGCCATAGGCTAAGGAAATAAAAGGGGAAAATTAAAATGATCGAGGTCAGATTTCATGGTCGCGGTGGGCAAGGGGCAGTAACTTCAGCCGAGATGCTGGCCTTGGCAGCCATAGAAGAAGGTAAATATGCGCAAGGATTTCCCAGCTTTGGACCCGAAAGAAGAGGCGCACCAGTGGTGGCCTTTGCGCGGGTGAATGATAAACCGATTCGCCTGCGCTCAAAAATTTATCAGCCAGATGTGGTGGTTGTCTTAGATCCGAGTCTTTTAAAGATTATGGATCCATCTCAGGGATTAAAGGACAGTGGTTTATTAATCATAAATTCGCATAAAACAATTGAGCTGATTCGCCAAGAGTTTGGGTATCAGATGCGTTTAGCCGTGGTCGATGCCGAACGGATAGCCAGAGAAGAATTAGGCCTGCCCATAACCAATACCACCATGCTGGGGGCTCTGGTTAAAGCCAGCGGGATTGTAAACCTGGACTCGTTTCTTCCCCCTTTGAAAGCGCGCTTTGGAAGGGCTATGGAAAGAAATGAAAGGGCATTGCGCCGAGCATTTGAGGAGACTATTTTGAGTGCCTAAGACTAAAGCTACAAATCATCTTTAACCTTCCCCATATTTAGATTTTCCCCAAAAATAAAAAAGGAGGTTTAGAGGTTTAAAGGTAGCTTTAGTCTGGTTGTATAAATAAAAGGAGGAGATTAATGGCCAAACCTATGGAGCAATATGCTTGGGAAGATCTGACTGTGGGCTGCGTCATAACTGAGCCCGGGAATGCCCGGGAATATAAGACTGGTGATTGGCGATCTCAGCGGCCTATAGTGGATAAGGAACAATGTATTAAATGTGGCGTTTGCTGGGTCTTTTGTCCGGATGCGGCGATTCACAAAACTGCCGAGGGTTACTACATGGCTAATCTGGATTATTGCAAAGGATGCGGCATCTGTGCCCGGGAGTGTTTGACTGGTTGTATTACCATGGTGGAGGAAGAAAAATAATGAATAAACGAGTAGGTATAGAAGTTTCTCTGGCTGTAGCCGAAGCTGTAAAAATGGCTAATGTTGATTGTATTGCAGCTTACCCCATAACACCCCAGACGCATATCGTCGAACATCTCTCAGAACTCGTGGCTGATGGTCATCTGGATGCAGAATTCATCCCGGTGGAATCGGAGCATTCAGCCATGTCTGTATGTATAGGCACTCAGGCAGTAGGAGCGCGGACTTTTACTTCTACGAGTGCCCAAGGTTTAGCGCTCATGCATGAGCTCCTCTTTATTGCTTCAGCAATGCGCTTTCCCATCGTTATGGCCGTGGTCAACCGGGCCCTTTCGGCCCCATTGAATATCTGGAATGACCATAGTGATATTATGGCTTCCCGCGATTGTGGCTGGATTCAAATTTTTGTGGATAATGGCCAACAAGCTTATGACCAGACTATCTGTGCTTTTCGCATTGGGGAGGACAGGAGAGTTCTTCTGCCCGTAGCTATTAACATTGACGGCTTTAGTTTAAGCCACGTAGTGGAAGCAGTTGAATTTTTGAGTCAAGAAGAAGTGAACAGATTTCTTCCTCCTTATCAACCTTTATACCGGATGCACCCAGACCAACCAGTGACCATGGGCGCCTTCGCCATGCCGGAGCTATACATGGAGACCAAAAAAGCCCATGATGTAGCCCTGCGCAATTCCTTACCTATAATTAAAGAAGTATGGGCTGAGTGGAAGGAATTAACTGGTCGAGAATATTCTCCCTTGGAAGAATACCGCTTGGCTGATGCTGAGGTAGGCATTATAGCTGCGGGATCAATCTGTGAAGTGATTATGGAAGCTGTTGACCGCCTGCGGAGCGCAGGGGAAAAAGTTGGCCTTTTGAAACTTCGGCTGTGGCGTCCCTTCCCATTTGCGGAATTGCGGCAGATGACCTCAGGAGTAAAGAAGCTAATTGTTATCGATCGGGCTCTATCTACGGGTGGACCAGGGGGACCAGTTTTTTCCGAGATCCGTTCTGCTTTATATGATCAAGAAAATCACCCCCAGGTTTTTGGTTTCATCGCTGGCCTGGGTGGAAGGGATGTTCCTCCGGAACAAATTATAGCCGCCGTGGATTCGGTCATTAAGGGTATAGACCGACAAGAAGAATATTATTTAATAGGTGTCAGAGAGCGAGGTTAAAAAATGGTGGAAGAAAAGAAAGGGAAGAAAAGCACACCTAAGGTTAGACCAACAGACACTGTGCGCGATTTAAAATTCATCAAGGCGAAGAGCTGGCCAGAGGAAGAGTACTTTGTTTCTGGTCACCGTGCCTGCCAGGGCTGCGCCGAAGCTTTAGCGGTAAGATTTGTGCTGAAGGCCTTAGGACCTGATATCGTAATTGCTAATGCTACAGGATGCATGGAAATTGTTTCCTCTCCTCTGCCTACTACATCCTGGGCTGTCCCTTGGATTCACGTGGCTTTTGAGAATGCGGCGGCTGTAGCCTCTGGGTTAGAAGCTGGGTTGAAAGCTCTTATGCGTAAAGGTCGGCTACCACAAAAAGAAATAAAAGCTATTGGCATGGCTGGAGATGGAGGGACTGCAGATATTGGACTTCAAGCTTTGAGTGGAGCTTTAGAACGTGGTCATAACATGATATATTTCTGTTTTGATAATGAAGCTTATATGAATACAGGCATTCAACGGTCGAGTTCTACCCCTTTTGGAGCTATGACCACCACTTCCCCGCCGGGCAAAATGAGTCCGGGGCAAATGACTTGGAAGAAGAACATGCCGGAGATAGCGGCAGCCCATGGCATTCCCTATGTAGCTACAGCCTGCGCCAGCTATCCATATGACCTATACGAGAAAGTAAAGAAAGCCCAAGCCATCCAAGGCCCATCTTATATTCATATTCTTTCTGTATGTCCAACGGGATGGAGGATTCCTTCTGATCAAGCAATCCGCTATGGGCGCTTGGCGGCAGAGACAGGGATTTTTCCTATTTACGAAGTTGACCATGGGAAATATAGGATTACTGTAGAATTTCCAAAGCTACGTCCTATTAAAGATTACTTGGAAGGTCAGGGGCGTTTTCGTCATCTGACTCCGGAGTTAATAGCTAAGATCCAAGAGCGTGTTGAAGCTGAATACGCAGCTTTGAAGGCAAAAGCTGGTTGATGAGCAAAGGTCATTACTTTAAAATAGATAAATAATAATCGAGGGAGAGCAATAAGATGAGCAGACTATATTCCGTAGCGGTGGCGGGAGCTACAGGAGCAGTTGGCTTAGAAATGATCAAGACTTTGGAACAGCGCCAATTTCCAGTCAGGTCTCTCAAGCTGCTGGCTTCGGAACGTTCTGTGGGGCGAGAGTTGAATTTCCGGGGCACAAAGATCAAAGTGGAGAAACTGAACCATGATTCTTTTAAAGGAGTAGAAATTGCTCTTTTTTCTGCGGGTGCAGCCCGGAGCTTGGAGTTTGCCCCGGCAGCCGCTGCGGCGGGCGCGGTGGTCATTGATAATAGCAGTGCCTTCCGCATGGATCCAGATGTGCCTTTAGTAGTTCCCGAAGTAAATCCGCACGCCATCGCTCAGTACAAAAACAAAGGCATTATCGCTAACCCAAACTGTTCTACCATTCAAATGGTTGTGGTTTTGAAACCCATTCATGACGTAGCCAAAATTAAACGAGTAGTTGTTTCTACTTATCAGTCAGTTTCGGGCACAGGATTAAAAGCTATTGATGAACTTCTAAGACAAACCAAAGCTATCCTTAATTCCCAGGAAGTAACTAAAACAGTTTATCCCCACCAGATCGCCTTTAACTGCTTACCGCATATTGATTCTTTTTTGGAAAATGGTTACACCAAAGAAGAAATGAAGATGGTTAACGAGACGCAGAAGATAATGGAAGATCCGCAGATCAGGGTCACCGCGACCACAGTGCGGGTACCAGTTTTATACGCCCATTCCGAATCAGTGAATATTGAAACAGAGAAGAAGATTACGCCCCAGGAAGTGAGAGAGATTCTCTCTCAGGCGCCAGGCGTAGTCGTCGTCGACAATCCAAAGCAAAATGAATATCCTTTAGCTATTTACGCCGCCGGCCGGGATGAAACTTTTGTGGGCCGAATTAGAGAAGATGAGTCTATCGCTAACGGGATCAACATGTGGATCGTAGCTGATAATATTCGCAAAGGAGCGGCCCTAAATGCCGTCCAAATTGCCGAAATCCTGATCGCCCAATACCTTCCATGAAGTTTTTAGCTGATATTACCCTCGGGCAGTTTCTGCCCGGGGATTCTTTTCTTCATCGCTTAGACCCCCGGACAAAATTTATTGCTCTTCTTCTGCTCATGAGTGATGTTTTCTTGATTAGCTCATTCCCTGGCCTTTTGTTTCTGGTAGGGTTTTTCTTTTTAGGTTTATTTTTATCCCGCTTATCTTGGTCTTTTGTTTTTCGGGGAATCAGGCCTTTCATCTGGCTTTTTTTGATCGCCGCCGGAATTCATCTCTTTTCTACTCCGGGCCCCTCGCTCCCCTTTTTCCCCATAAGTTTTATCAATCCCACTTGGACTGGAGCGAATAAAGGAGCTTTGGTGGCTGGCCAACTTTTTTTAACTATCCTCTTTTCCTCCTTGATGACTTTAACTACCTCTCCTTTACAAATGGTCCACGGCTTGGAAAAAATATTTTATCCTTTAAAAAAACTCCGCGTCCCGGTGGAAGACCTTTCCATGATGATGATGTTAG
The DNA here is from genome assembly GCA_049699975.1 of Thermodesulfobacteriota bacterium. GTDB lineage: Bacteria > Desulfobacterota > SM23-61 > SM23-61 > SM23-61 > CAZAGD01. Next base: position 5,121 of record JBNAWB010000213.1, read on the forward strand.
CCATAAAATTTATACCCATTCTGCAACAAGAAGCAGATCGGATAATCAAGGCCCAGAGTGCCCGCGGAGTGGATTTTGAATCTGGAGGTTTAAGGCAACGAGCCAAAAATATGCTGCCTATTTTAACTCCTCTTTTTAATAGTGTTATTAAAAGAGCGGATGATTTAGCCGTAGCGCTCATGGCCAGGGGATACGTAAGCGGAAAAAAGCGAACTCATCTCCATGAGTTGGAAATGAAGGCCAGGGATTGGGGAACGCTACTGGTGGTTGCTTCTTTTTCTTTTTTGGTAATAAAAATATAGAGCAGCCCAAAAAGCAAGCAGAGGAGAGCTATGACCCATAAAATTAAATTTAAAGGTTTCATTCAAGTTTATACCGGGAATGGCAAAGGCAAAACCACGGCCGCTTTAGGATTGGCCTTGCGCGCCGCGGGGCATAAATTGAAAGTATTGATGATCCAATTTTTAAAAGGGGGAGAAATATATGGGGAGCTAAAAGCAGCCCGTAAACTTTCTCCATTTTTACGGATAATTCCCGTGGGCCGGGAAAGTTTTGTGCATAGAAAAACACCGGATCCAATTGATATTGAATTAGCGCAAAAAGGATGGGACATAGCTAAAAAGTCAATAATTAGCCGTAAATATCATTTGGTAATTTTGGACGAAATCAACGTGGCCGTGAAGTATGGGTTGGTACCTTTAAAAGAATTGATCAAAGTACTTAAAGAGAAGCCTAAGAATGTGGAGTTAGTGCTCACGGGCAGATGGGCGAATGCCCGCGTAATCAATATAGCCGATTTAGTTACCGAAATGAAGGAAGTTAAGCATTATTATAAAAAGGGTGTGGAGAGCCGCGTAGGAATTGAGAGATAAGCTGACCGTCGATCACTTTTGAAATTCGTACCTACTTCAGGCGGGAGGGAGAG
>JBNAWB010000214.1:0-5933 GCA_049699975.1 Thermodesulfobacteriota bacterium
GCAAGGATTTATCGATCCCAGCTTAGATTAAAATTTAAAAGTGATCAACGGTCAGATCCTCCCTCTGACCGTCAATCAGTTCTTCGGTAAATAGCTTGATATGGCCCCGGCCTTCTTTCATTTTTTTAATATCACCCGACCATCCAAGGCTAAACAACCTTCTGGCACAGCAAAAACACGCAACGGGTTGAGATCAATCTCTTGAATCTCGGGAAAATCCGTAAGCAATTGGGAAATACGTAAGATCACCTCGGTCACCGCCTCTATATCCGAGGGCTTGTCCCCTCTCAATCCGCGCAGAATGGCGGCCCCCCTTAACTCTTCGATCATCTCTTTGGCTTCCCTGCGGGAAATCGGCGCTACCCGCACGGAAAACTCGCCAAAGATCTCTACAAATACCCCTCCCCAGCCCACCAGCACCACCGGACCGAATTGTTCATCTTGTCTGCCACCTACGATAAGCTCTCTTCCTCCGGTAACCATGGGCTGGATAAGCACACCCTCAATCTTCGCTTCTGGAAAATTTTTCCGCAGGCGGGCCAGCATATCCTCATAGGCTCCCCGCACTCCTTCGCTACTCCGTAAATTTAACTGCACTCCACCCACATCTGATTTATGCGAAATCTCTTTAGATATGACCTTCATAACTACGGGAAACCCAATTTCCTTGGCCACTTGTACGGCCTCTTCTTGAGTTCCTGCGGTAAAGCCCTGGACCATGGGAATTCCGTACGCCTTTAGTAATTCGCCTGTCTCCGGCAAGAGTAAATCCCGTTTTTCTTGATCAGCTCTCCTTAGAAGAGAAGATGCTAAATCTTTATTTACATGGAAAACTGGTATTTCTTCTAATTGGCGCCGGCGTTCTTTTTCCACATAATAGGCGCGGTTTATTTTTAAGGCCCGCACTGTCTCCACAATTTGGGTAAAGACGGGATATTTAAGATTCCGTTTTAAATAGTTTACCTCGGCATCTTCCGTGGAAACATATAAAGCCACCGGCTTATCATATTTTTTAGAAAGCTCGATTATTTGCGAAAAGAGCTCCCGGGATTTTTGTCCTTCCATAGCGGCATTGTAAGTGTGCAAAAAGATGAGGCCATCAACCTCTGGTTGAGCTAAAGTCTGGTCAATTATTTTTAAGTAAATTTCTAAATCAAAAAGATCGCCTAAATCGAGAGGATTAGTTAGTTTAATCACGGAAGCGCGAAAATGCCTTTCAATCTCTTGGAGGAACTCTTGGGGAAAAGGGGCTAACCGAAAACCTGACATCTCACAAGCATCGGCGGCTATCACCGCGTGGCCGCCCGAGCGCGAAATGACCGCTAAATTGTCCCCGCGCATAGGTGGCAGACGTAAGATCTTTAAATCATTGCCCAAAGTAGTTGCATCATGGACCCGCACAATGCCACATTGGCGGAAAGCTGCTTCCACTACCCGATCATTGCTGGATAAAGATGCCGTATGGGAAGAAGCAATCGATTTACTTAGTTGGCCTATATTAGCCTTAAAAGCCACAATTGGCTTATCCGCGCTGCGCGCAATTTCCATCAATTTCCGGCCATCTTGAATACCTTCTAAGTACAGAAATATATATTTGGTTCCCGGGTCGGCCACAAAGTATTCTAAGAACTCTTCAGTGCGGATATCTAACATGTTGCCCGCTGATACGAATTTATTTAATCCCAAGCCCTCATTAGCCATAAGGTTGAGGACAGATATACCTACTCCCCCACTTTGCGAAATAAGAGAGATATCGCCCGGGCGAACAATCCGCCGTAATGGAGGGAAAGGAGTACTGAGACCATTTTCCATATTAATAACGCCAATGCAATTAGGACCCACAAAGCGTATCTGCCATTTGGCCGCCACCCGCAGAATTTCTTCCTCAATTTTTCGGCCTTCTTCTCCATATTCTCTAAAGCCCGCAGATTCAATGATGGCCTGGCGGATTCCTTTTTGTCCGCACTCCTCTAAAATATGGGGAATGGTATGGGCCGGAGTTAAAATGACGGCCAGATCAATCTGGTCCGGCACATCCAGGACAGATTGGTAAATTCTCCTTCCCGCGAAAACTCCTCCTTTATGGCCAACTTGATAAATGATCCCTTGATAACCAAACTCGGTTAGGTTAAAAATGATTCCCCGCCCCATATTATCAGGCGCGCTCGAAACGCCGATAACTGCTACACTAGTGGGATAAAAAATCTTTTGCAGTATTTCTTTCATGGACATGGCCTTTTCGCTCAGATGATCATGATGGAAAATCCCCCGTCCACTGGCAGGGCTACTCCCGTCACAAAATCAGAAGCTTTGCTGGCCAAGAAAATGGCCGCGCCCACCAAGTCTGCGGGGTTGCCCCAACGTCCCATAGGAGTCCTGGCCACTACATTTTCTTCTAAGCCGGGCAGTTGTTGGCGCGCTTTTATGGTTAGTTCAGTATTTATCCAACCTGGCAAAATAGCATTTACTTGAATATTATCAGGGCCCCAGGCTACAGCTAAACTGCGGGTTAACTGGACTATCCCTCCTTTACTGGCCCCATAAGGAGCAAGTTTAGCCCCACCCATAAGGGAAGTCATCGAGCCAATGTTAATTATCTTTCCACCACCAGCTTTTTTCATTGCCGAATAAACAGCCTTCGCACATAAAAAGGCACTCCGTAAATTGACGGTTATAACTTCATCCCATTCTTGGACCGTATATTCCTGGGGAAACTTACGAATATTGATTCCCGCGTTGTTCACCAAAATGTCAATTTTCCCAAACTTTTCTACTGCCTTTTGCACCATTAATTGAACTTGATCTTCCTCTTTTACATCCACCTGCAACCCCAAAATTTCTACCTTAAACTCTTTCTGCAAAGATTTGATGGCCTCTTGAGTTTTGGCTTGGTTGCGGGCGCCGATTACTATGTTGCTTCCGGCACCGGCCAACCCCCGAGCAATTCCCAAACCTATTCCGCCATTACCACCCGTGACAATAGCTACTTTGCCTTGCAGATTGAATAAATCAGTCATCATCTTCCTCCTTTATTTAATTTTATATTTCCAACTTAGTAGTTTTTCGTTCCTGCTCTATTTCTTCAAGCTGCTGAGCCAACTTTTCCCATTCAGCCGTATAAAATTCTACTTTCTTTTTCGCTTCCAAGTGCGCTTTAAGCAGCTGAGGAATGTTTTGACCGCGGCGGTATATTTGTGGATCGGCTAACTGATTGGCCAAAGTTTCCATGTCTTGCGTCGCTTCTTCCAATAATTTTTCCACTTCTGCTATTTCTTTTTTAATTATTAAGGTCTCCCGGTAAAGGCGATTGCGAGCTTCGGCTTCTAATCGTTTTTGTTCTTTATTTCTCCTATTTGGTTGTTCCCCAGCCCCGGCTAAAGAAGAGGCTCCCCAGGCCAGGGGAATCGTTTTTTCTTCATTCTTGGCTAAATCTTTTTTATAGACATAATCATCATAATTTCCTAAATATACATCAATTTGCCCATCTCTAATTTCTATGATTTTATTCGCCACCTTATTAATCAAATGACGGTCGTGAGTTATTAGACAGAGCGTACCTTGATACTCGCTCAGTGCTTTTTCTAAAACTTCGCGCGCACTTATATCTAAATGATTCGTAGGTTCATCTAAGAGCAAGAAATTTGCCGGACGCATCAACATTTTAGCCAAGACTACTCTGCTCTTCTCCCCGCCGCTAAGAACTGATATTTTCTTATTAACCTCATCCCCCGAAAAAAGAAAGGCGCCTAAAAGACCACGCAAAAAGGTCAAAGACTCATCTCTAGCCAGAGAATATATCTCTTCCCAAATAGTTTTCGCGGGGTCGAGCAACTCTAACTGATGCTGGGCAAAGTAGCCAATGGAAACGCGCTGCCCCCAACTTACTGTTCCTGCATCGGGCTTAAGAATACCGGCTAAAATTTTCAATAAAGTTGACTTGCCGGCCCCATTGGGCCCTATTAAAGCCACTTTATCTCCTTTCCAAAGGGTGAGATTTAAGCCGCCATAGACTTTTACCTTTCCATAAGCCTTATGGACATCCTTTAGCTCCACCACCACTTTTCCGCTTGGTACAGGTTGGGGAAAGGAAAAATGAACAGTCTGTTGCTCAGGAAGTAAATTAACCTTTGGCTGTTTCTCTAACCATTTTATTCGACTCTGCACCTGGCTAGCTCGGGCGGCATTGTAGCGGAACCGTTCCACAAATCTTTCTACGGCAGCTATTTTTCTCCGCTGGCTTTCCCATGCTGCCAGCTGCAGCTTTTTTATTTTCTCTCTGGCTATTTCATAAGCGTCATAATTCCCGCTGTAAGCGACTATTTTTTTATCTTCAATGGCCAATATTTTTTTAACCACCCGATTTAAAAATGATCGATCATGAGAGACGACTACTAAAGCTCCCGCATAATCTGCTAAAAAATTTTCCAGCCAAATTAGCGAATCTAAATCCAAATGATTCGTTGGCTCATCGAGGAGAAGTAGATCGGGGTTAGCCAAAAGGATTTTGGCTAACAGCGCGCGCATATACCAACCCCCGCTAAATTCTTTAGTCCAGCGGTCAAAATCTGCTTCCTGGAATCCTAACCCCAGCAAAATGTTTTTGGCTTGGGCGGCTAAAGAGTATCCTCCTCTTTGGGCGTAATCATTTTCCATTTGTCCGTAAGCTTTGACCAATTCGTCTAATACTTGCGGGTCCTTTTCTTTTGCAATCTCTTCTTCTAAGAGTCGCATCTTCTCTGCTAAATTTACTATATCTTGGGCGCTATGCTGAACTTCCTCTAAAAGTTTTTTCCCCTCTTCGGGCTTAGATTCTTGAGGTAAATAACCAATACGCACTCCCCGTTTGATTATAATTTCTCCATGATCTGGATATTCCTCTCCGCTGAGTAACCGAAAGATAGTCGTTTTCCCCGAACCGTTCGGGCCTACTAAACCTATCCGGTCGCGCGCTCCGATATGGAAAGAAGCTCCAGTAAAGAGAATTTTATCGCCATAAGATTTTTCAATTTCTTTTACTTCGACGATAGCCAAACTCCTAATTTTTTTATTTTCAATTTTAACAAATTATCCCCTTTTTGTAATCCCTTAATTGTTCCTGATCGGAAGGCCTCACATTCCTCCTTTAGAGGCCGTATCGCAATCCTCTTTTCGTCATGGCGAGCGCAGCGTAGCTATCTCATTATTTTTCATCAATTACGAGATTACTTCGATCGCTACGCTCTCTCGCGATGACCTTACGACCTAACCTCGCTGATTTAATAAACCCGCTCTTCAGTGAGGGATTACCTTCATTAATAATTTTTTCTTGCTTTCTCATTGAAATTCCTATAGTATTTTTTCTTCAAGCAGGAAGGTGGCGTTTTAAGCTTTATCTAAAATTAAAGGAGGAAAAGATATGCCCATTATTCATGTGCACATGTTTGAAGGCAGAACAATTGAGCAAAAAAGGAAATTGGTAGCGGCCATGACGGATGCAGTCGTTAAGAGTCTGGAAGTAAATCCAGAAGTAGTCCGTATTATTCTGCATGATATGGCCTTGCATGATTATGCCGTAGCCGGTGTGCTTAGGGCTGATAAAAAATAAACCAAAACCTTTATTTCCTAATATTTTTTTCTCCGCAGTATTTCTCAGAATAAGAGCAAAGGTGCGCTAACGCTTGGGCCGCTAAGGGCAAAGAAGAGAAAGCAGGAATTTTTGCCTGGCAAAATTGCTGCCGCATTTTTGCTGCTTCGGCAGCTAAAGAAGGATCTTCTCCGCTGCCATCAATTACAACCGCTATAGGCTTACGGTAGCGATTTTTTTGCAAAAAATCAATAATTAGAGGAAGGGAATCTTTTTCTTCTGGAGTAGCATAAGTGGCGCGGGGAATAAGGCGGTCTAAAATTATTATATCCAGGTCTGGGGCAGAAAAGACTATCTCCAAGATTGTTTG
>JBNAWB010000215.1:0-5831 GCA_049699975.1 Thermodesulfobacteriota bacterium
AGGAAAAGAAGGCAACCTAAAGTAGATGCTCCCCGAGTTTGAGGCGAATATTTGCTAACGGAAAAAATCATTTTTTGCCCTTGGGAGAGTTCTTATCCGCGGCCAGTTCTTTCGCGGCCCAATATTTGCGCAGTTCTTTTTCTTTTTCTAAATAGATATACCTAAATTTTTCGGGAATCAAAAATGATAACCCGCGAGTTATATTTATGGCGATCGGCGAAACAACCGATTCCGATAAAAGTTTACTCTTAGGTGGCAAAAAAGCGGTCATTATAAGCAGAAGGATGGCAATGAGCAAGATAGCTTTGATAAAACCAAAAGCAGCCCCACCCATATGATCAGCCCATCCTAAATCCATTTTTTTTACTGCTCGAGAAAGAGCTTTGCCGAACAAAGAAATAATCAAAGCAATAAGTACAAATAAAATTATAAAGCCGATAATCAAGGCTAAAGTTTCGTTGTTTATCCAACGGGAAAGCCAACGGCCAACCATGGCAGAGCCATAAGCAGCGCCTAAAAAGCCAAAGATGATAGCCAAAAGGGAAAAAATCTCCCGAACTAACCCGCGAATAAGGCTATAGATAATAGAGGCGGAAATGATGATGAGCAAGATTATATCAAAAGTGTTCATAATTTATAGGAAACTTATATCTCATAATTTTGAATAATTCAAGCAAAAAAGGCAAAGCGACCCAATCCATCACTTAAGGGATGGGCATGCAAATAGGAAATTTATTAAACTCACCCTTCGATCTTGTAGGGCAAGCCTTTATGGCTTGCCAAATGCGGCCAGGGTCAAGCCCTTGCCCTACTTTCTTTTGGGAAATTATATTATAAATCCGTCCGTACCTATGGAAGAACCACTACCTCATGATTCTGAATTAATGCCTGCCTCCCCCTGTCTCCGGCTTCCCTCAGTCCTCTCGGCCAATTCAAGTCATCCCCTAATTGGGACACAGGCTCAAGGGGCAGATGGAGAAATGAGGGGGAATGGTTGAAATGGTCTTTTCCCTTGGCCTCTATTTTTCACGGCTTTGGAGGGGTTCCAAAATGTTGGAATTTAGTATTGCTTAGAGAACAGGCATTTGTTATTTTTAATTAAAGAGAACCAGTTGGTTTAAGGGAAGATGTAATGGATATACGTAAATTCTTAGAAACAGGTCTTTTGGGTCTGCGCCGAAGGCGGACCTATGACGGAGAAGAATATATTGAAATATCTTACCGTCCGCAACCACGAAAAACAGTTAATATCATCCTCTTTTTTTTGACTCTTTTGACTACCACCTTAGCCGGAGCACTGCAAGAAGGAGTAAATCCTTTAAAGAATCCAGAGCTGATTTATAAAGGTATTCCTTTTTCCTTTTCTTTAATGGGCATTCTTCTGGCCCATGAACTCGGTCATTATTTAATGGCCCGGAGGTATGGCCTAAATGTTACGTGGCCATATTTCATTCCTGCTCCTTCTTTTATTGGGACTTTTGGTGCTTTTATTCAAATGCGATCACCAGTGAGAGATCGGCGCATGCTTTTGGATGTGGGCGCTGCCGGGCCTTTAGTTGGGTTGGTCGTAGCTATTCCCTTCCTCGTCTTGGGGCTGAAGCTTTCCGAGGTTAAAGTGGTCGAGGGACAAATGGGGACGAGCCTGGGCTCATCGATTATGCTATCTTTCCTGAGTTGGTTGATAGTGGGGCCGCTTCCCGAAGGGTATGATATAGTTATCCATCCGATTGGCTTTGCCGGTTGGATCGGGTTATTAGTAACTTCTCTCAATCTCCTCCCCATTGGTCAATTGGATGGGGGACATGTAGCTTATGCGCTTTGGGGCGAAAGACAAAATAAATGGTCGAAGTATGTTTTTTTAGGGCTTTTGATTTTGGGAGTTTTTGGCTGGCCAGGATGGCTTTTTTGGGCATTTTTACTTGTTATCATGGGTTTTCGCCATCCACCTTTAGTTGAGTGGTGGGTACCTTTGGATCCTATGCGCAAGTTTATTGGCCAGACCACTATAGTTATCTTCTTTTTAACTTTTATCCCTATACCATTTCAAGGACTTTAATCCCAGGCAAAAAATGATTATTTACAGTAATTCAATCAAGCAAGTTAAAAGACTGCCGGTGGGTTTTTTAGAAAACAATTGTTACCTCATAAAATGCCTCTCTGTCGGAGAAGTAACCATCATCGATCCAGGGGCGGAAGCAGAAAATATTTTAGCTAACATTAACCCAGAGAAAGTGCGCTTTATTTTAATTACCCACGGCCATCATGATCATATAGGTGCCTTAGAAGAATTAAGAAAAAAGACCAGAGCCCAAGCGGGCATTCATCCTTTGGATGCGCGGGCCTTGAGGAATCCTCCCGATCTTCTGCTTGCGGATGGGCAAGAATTAAAAATGGGCCAGCTTAAAATTAAAGTAATCCATACTCCTGGTCATTCCCCGGGAGGAGTTTGTTTTTTAATCGACGAAATCTTATTCAGTGGCGATACTATATTCCCCAATGGTCCAGGAAACACAGCCATTCCCGGAGCCAATTATGAAAAAATTTTAGAATCCATCCATAAGAAAATTTTTACCCTTCCTGAAGAGACCATAATCTTTCCTGGCCATGGCCCCGAAACAACGGTGGGCAAAGAGAAAGCCACTCCTTTCTACCCTCTGCCTTACAAATTGCGGGATGGCATATGAGAATTGAATTGTGGAACGGAGATATTCCTTGGGCCAAATTTGAAAAAGATTGGGACTTTCTCTTAGCCAAAAGTAGTTTTCCGCAACCATTCTTTACCCCCACCTGGTATAAAGTATGGTTTGCTCATTTTGGAAACCCGCCCGAGGTTAAGGTGTACTTCGCTCGAGAAGATAACACCCAAATGGCCGGTTTAGGTATCTTTAAAGAGGGAAATGGAAATGGGGAAAAAAGAAAAATTTCCCTTCTGGGGAGCTTAGATGTTTGGGATTATCGAGATTTTATAATCCTTGCTGGCCGAGAAAAAGAATTTTTAGAAAAATTCACTAATTTTTTTTGCGCCAGCCCTTGGGACATTTTGGAGCTTAACGGGATCTCCGAGTTTTCTCCTACTTTTAAAATTTTGCCTAATATTATAGAAACTAAAGGTTTGGTTCTATCAAAGGAAGTAGCAGAGGTTTCTCTTTATATTGACTTACCTGCTTCTTGGGATGAATTTTTGGCTAACCTGAAAGCCAAAGAGCGCCATGAGCTGAGGCGAAAGATCAGGCGTCTGGAGAAAGAAGAAGACTTCAGGGTGGAAGCCTTTAGAGAATTATTTTCGCCCCCGGAAGATATAGAAAAATTTTTTGTTTTACATCGCAAATCAAGTAGAGAGAAAGCGGAATTCATGACTCCAAAGATGGAATCTTTTTTCCGCGATCTGGCTCAAGAATTTTACCAAAGAGGATGGTTGGACCTCGCCTTTTTAAAAATAAAGGGTAAAGAAGCGGCAGCTTTCTTCTCCTTTAATTTTCAAGATACCTATTATCTATTTAACTCGGGATATGATCCTGAATATGGACGGCTAAGCCCGGGTATAGTTTTAGCCGCTTATTCTATTCAGGAAGCCATAAAAAAAGGAAAAAAAAGGTTTAATTTTTTAAGGGGGAGAGAGGATTATAAATATCGTTTAGGTGGGCAGGAAGAAAAAATATTTCGAATTAGAGTAGAAAAAAGATGAAAAAGGTGGCGGTCCTCAGTATTCATAGTTGTCCTTTGGCTGCCTTGGGCGGAAAAGAAACCGGCGGCATGAACGTTTATGTGCGGGAGCTAAGTCGAGAGATGGGGCGAAAAGGTTGGCAAGTCGATGTATTTACCCGCTCCCAAAATCCGCACATTTCGCGTATAGTTTCCTTAGGCAGAAATGCCCGCGTAATTCATCTGCCCGCCGGCCCAGAAACCCCTATCCCCAAAAACGAAATTTTAAAATTCTTACCTGAATTCATAAAGAATTTAACAGAATTTGCCTTGCAAAACAAAATCTCTTATGAATTAATTCATTCCCATTATTGGCTTTCAGGATGGGTGGGAGAAAGATTAAAAGAAAAATGGTCGCTTCCTTTGCTGCACATGTTTCATACCTTAGGATTTTTAAAAAATTCAACAAAGGGAGATAAGAAAGAAAAAGAATCTCAGGAAAGACTAAAGATCGAAACGGAAATAATGGCCAAAGCAGATTTTCTTATAGCCTCAACCCCTTGGGAAAAAGAGCAAATGGTATCTTTTAATAATATTAATCCCGCCAAAATAAAAGTTATTCCTTGTGGAGTTGATTTAAAGTTATTTAGGCCTAAGCCCATGAGCGAAGCTAAAAGATTTTTGGGCCTTTCGGCCGAAAAAGAATTTATCCTTTTCGTCGGCCGAATTGATGCTATTAAAGGAATCGACATATTAATTAAGGCCTTTGATTATTTAATGAAAAAATATATAAAATGGAGAAAAGAGTTAGGTTTAATAATTATTGGCGGGGAAGTTGATCTAAACATGCGGGAAGAAAATCAAGAATGGCAAAGATTAAAAAAATTGGTTGTCCGTTTAGGTTTGCAAGAGCAAGTTGCCTTCTGGGGGCCCCAGCGCCAAGATTTGCTCCCTTATTTTTACTCTGCAGCCCAAGCTTTAATTTTACCCTCGCGCTATGAATCTTTTGGTATGGTAGCTTTAGAAGCCATGGCCTGCGGAACGACGGTAATCGCCACTGATGTCGGCGGACTACCCTTCACTATAAAAAACGGAGAAAATGGCTTTTTAATTCCGGAGGGAGATTGGGTGGGGTTGGGGGAAAAAATTTCGGAAATACTCGAGAATCAAGAATTAAAAAATAAAATTAGGAAAAAAGCCTTAGAGAAAGCCAAAAATTTTGCCTGGCCCATCATTACCCAAAAGGTTCTGTCTCTTTATGATTCCTTAATCAACCATTAATATTTACCCATTTTTATAATAGCCAGCATATCTTTATGAATTTTGCCATTGCTGGCCAAGACATGACCAGAATTTATTTTCAAGGCGTGGCCGCCAAAATCGGTCACTTTCCCGCCAGCTTCTTTGACGATCAAGCTTCCCGCAGCAAAATCCCAAGGTCCTAATTTCATTTCCCAAAATCCATCAAATCGGCCGGCAGCCACATAGCATAAATCTAAAGCCGCAGATCCGGCTCTTCTTACCGCATGGACGCGTAAGGCAAAATTACGAAAATGATCAAAATTATTTATAGGACTCTCCCGCAAATCATAAGGGAAACCTGTGGCCAAAAGGGATTGCGATATTTTGGAAACAGAGGAGACGTGAATTTTTTGTCCGTTTAACCTTGCCCCTTTCCCTTTTTCGCCTATAAAAAGTTCATCCCGCATGGGATCATAAACAACACCTAAAATTATCTGGTTTTCCTTTTCCAGGGCAATAGAGACGCAAAAAATAGGAAAACCATGAGCATAATTAGTCGTTCCATCGAGCGGATCAATTATCCATCTATAAGGAGAATCCCCTTGCCAATTAACTTTTTCTTCCGCCAAGATATTGTGGTTGGGAAAGCGCTTTTTGATTAATGAAGTTATTATTTCCTCGGCATAAAGGTCCATTTCGGTGACTAAATTAACAACTCCTTTGTAAGCAATTTTCCGTTTCTTGGATAAGTTTCTCTTGAGGATTAAACCAGCTTGCTTAGCTGCTTTAATAGCAATCTGTTTAAAAGAATTCATATTTTGCCCGCCTTTCTTTGAATCCTTTGGATTTTGAACATATACCGTTCTTATTGATTTTTGTCAATAATCTGACCATCTGACCGTCGATCAGTTTTAATTTTTCTCACCAGCAGGAGACAGGCGGGAGGG
>JBNAWB010000216.1:0-5756 GCA_049699975.1 Thermodesulfobacteriota bacterium
AATTCTTTAAATTTTATTAGGAAATAGGGCAAATCTCACAGAGCTCGCAGAGCGCACAGAGAAAGGACTGTAAAAAATTTTTAAAAAACTATATGCCCTGGATGGCTGTGCCTGGCTGATTGTTGATTAAGGGTAAAACGTAGGGCAAGCTTTTATGGCTAAATATATTTTAAATTCCTCAGCGTTCTTGGCGTGCTCGGCGGTGGAATATAATTTCTTGAGGAGGTAAAAATGGCTCACCAAATTTCTGTTTTTGTGGAAAATAAACCAGGTCGAATTGAGCGGGTCGCGGAAATTATGGCCAAGGCCAAGGTGAATATCCGCGCGATAACTGTCTCGGGAACTTATGAATATGGCGTGATGAAGCTTTTAGTAGATAAGCCAGATATTGCTTTAGAAGCTTTAAGAACCCAAGGGATTTCCGCCCATAAAAGAGAAATCTTGGCCGTGCTCATGGATGACCAACCGGGGGGGTTATATCGGGTAGCCAAGATTTTTGGGCAAAGAAAGATTAATATCGAAGATGCCTACGGTTTTGTTATTGAAGATAAAAAGCGTGCCGTCCTGGTCGTGGATGTAGAAAAAATTAAAGAAGCAGAAAAGATACTCAAAGAAGAGGGACTGAGTATTTTGAGTGACGAAGAAATATACGCTCTTTAAACTAAATCTAACCTTCATATCCCTTCGCTCATTTTCAGTCAATAATTTGACACGTTGCTCATAATTTGACAAAATATCCCTTTTCTGTTTCGCCTCTCTTTTTTAAAAACTAAACAATATCATTATATTAGCAAGGATTAATAATCCAAATCTTCTGGTATCGCAGTTGCTGATTAATTATTAATTTCCTTTACCCCACTCCCGAGACTGTGTCGCCATGTCAGCGCGAGGGAGCGTAGCGACCGTGGCGATCGCGTAATACGCGCCCAGCATCAATGGCGGGCTCGCTCGCTATGAAAAAAAAGGGAGATGAGCCAGTCTTCTTTACGCGGAGAAAAGGAAGAGGATGAAAAGGTGCCAGAGGGGTAGATGATATTTAAGAAAAAACTCATTCTTGCCATGACTATATTTTGCATTTTATCTAAAACAGCTGGGGCTAATTCCCAAGAAAATTATCTGGCATATTCATTTTTAAAATTTTCTGGTGGCGTAATAGCTGGGGCCTTGATTCATGAAGGTGCTCATGCTTTTGTAGCTGGACTTACTGATACACGAATGAGTTGGAAAATCGGGACCTATAACCAGCCCATAGGATTCACAGAGGAAGTTAAAAACAAAGACAAAGGGGTTGCTGTTTACTCTGCTGGATTGTTGTCTCAAATAATTGGAGCGGAGGTTATTCTCCAGGCAGATAAGATTGACAAAAATGATTCTTTTATTCGCGGCTTGATGGCTTGGAATGTGCTCAACGCAGTATTTTATTCCCTTGATTATTGGGTCTTCAAGATTACGAATAAAGGAAACGGATATAATTATCAAGGAGATTTGAAGGGGATTGAGCATTATTCTAATGAAGCTTTGGCCCAAGGTTTTGCCATTTCTATTGCCGCGTTGGCCACTTATCAGTGATATAGATTTCTTAAAACTCAGACCTGGGCGCCTGATTGGCTCAAAAGTAATAGGCAAAATCTTTCGATGACGCCTTTGCCCCAGGGAGGCTTTTTCTTTTCTTATGAAATTAAATTATAACGACCTTCCTTAGTTCAATGTCCTAAAATAAAACTAATGCTAACCCTTCACCAATTTTTTTATAAGTAAGGGCGGGGGAGGTAGGTTTATTAAACCAGCGAGGTTGGGTCGCCATGTCAGCGCGAGGGAGCGTAGCGACCGTGGCGATCGCGTAATTTATGGAAAATAAGGAGATGATCAGGCTCTCCTGCATTAATTTGGGGCTCGCTTGCCCCCGCCAGAGGCAGGCCAGAGGCAGGTCTGATGCATATTAAGCTATTTGCCTAAAAACTGATCAACGGTCAGGGATCAATTTTATTGACTTGCCAGGATATTTTTGCTTTAATCTTCACTATGATTAAGAGGGAGATTCTTAATGGGCATCGTATATTTAAAATTAAGAATAATTAACCCCGCTCATCCCCGGAAAAAAAGGGAATGTGAGTTTCTTATAGATTCGGGAGCGGTTTATTCTGTAGTTCCTGCCGATATCTTAAAAAAACTTGGTATCAAACCAACTTCTACCCAAGAATTTATCTTAGCCAATGGCGAAGTCATCAAGAGGCCAATTGGTAATGCTTTCTTTGAATATCAAGGAAAAATCCGGGCTGCTCCTGTGGTCTTTGGTGACAAAGGAATATATTTATTGGGTGCCACCACCTTGGAAGCATTAGGATTGATGCTCGACCCTATCCGGAGAGAATTAAAACCTCTACCAATGATTCTAATGTAAAATCAATAAGGTTTAATTTAATTGCTCATAATTTAAATTAAATTTTTTAAATAGTCATTCCGCCATCAATAGCAATTGTTGCGCCATTCATAAAAGCTGCTTCATCGGAGGCGGCAAAGAGAATAGCGGCTGCTATCTCTTCATCTTTTCCTAACCGACCCATGGGCTGGCGGGCAATAAAATCTGCTCGGGCTTTTTCCGGATCGGGGAAAGCTTGAATTCTTCTCTCCAAAGAAGGAGTATAAGTAGTCCCAGGACAGACGCAATTAACCCGGATATTTTCAGATAAATAATCTGCAGCCATGGCTTTCGTTAAAGCCCACACTCCGCCTTTTGATGCCGTGTAGGCCCCCCGATCTTTAACTCCTTTCAGAGCCACGACGGAGGCGTTGTGGACAATTACCCCGCCGCCATTTTTGCGCATCACAGGAATGGTATATTTAGAAACGAGGAATACTCCTTTCAAATTCACGGCCATAGTTCGATCCCAATCTTCTTCCGACATATTATCAACTCGCCCCGGGATGACTATTCCGGCATTGTTAACCAAGATATCTATCTTTCCAAACGCTTTTACAGTTTCCTCGACCATGCGCTGCGCATCAGCAGCAATGGAAACATCGCCCTGGATATAAATTCCCTCTCCTCCTGCTTCTTTGAGCAAACGTAAAGTTTCTAAGCCATGTTCCGGCGTGAGCGAATTTATAGCGACCTTTGCTCCTTCTTTCCCAAACCGAACTGCTGTGGCTCTGCCGATGCCAACGCCAGCACCGGTAATTAAAACTACTTTTCCCTGAAAACGCATTATAACCTCCTAAGTTAAAGTTATTATTGTCCCCACAATATTTCCCTTTGCACTCATTAATAGCTTTTTCCCTTTACCCTCTCCTTTCCTCAGCCAGGATGTGCCGCCATGGTACCGATTAATTTAATTATGACCCGGCCTCAGGGGGGATAGGTTTGGTGAAGAGGATAATTAAAATCCTCATCTTTTCTCTTCTCCCTTTTCTTCATTTTCAATGCGCATTAGAGCCTGTAACCCAGTGGTTAAAGTGGGTACACCTCCTGGTAACATTGCTGTTTGAAAAACTTCTAATAATTCTTCCTTGGTTGCTCCTAATCTAAGAGCCCTTTGCGCATGTTCATAAACTGCTTCGGTTCGTCCCTTATAAGCAAGAATAGCCATAGCCACAAACTCCCGTATCTTAGCCGGAAGCGCTTTTCCATCATTGAGCGCTTTTTGGTAAAGTTCGTTATAAGCTTTTAAAAAATCAGGATCTTTATCGGCGAGAAAAATCCAGGTGGGAAACATATAACCCCGGTCTTTCTGCATCTTTTTAATAAGCTCATCTTTCTTTTTACTATATTGCTTGGCCATATTCTTTTCTCCTGGGATTTTCTTTAATAATAATTCTCTCAAAAATTTCTCGCGCCTGGAAGGAACTTCTCACCAAGGGGCCAGAGAAAACAGCTTTAAAACCCATTTCTTCACCTATATTTTTATATTCAGCAAATTCTTCAGGTGGAATATAACGCCTAACTGGATGATGTTTTCCTGAAGGCTGTAAGTACTGACCCAAAGTCAAAAGGTCACAAGAAACTTGTCGCAGATCTTTCATTACTTCTAAAATTTCTTCTCTGCTTTCTCCTAAACCTAACATTATTCCCGATTTGGTAATTTTTGATGGATCAATCTCTTTTACAGTACGCAAAAGATTAAGCGATCTTTCATAATCAGCCTGCGGACGCACTTCCGAATAAAGACGGGGAACAGTTTCCAAGTTATGATTGATAATATCGGGAGCGCTCTCTAAGACCTTTTTTAAAGAGGTAGTCGAGCCCTGAAAATCTGGGATTAAGACTTCTACTTTAATATCAGGAATTTTTTCCTTTAAGATAGTCACAGTTTGCGCAAAATGACCAGCGCCGCCATCTTCTAAATCATCTCTGGTAACAGATGTGATCACCACATATTTTAATCCCATTTCTTGCACAGCTTGAGCAAGCCGTTCTGGTTCATCTGGATCAGGAACAGGAGGGCGCTGCGCTGAAGGAATAGCACAGAAAGTGCAATTTCTGGTACAAGTGCGACCTAAGATAAGGAAGGTAGCTGTGCCGGCGGTAAAACATTCTCCTTGATTAGGGCAGAGAGCTCCTTGGCAAACGGTGTTCAGTTGATACCGCGCCAGCAAATCACGCATATTTTGCAAGCTTTGGGGATCAGGCAGTTTCCGCCGTAGCCAAGTTGGTTTCAAGGTAAGACTCCAAGCTGAGAGGAGATTCTTTCCTTAGCTCCATATTAAATACTTCTTGGAAAAATTTCCCTACCAAATCTTCTATTTCTTTTAAGGGCAGTTCTTCTCCCAAAATTTTAGCCATAGAGGTTGCTCTTCGACCTGTGCCACAAGGATTGATTAAATTAAAATAATCTAAAGCTGTATTCACATTCAAAGCTAGACCATGCTTGGTGATCCAACGGGAAAGGTGAATTCCTAAGGAAGCAATTTTTTCTCCTCTTACCCAGACGCCACGCCATTTTTCAAGGCGTTCACCTTTAATTCCGAAATGGTGGAGAAGACGGATAATTACCTCCTCTAATTGCCATACATAATCTGGAACGCTGAGACCGAAGTTACGCAGATGCAAAATAGGATAGAGAATTAGTTGCCCAGGGCCATGAAAGGTAACATCTCCTCCCCGATCAGTATAAATAACTTTAATTCCTTTCTCTTGCAGAGCGCTTTGAGAGACAATTATATTTTCTATTTTCCCAGACTTGCCAATGGTGATCACTGGAGGATGCTGTAAAAAAAGCAGCACGTCGCTTATTTTGTCAGCAAGGCGCGCTTGGACAAGACGATTCTGCAGCCTTAAGGCATCTTCGTAATCAATTAGTCCTAAGCGAAAATAATGGGCAATCCGCATGTTTTCCGAGATCATGATAATAAAATAGCATCTATGAAAAATATAAATCAAGAAATTATTAACTTTGTTTTTAATCGCTCACTAAGGGACGCAGATGAACGCAGATGAAAGAAGCAGGGGGCACGGAGCGGGGAGCAAGGGGTGAAATTATTTATCGTTAGGCGCAAGGCGTGAGCGCGGAAGGGGAAAAAGCAAAGCGCCTAGGGCAAAGCGCTAAGCGCATAGGGCAGAGCAAAAATCGAAAAGAAGTGCTGCCGCAAGGAAGTGATGCAGTGGCGAATTTAATCAGAAAGTAAAATAAGTCAAAAATTTTTGAATTATAAAAATCTCTGTACTACATACTTGCCAATTCTTTAAATTTAATTAGGAAACAGAGCAAATCTCACAGAGCTCGCAGAGCGCCCAGAGAAAGGACTGTAAAATATTTTTA
>JBNAWB010000217.1:0-5593 GCA_049699975.1 Thermodesulfobacteriota bacterium
AGGCTTGCCCTACAAATTGATAAGAATATTTAAGCCGCCTGCCCTTTGCGGAAAATCGGTTATGGGCTTGGAACATCTTCTTCTCCCGCCGATGCTTCTTCATTCATGCCTGCCTCCCGTCTGTCTACAGCCCTTTCTCAGCATTGCGACCCAGTCTCCCAGGGGGAGGGTTCCGCTTTTGATTCTATCTAATGCAAATTTGCTTTTCATGAAACTTTTAACTATACTTTTTTGATGGTAAAAAACTTACTATTTTTTCTGCTTGCCTATTGCCTGGTTAAAATTCTGGTTTTGATTTCTTTCCTCGGCTAAAGGGAAAAGAAATTTATTTATAAATTCGAATAATATCTTTCAAGATGGCCGCGGCTGCGCCTAAAGGATTTGATTTACCCCCGGAAACCGTAACTCTATCCATTGTATCAGTTAAATACGATATAGCTTTCTCTGATCCGCGCACACTGGCCAAAGGATGGTCCAAAGGGATGGCTTGCGGAGCTACAGAAGCCATAACCCGGCCGTTTTTCTTCTCTACTTTCCCGATGAGTTTGATGATTTTGCCTTCTTGCTTTGCCTTATTTATATGTTGGGGAGTAATCTTCGTGATCCCTTCTACGGGAATATCTTTTAACGTCAATCCGGCCTGGAAGACTTCGTTGGCAATAAGCAGGATTTTATTGGCCGTATCACGTCCTTCTACATCTAAGGAGGGATCAGGCTCGGCTATGCCCATTCTTTGGGCTTCAGCTAAAGCTTCGCTATAGGGACATCCTTCTTCCGTCATCCTGGTTAAAATATAATTAGTCGTCCCATTAAGAATTCCTTCGGCAGCCAAAACTTCCGTGCCTGCTAAACAATCTAAGCCTACATCTAATGTGGGTAAAGCGGCGGCCGTCGCGGCACTGATCATCAATTTACGATTAGCTTTTTTAGCCAATTCTTTTAATTCTTGAAAACGGAGCACCAAGGGCCCTTTAGCGGCCGTAACCACATGCCGGCCATATTCCAAAGCAGTTCGGATATGGGTCAAACCAGGCTCTCCGTCTTGAATATTTGTGGGCGTGGTTTCTACTAAGAGATCCGCAGGCAAAGAGGAGAGGGCTTCTTTCCCCGAATAATTCTTCTTTCCGAAATTAGGCAGCTCTTCCACATTTTTGCCTTGTTGCAGGTGAGCTAAAAGATGGTTTAGAGGCAAACCTTCCGCCGCTACAGCCGCTCCGCCGATATCTACGGCGGCTATTATTCTCAAGTCCAGACCGTAGCGAGCCTGGAGATAATCATTCTTTTGCTTTAATAGATTGAGAAAAGCTTTGCCTACTCGCCCCACACCGCAGATTACAATCTTTACTTCCATCTATTATCCCTTCCTTTCTTCCCTTCCCTTCTTCATTTCTTTTTTAACAGATTTAATACTTAGTTGCAAGCAAGCGTATTTCTGAGTGTTGTTCTTAACCCCTCACCTCAGTACGAGTCGATTCCGACCTAACCCTCTCCCCACGCCTGGGGAGAGGGGAGGGTGAGGGGAATAAATGTAAATATTTAATCGCTCCGAGTAATACTTTAATGATTTTATATGTAGGGCAACCCCTGGTGGGTTGCCCATTTAGGCAAGGGATAAGCGCTTGCCCTACTTCTTTTTATCTAATCTTCACTTTACTTTCCTTCCCCGCTCAAGCTCATGAAGGCGCCAGCGCTCCATTTTAATAATCCTTTCTCTTTCGTGCTTGAATTAGGCATCAATTTCCAAAATGATCAACCTTCGGGGCGTATTCTGCATTTGGCTAATATCTACCCAATTAAAGTTCCCGCGCGATTAGCTCGTAAATATTTTAAACAATAATCGTCTTTGCCCAATAAAGTCTCGGCGACCAGGATATTGGTCATCAACTTTTGATCAAGCGGATCAACGATGGCTCCATCCAATCCAGCCCCGAGGCATAAAACTATAAAAATTCTGTTTAATAAGAAGCGGCTGGGTAAGCCGAAAGAAATATTAGAAAGTCCACAAATTATCTTTACTTCAGGAAATTCACTACGCAAACGGCGGATGGTCTCTAAGGCTAAAAGACCGTTGTCTTTATGCACGCTCAAGGGTTGAATCAGAGGGTCAAGATGAATTTGCGCTGGGGAAATCCCCAAACGAGTTAAATTTTCAACTAAGAAAGCTGCGTTCTTTACAGCCTGGTCGGCGCTTTTGGGGATTCCATGTTCATCTAAACACAGGCCGACGATCTCACATTCTCTTTCCAAGAGAATCGGCTTCATGGCTTCAAAACGGGTTCTTTCCGCAGTTGTAGAATTGATCATTGGTTTTTTCTGCACCTGCTTAATGGCTGGGAGCAAAACCTGCGGATCCGGACTATCCAGGGAGAGAGGTTTTTCAGAAGCACTTTCCGCTACTTTAATAAGCCAAAGAAGGTCTTCTTTTTCGCTGGCCAGCCGAGAACCAGTATTCAGATCTATATAGTCTGCCCCGGCTTTGGCCTGTTTTTGGACTTCGTTAGAAATGAAAGCTACATCGCGTTTCTCCACCGCTTCGTTGATGGTATTCCGGCTGGTATTAATCCGTTCGCCCACGATTAACATCATTCTTCTCCTTTTCGTCAGCAGTCTTTTTAAAAGATAACACACCCGCCGAGAATTGAAAATCCTATTTCATGAGAGAAGGCAAAAAGGTGGCAATTTGCGGAAAGATAGTAAGTAGGCCAATGACCACAAAGAGGTCAACCAAGAAGAAGGGTAAAAAGCCAATAAAAATATCGCGTAAAGTCAGGCCAGGGACTACACTCTTTAATACATAAGCTTGGATACCTACTGGAGGAGTCAGCAAGCCGATTTCTAACATCTTAACTACGATTACCCCAAACCAGATGGGATTAAACCCCAAGGCTACTATCGAAGGAAAGATGAACGGGACGGTTAACATCAACAGCCCAATGGCGTCCATAAAGCACCCTAAAATCAAATAAGCGACCAGGATGAATAAATAAACCGTTAGAGGAGAAACGCGAAGACTTACTATCCATTCCGCAAAGTCCACAGGAAGACGCGTAAGAGCGAGGAAACGCACAAAGATATAGGCGCCCAAAATAATTAAAAATATGGTGGCATTGACCCGCAAAGATTCCCGGACGGCTTCTTGAAAAAGGGGCCAGCTTAAGCGCTTCATGCCTAAAGCTAAAACCAAACAAGCACTTGCTCCTACAGCGCCAGCTTCGGTAGGGGTAAAAATGCCGGAGTAAATTCCCCCAGAGATACAAATAAAGATAATTAAGATCCCTCCTATCCCCTTTAAACTAACTAATTTTTCTTTCCAGGTAAAATATCTTCCCGGAGGAGCTAAATGGGGCCGAAAGGTCACAATTACCAGCACCAAGAGAATGAAACAGCTCATGGAAAGAAGTCCGGGCAGAATACCAGCAATCAATAATTTAGCAATGCTCTCTTCCGTAGTTACTCCATAAAGGACTAACAAAATACTCGGGGGAATCAGCGCTGCTAAGGTGCCGCCCATAGCTACTGTGCCAGCGGCTAAGCGGCGATCATAATGATAACGTTCCATCTCCGGAAAAGCTAATTTACCCAAGGCTGCCGTAGCAGCTACGCTTGAGCCGCTGCATGCTCCGAAAGCGGCGGCACCAAATAGAGTGGTGATGGCCAGCCCTCCCGGAAGACGGCCAAACCAGCGGTAGGCCGCTTCAAAGGCATCGCGGGCAAAGCCAGCAAAAAAGGCAATGTAACCCATAAAGATGAACATGGGGAGTACCGAGAGCAGCCAACTGGCCACTGCGCTATAAGGAATTTGGTAAAGAGCATTTAAAGCCACATTTGGCCCTTTCAATAACCATATTCCGCCAAACCCAACTAAGGCCATTCCTACTCCTATGGGCAAACCTAAAAGGAGAAGAATAATGAAGATCAAGAAAGAAAAAATGCCAATGGTAGGAGGATCAATACCACTCATTGCTTGACCTTATTCTTTGAGTTTATGCCAGTCGTCCCAAATGTCTTTGCCCAAGCGCAGACAAAAAAGGAAGCTCCCCAATGGGACTAATATTTTGGCTGGAAAAAGAGGAAAAAGAATTACCCCAAAAGTAGTTTCCCCAAGCTTCCAAGCTTGCAGAGCGGCCCGCCAACTTTGCCAAGCAATTAAGGCAAAAATTAAGAGCCCTAACGAATGAGATAATATGTCCAACTTTATCCGCAGACGTGGGGAAAGATAAGTAAGTAAGAACTCCACCCGGATATGCGTGCGCAAAGCTTGCGCATGACTCACAGTGAAATAAAAAAGGCCCACCATGAGAAATTCGACCACCTCATTAGTCCCCTGCAGAGGTGCGTTGCATGTATAACGGCCCAGAACATCGGCGGAAACCAGCACCATCATCACTATTAAAATGGTCCCGCCAATTATCTGGCTTAATAATTTTTCCAAGAAGAGCATTTAGCTTTCCTGGCTATTTTTTCCGCGCATGTTTCTGGTAGAGTTTTTCAAAATCCTCGATTATTTTTCGCCCATCTACTCCTAAAGAACTAACTTTTTTCACATATTCCTCCACTAAGAAAGAAGCGGCTTTCTTCCATTGGCCGTATTGTTCTGAGTTCAATTCCACTAATTTTCCTCCAGTGTCCTGAAAGGTTTTCAAGAGCGTGGCTACTTCTTGGTCTGTATATTTGATCACTTGTTGCGGGAAAAATTCGTGCCAGGTTTCTTCATAAATTTTCTGCAGGTCGGGAGGCATTTTTTTCCAGGTATCTAAATTGATCCAGATATCAAAGATGAGCGTGTTGGCAATTGGCGTAATCGTTAAATATTTACAATAATCATGAAATTTATAAGAAAAGTGGACATAAAGATAGCCTACGGTTCCATCTACCACACCCCGAGCTAAACCTTCGGTCACTTCATAAAAAGTAAGCGGTACCGGAGTGGCCCCCATGGCGCTAACCCATTTGGCGGTGGGGCCGACAGCTCTAATTTTTTGCCCCTTAAAATCAGCGGGATTGGCTAAAGGCTTCTTGCTTATAATAGTTGAGGGATAACCAAAAGAAGTAAGGAATTTCATGCCTTGCTTTTCCAATTCCTCTTTGAGTTGGGGATGGGAAGTGGCCATCTCGTTCCAAGCCTTAATTACGCCCCAAACATCGGCGCCGCCCAAGAACATTAATTGGGAAAATTGCCATAAAGGAAAACGGGCTGGTTGATAGACCATATTGGGTGCCCCAGCGACATCACAAGTGCCTGCTTTTAAAGCATCTGGAGTATCTTTAGCTTTGATCAAAGATTCTGCCCAGTAAAATTCATGTTTAACTTTCCCGCCGCTTCTTTTTTCAATTTCTAAGAAAGTATCTTTCACCGCATCGGTGCGCGCTGTTCCCGCTTTAGAAGGATCAGCATATTTTAAGACGATTGGTTTAGTTTGGGCTAAGGCAGGATTAGGTGGTAAATAAATTAAAAAGGCCAAAAGTGAAAAAAACACTACCACAACCCATAATTTTCTCTCCATCTTTCCCTCCTTTTTAATCCGCTAATTTTTTCTCTTTTTAATACTAACCTTGAGCTTTTTGAATCGCTCCCCTAATAACCCTTACAAAG
>JBNAWB010000218.1:0-5557 GCA_049699975.1 Thermodesulfobacteriota bacterium
GTGAGGGGTTAAGAACAGCAGATGTCATTTATTTAATGCTCTCATTAATAATTTCTTTCGCAAAATAAGGACGCGGTAAGCACGATTGATGAACAATAAGCAAACAATTATTTACTTAACGATAAGGACGGTAGGGTCGCCAGTAGTAATAGTGATGATAATGGTAGGGATAGTGATAATAAAAGTAAAAGTGCCCATACCAAGGATAAACATAAATATACTTTGGAGCTTTTTCCCATAATTTAATTTCTTTGGCTAAAATAACAGGAACGGTGAGGGTGATTCCTTCTACAGGTATCTTTTCTAAGCCGGTTACTTCCCCGACGACGCTTATTTCTCGACCTGCTTGAAAGATGGCCGGGTCTAAGAAATCTTGGTATTTTACCAAAAAACGCCCAGAAGATTGATGCAAATCTACTGGTCTTCTTTCATAATCTAATTCAGTCTGCCGGACAACAATGATGGTCTCTTCTGGCCTATTTTTCGTTTCAATAATTACTCCGCCCCATAAAACTTGTTTCCCGATATAGGCTGTGATATCTTTCTTGACGTCTTGATAAGTAATACTCTCATCCACTTGGCGCATCAATTCTTTAGAAAAAGGGGCACACGAAGCGCAGAAAAATAATAATGGTAAAATAATTATTTGGCCTCTTATTAAAGTAAAAAATCTATTATTAATTTTTAGTTTCATTTTCCCAAGGGAAAAGTTCTTTAAAATTTTTATTACTCCTTTAATTTATGATCTCATGGATTTTTTCCCGAAGCAAGAGCTTTTCTTTATCCCCCTAAGTAAGCTTTCTTTACATGTTCGTTATTAATCAAAGCGGAGGTGTTTCCTTCCATAATAATAGAACCTCTTTCCAATACATAACCTTTTTGCGCTAAGCGCAAAGCCATGCGGGCATTCTGTTCTACCAAAATAATCCCTACCTTCTGCTGATTTATATCCTGGATTATCCGACCCACTTCTCTAACTATGAGTGGCGCAAGGCCCAAAGAAGGCTCATCTAAAAGGAGAAGTCGCGGATTAGACATAAGCGCGCGCCCAATAGCTAACATTTGTTGTTCTCCGCCGCTTAGGCTACCAGCTTTTTGATTTCTTCTTTCTTTAAGCACTGGGAAATGGGCGAAAACGTTTTCCAGATCTTTTTGGATTTCGGCCTTTTCTTGGCGCCGAAAAGCACCCATGAGCAAGTTTTCCCTTACGGTCATGTATGGGAAAACTCTTCTTCCTTCAGGGACGTGGGCAATGCCCAGACGAACAATTTCCTGGGGCGAGAGACCATTAATTTTTTTCTGCTGGAAATAAATTTCTCCGCCAGCAATATGGATTAAACCAGATATTGCCCTTAGAGCGGTGCTTTTCCCGGCGCCGTTGGCCCCAATCAGAGTGACTATGCTGCCGCTTTCCATGCTTAAAGAGATACCTTTGAGTGCTTCTACTCTTTCGTAAAAAACTTTTAAGTGATCAATTTGAAACCATTCGCTCCCATTCATATTATTCTTTCGCTTCCCAGATAAGCTTCAATTACCTGCGGGTTATTTTGAATTTCTTGGGGAGATCCTTCGGCGATCTTGCAGCCGTAATTTAAGACCACGATTCTTTGGCTAAGGCCCATGATGGCTTTCATATCATGCTCCACCACAACGAGCGTTATCCCTTGGTCTCTTAAGTTATGCAATAGTTTGATGAATTGGGCGGATTCTTCAGCATTCATTCCGGTGAGCGGTTCATCGAGCAGGAGCAATTTGGGAGAAGCAGCGAGAGCAATGGCCACGCCGAGGGCGCGCTGATGGCCGTGGGGTAAGTTTTTGGCTAACTCATCCTTCACCGAGGCTAAGCCCATATACTGTAGAATATCCGAGCTTCTTTGCCGAATTTTGGCTTCAGATGCTTTGGCCCGCGCAGAATTGATGAGCAAATCCCAAAAATTGGCTGGGACTTGTAAGTGGTGGGCGATGATAAGGTTTTCCAAGACTGTTTTGTTTTTAAAAAGGTTGGTCGTTTGAAAAGTGCGCAGCAGTCCTTTTTGGGCTATTTGGTCAGGGCGCAGCCCGGTTATATCCTCGCCAGCAAAATATATTCTCCCAGAAGTGGGAGGAAGAAAGCCGCTAATTATATTGTAAAGCGTTGTCTTTCCGGCCCCGTTAGGCCCGATCAATCCTAAAATAGTGCCAGCCTCGAGTTCAAAGCTTACTTCACTCAAAGCCGCCAGGCCGCCAAAATGTTTGCTAATATTCTGCACCTGCAAAAGCATAATTTAAAAAGATTTCTTTCGCCGCATTCGAATGGGCAAGCTAATTAATCCGCCGGGCAAAAGAAACATGACTAAAATTAAAATAACGGCATAGATTATTGGCTCATATTCCTTGGCCACTCGCAAAATTTCGGGGATCAGGGTTAGAAAGAAAGAGCCTAACAGGGGTCCGAAGACACTGCCGCCACCGCCGACCAGCACAAAAATCAAACAGTAAATAGATTGCCAAATAGTAAAAAATTCAGGGCTGGTGAAATTGAAATAATGGGCATAAAAACTACCGCTCAGTCCAGCAAAAAAACAGCCTATACAGAAAGCGATGATCTTGTATTTCATGATGTTAATGCCAATAGATTCAGCTAGGGTATCGCTTTCGTGAATAGAGGAAAAAATTTTCCCGAGGCGGCTTTGGTCAATACGCACCATGACCACATAAGTAACTAAAGCCAAGGCCAGAAGCAAGTAGTAATAAGGAAGGCGAGAGGTAAAACGGATCGTCAAAAAAGGATCGGGTGCAGGAATGTTAGCTAGGCCGCCATATCCACCGAGAAGACTTGGCCAGTGGATGATAATCAATCTGATAATTTCCGCGAAAGCAAAAGTGATGATGGAAAAGTAAACCCCTTTGATGCGTAACGTAGGATAACCGATAAGCAAAGCTACTAAAGCTGAAATTATACCGGCTAAGGGAAAGGCGATCCAAAATGAAAGCCCGCCCTTCATCACTAATAAAGCGGAAGAGTAAGCTCCGATAGCCATATAAGCAGCATGACCCAGAGTAAGCTGTCCAGTGGACATGATCAAGCGCACTCCCCAGGCCGCAACTGTCCAAATTCCAGTGGTGATCAAAATATTCAGCACATAAGGGTCTTGGGTAAAAAAAGGGAAAACAGCAATAATTATTAATAGAGACCAGGAGCTTAGCTTTTTTTTAACCATGGCCAAATAATCCCTGCGGGCGAAATAAGAGAACTAACATAATAAGCGCGAAACCCAATATTTCGGTTACGTCGCCCAGGAAAGTGTTACCGATGCTTTCGACAAACCCCAAGAGTAAACCGCCAGCGATAGCTCCAGGGATACTGCCCAAACCGCCGATAACGACTACCACCAAAGCTTTGAGTACGGCGTGCATTCCTAAAAAAGGATTGACGAAGAAGAGCGGGGCCAAGAGAGCGCCCGCAGCTCCGGCTAAGGCAGAGCTGATAGCCATGCATAAAGTAAAGGTGGCGTCCACGCCAATTCCCTGCAGGGCCGCAGCTTCTCGATCTTGAGCTACAGCCCGCATAGCTTGTCCCATCTTTGAATATTTTATATAAAGAGTAAGCGCAGCCATTAATATCATAGCCATTACGATGACGGCAATGCGTTCCAAGGAAAGAGTAACTCCCCAAAATTGGATAATCCCCGGGAAGGCGGGTGAGACAGAGCAGTCCTTTTCGCCGAAAATTAACAAAGCCAAGCCACCTATGAGCATAGCTAAGCCCAGGGCAATAACCAGGCTCGGGTCGTGTTGATCCCGGAAAGGACGAAAGAAGAAGCGGTAAACTAAAACGCCCAAGGCCGCTATTATAATCATGCTTAAAGCGAGAGAGGTAAAATAATTAAATCCCAGACGTTCAGCAAAAAGATAGGTGACAAAGGCTCCGAGCATGTAAAATTCGCCATGAGCAAAGTTGAGCAGCCGCATGATGCCATAAATGAGACTGAAGCCCGAGGCTATCAAGACGTAAGTCATCCCTAACATCAGGCCATTAACTATAACCTGAATAAAAAAACCTGCCGGCATATTCAATTTCCTAAGGAAGCATAGGCATCATGGTGCCGCGGTTTACCAATTTACCGCCGAGGAGCTCGGAGACATAAACAGGGGTAATAATCTGGCGTTTAATGCCATAGTAAGCCTGGCCAGCAAATTTTGCTGGCCCAAAGATAGTATGCCAAGTATCCACTTTTTCCATAGTGTCTTTAACGACCGTCGGATCCAAGCTACCAGATTTTTCAATGGCCTGCACAAGAATGTCCAAATATACATGGTATTTGGGAGTTACTGGGTCAAAAGGCTGGCCATATATGGCCACATAATCATCGTAATATTTTCTCTGCCCCTCCGTCGTATAAGCCCCCAGGAGATCATGAGTATTGCTAATATGCCCTTCAGCATTCTTTACTCCCGCAATCTTGCAGAATTGCACCGGATCTATAGTTGTCCCGGCAAAAGTTTTTCCTTGGTAACCTAATTCACGTACCTGTTTAACGATGAGGGCCTGATCGCCTGGAGGAGCGCCGGTGAAGTCGATAAAGTCGGGCTTGTGGATGAGAAGTTTATTCAATAAAGGATAAAAATCTGAAGTGCCGCGTTCATAAAATTGGGAAAAGACTACTTGGTAACCATTTTGCTCGGCAATGCGTTTACAGTCTTTTTCAATGGACCAGCCGCTGGCATCGTTGGGTTCAATGAAGGCCACAGTCTTGAGCTGGGGATAAGTTTTTTTCAGCCAAGGATACATCCCCTGAAGAATTTCGTTGGAGGTTAAGACCATGCGAAAAGAATAGGGTTTATCAGGAGCGAGAACTTCCTTGGCATAAGAATTTACCAGGAATAATATTTTTTGAGGTTCAGTAATTGGTTGCACGGCCAAAATAACGGCTGAAGATTGAGAGCCATGGATAAATTTTACTTGGTCGCGATTGACCAATTTCTCAGCGGCCATTCTTCCAGCAGCAGCGTTATATTTATCATCTTCCCAAATAATTTCAATCTTGTATTTTTCGCTACCCACCAGCAATCCGCCGCGGGCGTTCACTTCTTTTTGTTTCACGGTGATCGCCTTCTGGGCCGCTAATCCCCAGGTGGCACCTCTTCCGGAAAGCGGGAAAATTGCCCCCATCTTCAAAATCTTTTCTGGGGCGGAGAAACTCACCCCTGGCAAACAAATAATTAAGCAGCATATAACTCCCCCTACCATTCCCCAAAATCTCCAACCTTCTGGCTTCATAGCCCACCTCCTCAAAAGATCACCTCTGGTGATCCAAATTTATGGAAAAAGGAAAATTAAATGGCCTTTTAAAATAGCCCGAGCCGAGTTAAAAATGGGAAATGCTAAACTATTTATGCTGATTTATACCGTTTATTTCGGTGAATCTTATTACTGGCAGATCAAGGAATAATTATTTCTATTTTCTTTGATCTTGATTTTAAGGAATCAGATAAAAAAGTCAATATATTTATTTTCTGACTGTCGATCACTTTTGAAATTCGTACCTACTTCAGGCGGGAGGGAGAGAGGCTCATT
>JBNAWB010000219.1:0-5551 GCA_049699975.1 Thermodesulfobacteriota bacterium
GGCCGGCAGCAGCCGTACAATTCGGTCCTTCAATTCTCTGGATAACCTTGGTTTCCGTATGGTTGCAGATTATTTTTAATCAGGAATGCGCCCGCTATGTCATGTACTGCGGCGAGACAGCTTTTTCCGGATTCATGCGTACAACTCCTGGCCCACGCTTTTGGGGGTGGGCATATGCTATAATGGGAGCCTTACAAGTTGGTTGGCCTGGATGGGCAGCAGCTTCCGCTGCGGCCATATTTGCCTCTTTTGCTGGGCATATCCCTGGAGCACCTGATAAAGGAGCAGTGCTCGCTTGGGGATATGTTAGTTTTGCCAGCGTGGTATTAGTCTTATTATTTGGCGGGATTGTAGAACGAGGTCTGGAGAAAGTTTCTACGGCCATTGTACTCTGGATTGTTGTTTTTCTTTTAATTTTCAACATCGCTTTTGTCCCAGCGGGGACATGGGGGCGGGTGTTCCTCGGCTTTTTTGAATTTGGCGTAATTCCCAAAGGCGCAGACTGGCTTCTCTTAGGCGCTTTTGCTGCTTATTCTGGTGCTGGGGGAATAGGGAATATTTTTACGGCAAGCTGGATGCGTGATAAAGGATTTGGCATGGGTAGCATTGTGGGGGCCATTCCCAGTGCGGTAAAAGGAAAGGAGATCGCCCTTTCCAAGATTGGAAGCATCTTTGACCCCACTAAAGAACATAATATGCGCGCTTGGAAGGAGTGGTGGAAATACCTCTGGGTGGATCAAGGTGTAATTTAGGGAATAGGTTGTATTTTGGGGATGTATCTTTGTGTGTTAATTGCTGTGGGTATTATCCCTGCGGGAACAAAAATTACTGGCTTAGCCGCTGGGGCCTATCAAGCGGAATATATGGCCAAATATTGGAAGCCCCTTTGGTTTTTAGCCCTGTTCACTGGGTTCTGGATTCTTTGGGGGACCCAATTATCGGTGATGGATGGATATGTGCGTACAGTGACTGATATTATCTGGTCAAGTACAGAAAAGCCGCATAAATGGAGATATGGGCAGAGGACGGTATATTATTTATCATTGCTTGTTTTCGTCGCTTGGGGTTGTATCGCTATTAACTTGGCTGCGCCTATGATGCTTTTGATGATTGGAGCGAACATGGCCGGTTTTATATTCGTAGTCGGCTCGATTCATCTTTTAGTCTTGAACAATAAATATTTACCTAAACCTCTACGTCCACCTCTTTGGCGAAACATCATGCTGGTTATCACGGCTGTTTTCTTTGCCTTCTTCGTAATTGCTCTGGTGGGTAAGCAGACGGGCTGGTGGACGATTAGGTAAAAAAAGAGGGGGCTTCCGCCCCCTCTTTTTTAAGTGGATATCCATTTGTGCTTTTGCGAAAGAAAATCGATTAAAAGATATTTTCCTAAATTATGTGGAGTGGTATAAAAAGCCCGGCCGCGATTCATTTTGGAAACCTGCCGCACGAATTGCAATAATTGCGCATCCTGCCCTAACATAAATATATTAATGCTAATCCCGCAGGAGGCACACTTCTTGAATTCCGCCATGGTTTTGGCCAAGGTTTTAGGATGAGAGGGGAATTGAAAGAAAACCTTTCCTCCTTCCAAATGGGCCGTGGGTTCTCCATCTGAGACCATGATGATTTGTTTGTTCGAGGTATGTTCTCGATTAAGCAGAGTCTTGGCCAAGATAAGCCCCTCTTCCATATTAGTATAAGGATTATCTAAATCCCAATTTAAGCAAGGGAGGTCTTTGCTCTTTAATGGGCGGGCGTAGGAAGAGAAACCGATCAAGTGCAAGCGATCATGAGGAAATTGGGTCTGGATAAGGGTGTGAAAGGCCATGGCTACTTTTTTGGCGGCAAAGAATTTTTCATCCCGGGCCATGGAACCGCTCATATCTAACATTAAGGCAATGGCTGCCCGCGTGCGTTTTTCGGTCTGGTAAACCTCAAAATCTTCAGCTTGCAGGCTGAGCAACTGACCAGGCCTATTTGGGGGGCAATTTACTACTTCCCTCTTGAGGGCATTCATAAGCGTGCGGCTCAAATTCAGATGAAATGGATCGCCGAATCGATAGGGTCTGCTCTCTTCGAGGAAAATGGTTAACCCCTGCCCTTGGAATTTAGTCTCATGGCTGCCGGTAATATCTTTACGCAAGGAAGCAAATATGTCTTGGAGAGCTTTCTGGCCAATCTTACGCATCCCCTTGGGAGTGAGAACATATTTGGCTCCCAATTTTTCGATATACCCATTAACTTCTAAAAGGCGGGGGAGAGCTTTTAAGTTGCGCCATTGCTGGTAACTATGTTCGCCTAAGATTTGGCGAATCTCCTGTTCATTAATTTTTTCTAAATCGAGCCCCCACGAAGCGCGGCGAAATTCATGTTCCAATTTTTCCAGTCTTTTCAACTCTTCTCTGGCGTCCAGATTCCCTGCTGCTAATGATTCTTGGAGCTGTTGTTTCAACCGCCGGACTTCTTCTAAAAATTCTTGAATTCCTTTCAGACCGGGCGAGTTTTCTTGCTCTTTCCATCCCTGCTGTTTTAGTAAATCTAAGGATTTGCTTAAATCATTTTCGCGAAAGATAAAATCAGTAAGATGCTCTAAAACATCATCCGCCTGAGGAGCTTCAGAAGAAATTGGCCTATTTTCGTAAAAGAAGCGGTAACCGATCATTTTATTCTCATAAAAATATTTTTACTTTAAATTAACATATTTTGAGCGGAGGAAGCAATAATTTTCTGTTCTTTTTCGTCTCGCTCATTTCCCATCCTCTTCCATTTCCTCTCTTATTTGCCATCTTTTGAGATTCGTAGGGCAAGCCTTTATGGCTTGCCGGATACGGCAAGGGCCAAGCCCTTGCTCTATTACCCTTACTTTGCTCTTTTTTCCACTTCGTAGGTGGAATAAGGACTTCATGCCCCAAGAAAAGATACAATAAGTCAGAGTAGTTTTATATTGACGGAAAAAAATAAATCAATATAATTTTTATTGATAAAAGGAGGATTACGGAGAAATGAGCAAGAGAATAAATTCTTTAAAAATTTGGCTTGGCGAAGTTCGGGCTCCTTTTTTTACGGCCTCTTTTGTGCCCGTGATCTTGGGAGGCGTTTTAGCTTGGTACGAAACCCGTATATTTGATATTCTCTATTTTTTATTAACCTTAGCAGGCGTATTGGCCCTGCATATTGCCACCAATACATTAAACGACTATTTTGATTACCAAAGCGGGAACGACATAATAAATAAAGAGGCCAATAGACCTTTTGATGGAGGAGCTCCCTATTTAGTCCAAGGGCTTTTAAGACCAGAGGCTGTTTATCGATTTGGATTAACCTTTCTATTTATAGGAATAGCGATCGGCTTATTCTTAACGGCTATGAGGGGATGGTTGGTTTTACCCCTGGGGCTGATAGGTGTTGTTACTTCTTATTTTTATGTGGAACCAAGAGTAAAGCTGGCCGCCCGAGGAGTAGGAGAGATATTGACTGGTCTTTGTTTTGGTCCGTTAGTGGTCATGGGCACTTATTATGTGCTCACCCAGCAAGTTAGTGGGACAGCTTTCATAGCTGGAATTCCGGTGGGTATATTGATCGCTAATGTTCTTTATATCAATCAATTTCCTGATAAAGAAGCCGACCAAGCAGTGGGCAAAAACCACTGGGTAGTGAGATGGGGAAAGAAAAAAGCGGCTAAAGTGTTTGTGGTGTTAGTAGCCGCGGTTTATATTTCCGTTGTTTTGGGTGTAATTTTTAAAATATTGCCATTTTTTTCTCTGATAGCTTTGTTTACCATACCCATTAATTTTAAGGGAGCATTATTGGCTTTGCGCAATTTTGATAGCTCACCGCGCTTAAGGCCAGCTCAGGCTTTAACCATTTTATCCCATCTAACTACTGGGCTCTTGCTGAGTCTTTCTTTTTATCTGGCGGACTTATAGACTCTATTTCCCCGGCTTTGCGGGACGCTGGAAAAAGCAATCGGCTTGGGCAGTAATCTGCAGCAAACGTTCCTGGAGAAGAATTCTTTTCCTTTCTAATTCTTCTTTATCCGCATTGATGGGAACGAGAATGGGTTCTCCCCAAATATAAATAACCTGACCGAAGGGGAGGGGGAGAATAAAATTATCCCAACTCTTAAATACCTTTTTCCGAGATGCACCATAAGTAACGGGAAGAATCGGTGCTCCCGTCTGCCGGGCAAGTTCGATCACTCCGGGTTGGACGATATATTTGGGTCCTTGTGGTCCATCGGGGGTTATGGCCAAGTTACCCCCTGAGTTATAATAGCGGATCATGCCGCGCAAGGCCGCAAGTCCACCTCGGGTAGTGGAGCCGCGGACAGAGTCAATATGGAAGCGTTTAACGGCCTGGGCAATGAATTCTCCATCTCGGTGTTGACTGATCATCATACCTACTTTTCCTTGGTGCGGAAGAAAAGGCATCATGAGCAGGCGCTGATGCCAAAAAGCGATTATAATATTTTCCTTCTGGTCCCAGAATTTTTGCGCGTATTCAGCGCCCAGGACCTTTTTGCGGATCGTTAAAGATAAAAGGCGCAGAATCCAGACATAGACTCTGGGGACAATCAAGAGGAGAATTTTATCTTTCCAGGACCATTGTTCGGCGGGCATTTGAAATTAGATTTGTATCTCCGGCGTTATGAGATGATCGTTAAAGTTTAGAGTTCTTTATTAATTTTTTTAACCTTTCTCTTTGGTCGTGAAAAATTTGCAGGCGCCGGAAGCGCTCCGCATAGGGAAGATTCTTTTCTCTACCCCAAGCCCCAAACCAAGTATGGACAAATTTTTCCATTATTTTAGGGTCTTTAATCTGGCTGCGGTGGCAGCGCAGAGCTTTGATCTTCAAAGGTAGAGTGGAAGTGATATCTACCCAAATGTTTGGTTCAGCAGTAGCGAAAAAATAAATTTCTGCTACGGCATGGGGGGCTAACCCTTCTCTAAAGTGAGCGGGAAAAAAATTAGGGTTTAAAGCAGCGGGGTAGGCGGCATCAAAGGCAAGTTCACCTACCACCCGATGGTCGGCATGGAAAATATATTGGTTGTCAAAGTGGCGGTTGGCCGGGTCGTGGGTAAACATTATCTGCGGACGCCATTCCCGAATGGCCCGCACTAATTCTCCCCGGAATTCAAGGGAATATATTAGTTCTCCGTCAGGTTTACGCAGAAAAATTACTTCCTTGACGCCGATTATTTTAGCAGCGGCCTGCTGTTCTTTTTCCCTTATTAAAGCCAATTTTGAACAGGAGAGATTTGGGTCATTTGAACCCTTTTCGCCACTGGTACAAATAACATAGGCAATCTCGGCACCTTCTTTCGCTAATTTAGCTAAGGTTCCAGCGCAGCCAAAATCCACATCATCCGGGTGAGCGCTTATGACTAAAATACGTTTATTTTTCTTTTTGAGCAACTTAAACTCCAAATTAGTGCTGATCAAAGCTTTTTTAAAAATATAAAATGACTTTCTGGAAAGTGTCAATGGAATTCCAACCTGACCGTCGATCACTTTTGAAATTCGTACCTACTTCAGGCGGGAGGGGGAG
>JBNAWB010000220.1:0-5540 GCA_049699975.1 Thermodesulfobacteriota bacterium
CCCCCTCCTGCCTGTCTCCTGCTGGTGAGAAAAATTAAAACTGATCGACGGTCAGTGCAAAAACCATTTGACAAGTTTTCTGTTTGCATTAAAATAAGAGAGCAATTTTAATTATCCTAAAAATGAAGGAGGTGATCTAAATGAACAAGGGTGATTTAGTAGCGGAAGTTGCCAAAGTAGTGGGGAGCAAGAAAAAAGCAGAAGAGGCGGTAACCTGCGTTTTAGACACTATTACCAAAACTTTGAAAAAAGGACAGAGTGTCACCCTCGTGGGCTTTGGCACTTTCAGCGTCGGCCGTCGCAAAGCCCGTATTGGGCGAAATCCCCAAACCGGAAAAGAAATAAAGATCCCGGCCAAAAAAGTTCCTAAATTTAGTCCGGGAAAAGCCCTCAAAAATGCGGTAAAGTAATAAATAATCAGGGGCGGGATAAAAGTTTTAAATTAACCCGCCCCATTTTTTTATTCTTCTTCTTCCTCTTCGTCGGGCACAAATCTTTTAATAAAGTCCGTGTTAAATTTTCCTTCCTGAAAGAGCGGATCATCCATAATCTGCAAATAGAGAGGAATAGTAGTTTTAATGGGATGGATGCGCAACTCCCGCAGAGCTCTTTTCATAATCTTGATCGCTCCGCAGCGGGTAGCATTGTGGGTGATAAGTTTGCCGATGAGGGAATCATAATATATGGGAAGCTCATAGCCTTGGTAAATATGCGTGTCTAACCTAACCCCGAAACCTCCCGGAGCGCGGAATTCCGTGATTAAGCCAGGGGAAGGCTTAAAATTTTGGGCGGGGTCTTCGGCGTTAAGCCGACATTCTATCGCCCAACCCCGCGGTTTTATCTCTTCTTCATTAAAGGTCAATTCTTGACCAGCAGCCAGGCGAATCTGGGCTTTGATTAAATCTACCCCCGTGGTCATCTCCGTAACCGGATGTTCTACCTGAATGCGCGCATTGATCTCCAAAAAATAAAAATTATCCTCCCCATCTAAAAGAAATTCCACTGTGCCGGCATTAAAATATTTAACGGCCTGCGCGGCTGCTAAAGCGGCGCGGCCCATTTTTTGCCTTAAAGGCGGTGTTAGGCGCGGCGATGGAGATTCTTCGATCAACTTTTGATATCTCCTTTGAATAGTGCATTCTCTCTCGCCTAATTGGATGACTTTTCCTTTTTTATCGGCCAAAATTTGGAATTCAATATGGCGAGCCGGAGAGATACACCTTTCGATATACAGCCCATCATGGCCAAAAGCTGCTTGGGCTTCCATCTTGGCTATGGGAAATTCCGTACGCAGGCTTTCTTCATTGGGGCAAATCCTGATCCCCCTTCCTCCACCTCCGGCCGTTGCTTTCAGCATAACTGGATAACCCAAAATTTGCGCAAATTGCTGGGCTTCATCAAGATTATTGATCAGCTTTTGGCTCCAGGGGATGACAGGGATTCCCGCTTTGGCCATCATTTCTTTACAAGTAATCTTGTCCCCGCTCAATTCCAGATTCTCAGGAGTAGGCCCGATAAAAATAAGGCCATGCTCAGCGCATTTACGGGCAAATTGTCCGTTCTCCGCCAAATAGCCATAACCTGGATGAATAGCTTCGGCTTTGGTTTTTAAGGCCGCCTGAATGATATTATCCATATTTAAATAACTCTTGCTACTGGGGGCAGGACCGAGGCAAACTTTTTCTTCGGCCAAAAATACAGGCAAACTATTTTGGTCTGCTTCAGAATAGGCGGCCACGCATCTAATGCCCAATTCCTGGCAAGCTCTAATTATGCGGACAGCGATTTCGCCCCGGTTGGCAATAAGAATCTTAGAAAACATAGCTGCCTTTTAAGAGGTAATTTCAATTATGAAGAGAAGATCATCATCTTTTACAGCCGCTTCATTCGGGCAAACGATCTCTACTATTCGTCCCGCCACAGGAGCTTTTATCTTTTGAAAAACTTTCATTGTTTCTAAGAGAGCTAATACTTGCTTTTTAGCCACCATATCCCCCACCTCCACATAAGGTGGTTGGTCAGGCGCAGGCCGGCGGTAGAAGATACCTGACATGGGAGCTCTTACTTCCACCCTTTTATTGGCCATAATCATTTCTTCCTGCTTCAACCTTGACTCCCCTGATTATATTTTTTAATATAATAGCCAGTTTTAACTGCTGGCCATTATGCCAGGATTTTTTTCAGAGAGCAAGGGGTTTTCTCACCGTCAATAACCAAGCCTAAATATTAAACCAGGAGAATAAAGATGGGCAAATGGATGGATGGTTTCCTCAAAAAATTTGAGATACTTAAAGAAGAAAGCCTGGCTGGAGGGGGTACGGAGCGTCTGGCAGCCCAGCACAGTTTGGGCAAGCTTTCGGCGAGGGAGCGGATTAATTTATTGCTCGACCCCGGAACTTTTGAAGAGATAGGCTCATTAATTCGCGATAATCGGCCACCTTGGGATGGGAAAAATAGGCCTAGTCCGGGCGATGGCGTACTAACTGGTTTTGGCCAAATTCAAGGAAGACCAGTACTGGTTTACGCTATGGATTTTACGGTCATGTCGGGTTCTTTAGGAGATCAGGGAGTCTGGAAATTGGCAGATTTAGCGAAGATGGCCGCCCAGCGTGCGCAACCCTTGATCGGCCTAATTGATTCGGCCGGAGAAAGGCTCAGTTTCAAAGGCGGAGATATCGGTTTCAATGGTCTCGGCCAATTCTTACGGAATTATTCGTTGATTTCCGGGATTGTGCCCCGAATTTCTTTAGTCTTGGGGCCTTGTACAGGAGTTTCGGCGGTAGTCCCTGTGTTGTCTGATTTTATGATCATGAATCGGCGAACTGGTTTTTTGTGGCTGGGAGGAGAGAAAAGTGCGCCGGAGGCCGGTTGGGCTGATTTTCATATGGAGAAGAGTGGCCAAGGCGACTTAGTAGCCGATACTGATGAAGAAGCAATTGCCCTAA
Source organism: Thermodesulfobacteriota bacterium (assembly GCA_049699975.1). GTDB lineage: Bacteria > Desulfobacterota > SM23-61 > SM23-61 > SM23-61 > CAZAGD01. The sequence continues at coordinate 2,946 of JBNAWB010000220.1, forward strand.
CTAAAAAACTCCTTACTTATCTTCCCCAGAACTGCTGGGAAAAGCCGCCGGTAGTGGAGATGGATGATGATCCGGAGAGAAGAGCAGAAGATTTGGTAGAGGTAATGCCGGACGATCCCAGATTCACCTATGACATTCATGAAATTATTACGCGCCTGGTCGATAAAGGGGAATTTTTTGAGCTTAAAGAAAATTTTGCTAATCATTTAGTCCTGGGCTTTTGTCGTTTTAATAATCAAGTTTGTGGTCTGGTGGCCAATAACCCTGAAGAACTTAGCGGGATCTTGGAGCCTGATTCCTCTGATAAATATGATCGCTTCATGACCTTTTTAGATGCCTTCAATATTCCCCAGATTAATATAGTAGATACGACAGCCTTTCCTCCCGGAGACAAATGGGAAAAAATAGGTGTGATCCGACATGGGGCGAAGTTGCTGCATACTTATGCCCACTTAACTTCGCCGAAGATAACGATTGTCTTGCGGCGAGCTTATGGGGGAGCAAATATCGTTATGGGCTGTTCGGCTATGTTCCCCGATTTTGTTTATGGGTGGCCGACCACAGAATTTGCCCCCACTGGTCCAGAAACAGTGGTCCACGCCATCTTTCACAAAGAATTGGCCAAAGCTAAGGAAGAGGGAAAATACGAGCAGGTATATAATTTCCTCCTGGGCATCCTAAAAGAACAATTTAGTGTGCTCAATATGGGTAAATTCTGGAACACCTATTATACAGTCCATGAAGTGATTGATCCTCGCGATACACGGCCCAAGATAATTAAAGCGCTAAAGACCTTGACCAATAAGCGAGAAGAATTGCCTGAGAAAAAAAGATCGATTAAACCAGCCTAAGCGAGGAGGTAGGAAAATGGGCGAGCGCATGGAGAAGGCCATCCAAAGGTTGCGGGAGATGCAACAGAGAAATCTCCTGGGTGGTGGCAAAGAACAGATCGAGCGCCAACACAGCCGCGGCAAATTAACTGCGCGGGAAAGAATAGCCTGCCTCATTGATCCGGGGACTTTTTACGAATTGGGGTCGGCGGTTGGAGCCACGGGGATAAGAATTGATGGGAAGAAGTCTGAAGCTCCCTGTGATGGAGCAATTGTGGGCACGGCCCGTGTAGATGGGCGAATCGTAGCCATTTATGCCAGTGATTTTACAGTTTATGGTGGCTCCATTGGCACGCAGCATCTGCAGAAATGTGCCCAGTTAATTAACTTAGCAGCTCGTTGGGGCATACCCATGGTTTGGTTGCTCGACTCCTCTGGCGGAAGATTAGGTTACCGCGACGTGCCCACCGGAGGGTTAGATTGGTATTTTGCCCTCATTTCTCGCTATTCGGGCTTAATTCCCCAAATTAATGTATTGATGGGCCCCTGCATTGCCGGCCAGGCTTACGCTCCTGCTCTTTGCGATTTTCTGCTGATGAGCAGAACTTCAGCCAATCTTTGGCTGGGAGGGCCGCGCATGACCGAAGCAGCCACTTCCGAGAAGATTGGCCAGGAAGTGGGCGGAGCTGACTACCACATGGTTTACAGTGGAACTTGTGACCTGGTTGGTGATAATGATCAAGAGACGATTCAAAAAGCCCGCAAGTTATTAAGTTATTTACCCAGCAATTACCGGGAGAAACCGCCTCATAAACCGACCAAAGATAACTCCCAAAGAGAAGTAGAAGAACTTCTAAAAATTGTTCCTGATGAATACGCAAGTACCTATGATATGCACGAGGTAATTCGCCTTTTGGTAGATGAAGGGGATTACTTAGAGATCAAAGAGAATTATGCCCCCCAGATTATTACTTGCTTTTGCCGCTTTAATGGGGAGGTAGCAGGTATTGTAGCTAATAACCCTAAAGTAAAGAGGAGTGCCTTAGAAATTGATGCCTGCGACAAGTATTACCGTTTTCTGCAAGTGTTAGATGCTTATAATATTCCCCTAATCAATTTAGTTGATACTCCCCCTTTGGTTCCTGGGGAAGATCAAGAGGCCAAAGGTCTGCTGCGGCACTTTGGTAAAATTCTTTATACTTACGCTTCGGCCACAATTCCCAAAATTACTATCGTCTTGCGGGAAGCCTATGCTGATGCGGGAAGTATTATTATGGGTGGAGTAAAAGGAATGGGTGTTGACCTTTGTTATGCCTGGCCGATGGCCCAGTTTGCTATTCAGGCCTCTTCCTTTGACCTGCGGCAATTCTATAAATTTGGCGTGGAAGAGGATGCTTATGAAGGGTATTTAAACCGGGCCCGCGAAAAATTAGGAGTTTTTGAAGCAGCCAAAAGTTGGACAGCTCAAGTAGTTGATGAGATCATTGAACCCAAAGACACCCGCAAAATAATTATCGAAGCTTTAGAGATTACTCGGCAAAAACAAGAGAAGTTACCCAAGCGGGCCAAGATCCTTAATAGCCCAGGGCCAACTTAATAAGTGCGTTAGAAGAAGGGGAAAACATAGGAGGGCAAGGATTTATTCCTTGCCATATTGAGGCCGTTTCATAATTAATAAAGAGCTAACTTTTGGTGAAGGGGTCAGAGGCAGGCCGGAGGCAGGCCAGAGGCAGGCATTCATTCAGAATCATGAGGCAGTGATTCT
>JBNAWB010000221.1:0-5487 GCA_049699975.1 Thermodesulfobacteriota bacterium
GGAAAACCAGAATATGCTACTCATCAACCTGGGCTCAATCGCGAAGCTACAGAATTTATCATCAATCAAGGGGCAATAAATTTTGGCGTTGATAATACAAGTCCTGATGTCTTTTGGGATAAGACTTATCCATGTCATATGGTATGCAGAGAAAGAAAAATAACGCATCTGGAAAATCTTTGTAACTTAGATAAGCTAGTAGGAAAAAGGTTCACTTTTGTTGCTCTACCTCTTAAAATTAGGAAAGGAACTGGATCACCCGTCCGAGCAATAGCTATTATTTAAATTTAATAAGGACCTTAAAAAAATTATTAAGATAAATCATGAGCGTCCATATTATGTTATTAAAAATCCTCATTTTGTTAAGCAAAATGAGGATTAAATAGGTGTTAAACATTTTATTTAACTTGAATTGGCCTATTTTAAAAGCATTTTAAAACCGTGGATGTTCCATGTTTTTTATATATGGGCATCTATAATGCCAAAGAACAATTTATTTCTTAAATTGAACTTATTATCGGCAGGATTTTAATATTTTATGATATTTCCATTTTTTCCGCTTCCTTTAGTAACACATTTAAATTATCAATATTCTCTAATTTATATTTTCATTTCTAATCATGAAGTCCTTTAGGTATACCCCATTTCCCATAAAGAAAAAACTTACTTTTGCATCCTTGTCATGTTGGGCTATGGCCATATTAATGCTTCCGCTACTGAATAAAAAGCTGGTATCTTTAATTCTTTGAAAATGGAAATTTTTTCTTTTTCTGTCATCACAAAGACTTCCTTTTTGGCCATTACCTCTATTATAGGACTCCATAGACCTCCATGCAAAAATTGCTGCTTACCATAGAAAAAATCTTCAAATAGTTTTTCTCTATTTTCGTTTGTAAAAGGCAAATAATCCTTAGCTTAAGCAAAATGAGCTAACCCTCCTGGCGCTGGAAGACAAAAAATTATCGTGCCTTTATCTTTAACAAAAAAATCGAGGTTTTCGATTGCCCAACAAAAGTGAGTAAAAAATTTATCCCCTGGGAAAGAACCACTGATTCCTATATTTAGTTCTCCTCCCGGAATTGAGGAAAGGTCAAAAGAATAATAACGGCCATATGCTTTAACTAATTTGCGGTTAGCAGCTAATGTTTCACCAACTTCTATATTGATAATTTGCTATATGGGATCAACTCCCATTGCGACACAGCCTCAGTGGGGAGAGGGCTTGCCCTGTGGAGTAAGTTCTAATATTCCACAGGATGGTTTAAGCTTTAATACGCCATAGGGCAGGAGTGAGGATGGAACCATTAAAATTTCCAATAATAATCTACCCCTTCAGTGTGGGATGACAATAATTCTAACGATTTTTGTTTGACCAAATTTGATCACTATAAAACAGGCAAAAGATCACCTCCATATTTTTTCACCTCGGCCATGTAGCGGAGTCTTTCTTCAGCTAAGCGATCAGCCGCAAGGTAAGTTGGAATATTATCCCGCTTGCTAATCTCTATGACCCTTTCCATCGTTTGGTAAATGCGCAGTACTTTTTCTCTTCCCCGTTCGAAATTGACCTGGCCACTCTCTAGGCGATCAGTATCGAAGATTGTGCCCCCGGCATTAGTTATATAATCCGGTGCATAAAGAATCCCCATCTTATGTACTAACTCTCCATGACGTTCTTCCTTTAACTGATTATTGGCGCAACCACAGATTATCTTGCATTTTAACCTTTTTAACGTATCATCATTAATGGTGGCTCCTAAGGCACACGGCGAATAAATCTCCACTGGCAGATTATAAATTTCTTCTGGAGCTACTGCTTTAACCTCAAATTCTTTTACCGCTCGTTCTACTCTCTCCTTATTAATATCAGTCACGATAACTTCCGCCTTCTGCTCCTGCAACTGCTTAACTACATGATAACCAACAGCTCCCAAACCCTGCACCGAAACAGTTCTGCCTTCCAAATTATCAGTCCCAAAAATCTCCTTCACGCATGCCCGCATCGCCTGAATCGTACCCAGAGCCGTCATCGGCGCAATATCCCCAGCTCCCCCTAAGTAGGTCGGTAAAGTAACTACATAAGGAGTCTCCATGCGTATAAACTCCATATCTCTTATGGTAGTCCCCACATCTTCACCCGCAAGATATTTGCCACCTAAGCGATTTATAAATTTACCCAATGCGCGAAATATCGGCTCTCTATCCTTCCGGTATGGATCACCAATAATTACCGTCTTCCCACCTCCAAGATTAACCCCTGCTGCCGCATATTTATAAGTCATCCCCCGAGCAAGTCTTAAAGCATCCTCAATGGCCTCCATCTCTGATTTGTATAACCACATCCGACACCCACCTGTGGCTGGCCCAAGAGTGGTATCATGGATAGCGATTATCGCTTTCAATCCTATAGCCCTGTCCTGACAAAGAAAGAGATTCTCATAATCATACTTCTCCATATACCCCAAAATACTCTCCATTTTTTCCTCCTTTAAACTTCGGTAGATTCTAAATCACCCTCTGCATACATCCTTTTGGCCTTACCTCGCTCGCCAATTATGGCTTGAACTACATAAGCATTATTCGGGGGACAACCCCGCACATGTCTCCTGCCCCTTTTCCCTTCTGGCACACATTTACCTACGGAAACCAATTCCTCATAAACAATAGAAGAAGGAATCTCCGGATCTCCAGTAATTACTAACACTCCCGGAAGATACCTAAGCTGATTGGCATTGCGCATATCCACTAAAGCACTCATCACTGTATTGCGACATCCCGTACAGGTTATGCCTCCATGAAGCAAATGGAAGCCCTCTACTTGCACGGGATTATCTTCTGTCGAACGAAGAAAACGACGACCAACCTTTTCTATCGGTTCTCCTAATATCTCAATTTTTTCTTTTTGATATGTCCCTACACCTCTCTTTGCAGCTTCTACAGTCAAGGGTATTTCTTCGGGTTCAAAACCCATAATCCTTCCACAGACAGCATCCACCGCCACCAAATCTTTTCCGGCAATGATCAAGTCCATCTCCACCGGCCTGCCAAATACTGGACCCAATCCTTCTTGACAATAAATCGCATCCACAATTGCTAACTTAGGCTTCAAAGCGGCCAGCAGATCGACAACCCCACCAAATAAGCCTTCTTGATGCATCAATCTCTTATATCTATCAGAAAGCAACCCTTTTAACTTCTTAATGGCACAGGTAATCTCAGTCTGATCATGAGTCTTCATCTTGGGCAGAGAAATAATTACATCTGCCTCCTGCACTAAACGATAACTTTCAATCTCGGAAAAAACCTTGCCATTAGGCACAGGAATCATGACTTTTGCAGTCTTTTTCAAATCAATTACCTCATATCCCGCTTCTCGCAATTTTTTATATCCCGACTCTTCTATAATTTTTTCACTGTCCACTCCCACCGCAGAAGATTCAGCAATGATTGGCCGTGCTCCCATTCCCTTGATAATATCAGCTACAGCTCGAACCACCTCGGGCTGAGTAATACACCCCTTTTCTGTTTCTGTCGGCGGAGCCACCCAGCTTGGGTTCAAAAGCACTTTCATACCTGGCCTAATTATTTCTCTAAATCCTGCAATTAGGTTAATGGTTCCTTCCACGGCCTGACGAATTGCTGGCCAATCTGGCTTAGATTTAGTCTTCACGATGGCTACTTGCTTCTTGAGCATCAGAAAGCTCCTTTCCCTTTTATTTTTGCTCTATTACTATCCCTTAATGCCTATAAATAAGAGCGAAACCAGGAAAAAAATGTACCCAGGGCCCTTTCGTGTAAAGGCCAACGGGATTGTTCTTCCTCAGTAATGGGAATTGATTCTAATAGGTCTTGTTGAAAAAGTTCTTCCATTTCCTTGCCCAAATTCGCATCTAAAATACCAACCCCACATTCGTAGTTATAATTAAGGGAACGGGCGTCTAAATTGGCTGAGCCCACTATAGCCCAAGTTCCATCAAAAATCATCGTCTTCGCGTGCAAAATGCGGGGCTGATAATGAAAAATTTGTACCCCTTCCCGCATCAAAGTTTTATAATATGTTCGCCCCACATAAGCTATTAATCGCAAGTCACTCTTCCCAGGTAGAATTATCTTTACATCTACCCCGCGTCTGGCCGCCCTTAAAAGAGCATAAAGAAATTTACGGGTCGGAATAAAATAGGCCATGGTTAAATGAATGGATTTCCTGGCTGAATGAACACTAAACTGCAATAATTTATTGAGCGCCTGCATGCTCTTCCGCGATGAGGAAAAAAAGGGCAATACTTTAATATCTTCTTCTTGTTTTGTCTCTTTGAGGGAAATTGTGTCAACTCCTATTTCTTTTCCTCCGCAATCTTTCCAAACCTCCCAGAAAGAATTAAGCATGGGCAAAACAGCCGGGCCTTTGATTTGCACACCCGTATCCCGCCAACCGGCTACTTTTCTTTTGCGAAACCCGTGGTATTCATCGCCGACGTTTAGCCCCCCAGTAAAACCCATTTCTCCATCTACCACGACTAATTTACGATGATCTCGGTGAAAATAAAGATTGGGACGGAAGATATTGGGCGGATGAAAGGCTCGGACCTGAACCCCGGCGGATTTCAAATAATTCCAGAATTTATCAGAGGTAGAGAGGGAACCAAAATGATCATAGATCAAAAAAACTTTTACTCCCTCCCGACTTTTTTTATTGAGTAATTCCGCTAATTCCCAACCAGTTTCATCATCGCGAAAGATATAGAATTCAACGCAAATTTGCCTTTCTGCTTTTTTTATGGAATCAAAAACGGCGCCGAAAGCGGAAACTCCATCTTTTAATATTTTTACAGAATTTGCGGTCAAAAAAGAAGTTGCTGATATTCTTTCAATGGCCTTCTGGAAAGCGTTTTCATTCATTTTGGAGCTTAAATTTTATTACAAATTATAAAAAGTAGGCGAAAATCAATAAAATATAAAAGCGATGAAAAGCTTTTGCGCTCCCCATCGCTTTTATATATCTTGGCCTAAACCTCTGGGAAATTTGAAAAATCAAACTTCTTTTACAGTGATCGCCCCAGTAGGACATACCTCCACACAACTTTCACAGCCTAAACACTCGTCCATATTCACTGGTTCTGATTTACCGTCTTTAATCTCAAAAACGCCAGCAGGACAAGTATCCACACATTCCCCTTTGCCGTCACATTTTTCTTTATCCACAGTTACCTGATACATAGCTCTGTTTTTTCACCTCCCTTACGATGTTTTGTATATTATTTTATTTTTTCCCTGCTCGTATTTAAATGATGAGCATCATAGGAAACTACTCAACGAACAAAAGCAAATATATCTATAAATTCCATGGATTGTCAATCAAAAAATTTTTTATTACTCGAAGCGATTAAATATCTACACTTATTCCCCTCATCCTCCTCTCTCCCCATGCGTGCGGAGAGGGTTAGGTCGGAATCGACTCGTACCGAGGTGAGGGGTTAAGAACAGCAG
>JBNAWB010000222.1:0-5346 GCA_049699975.1 Thermodesulfobacteriota bacterium
TCCGGTATTAAGTGTTCGTCTTCCGGGAAAAGAATTTAAAATGCCATAATAAGGGGGCAGGGGGTCAAAGGTTAAAAGATTTAATCATATGGCGTTAGGCGGAGATTGCAAATTTTAACCCCACCTAACCTCCCCTACCTAAAGGGGAGGGACGCAGGGGTAAGTTCCCCTTTTTAAAAGAGGGATGGGCGGGATTAGAGGAGGCAGATCCAAATAGGAATAAGGAAATATTGTTTTTAAAGAATTATTCTCGGCGGGCTCATGGGTCTCTGTGGCAAATTTTCTAACCCCACCTAACCTCCCCTTAAATTAAGGGGAGGAAGGAGGGGTTATCACGAGGGAGCGTAGGTTGATGCGACCCAGGCTCCTCCACAACAAGCGCCGGGTCGCTCGCCATAACGAAAAGAGGATTGCGATCTGGCCTCTAAATGGAGGGAATGTGGCGAATGATTTTTAGTTGCGGATCTGTTGCCCTGTGTCCTCTGTGGCAAATCCAGAATCTCCTCTCCCCTTGGGGGAGAGGGAAAAAGGTGAGGGGGGCCTTAAAATCCCTCTGCGTCCTTAGCGCTCTCTGCGTTTATAAATTTGATTTTGTTGCATAAATGACAATCGTTTCAAATCTTTTGTGGTTTTTTTGATACAAAAATAAATGTTAAATTTCGAGGGAATTACTAAGAAATATGAAATAACTTTAATTCGCCAGGGGCAATAAATATTTTTAAAATCTCAAATTCGAAAAATTTTCCAATTTTTTATTTAATATCGACTAGTTATAATTTATTTTAATTTTAGAAATAAATTCCTGTAAAATGGCCTTTGTTAACTTTCAATGAACTAAAATCGCGGCACTAAAATTGCTAAATTAATCGAAAGTGAGTAAAGATTGGCTATAGAAAAAGCATTTTATATTAGGAAAATCAAAGAAACCATTTCTTCTCTGCGGAGAAGATCGAGCTCTTTGAAAATATTAATATTTTTAATAGGAGTCATTGCCCTTTTTCCCGGGCAGGTAATTCCTCAGCAAAAGGAAGCCAAAGAAAAAAATCCCTATAAAGTAGCTATTCTTCCCGTGGTTATTCATAGCCCTGAAAACCTTGATTATATGAAAGCTGGGCTCTTGGATATGCTCTCCTCGCGAATAGAACTTGAGGGAAAAATTTCGGTTGTGGAAAAGAGTCAGGTAAAAAAAGCTATGAGTCAGATTTCTGGAGAAATAGACACGGAGAATGCCAAAAAAATTGGGGAGATGTTGGGCGTTGATTATGTAGTTTTTGGCAGCCTTACTAAGTTAGGAGATAGCGCCAGCCTGGATTTAAAGCTCTTGAAAGTTAAAGAAGAAAAAATGCCCAGTCCAGTTTATGTGCAGGCAAAGAAAATGGAAGAAATAGTGGCCCGGGTTGATGAGCTTGCTTTAAATATAAATGAAAAGATTCTTGGTTATTCTCTAAAGCCTGTAATGGCTGAAAAACCTGCTCCTATAGCAAAAGAGAAAGAATTAGCAGCAATTCCCATTCCGGCACCAGCTCCCAAGCCTCAAGTTCCTGTTAGAAGTACAGCAGGAGGAGAATTCTGGCAGAGCCAATCGTTTCCGTTTCAAATCAAAGGAATTGCTGTGGACGACTTTGATGGCGATGGGCGAAATGAAGTAGCCTTAATCGATGAGCGGAATTTATATATTTACCGCTGGGAAACAGGCGAGTTTAAGCAATTATGGAAATTCAATGGCCGGACCGGTGATAAATATTTGGCAGTGGATGCGGCAGATATCGATAAAGATGGGAAAGCAGAAATTTTTGTAACAAACATTCAAACTGACCGGTTAGCTTCTTTCGTCGTGGCCTTCAAAGATGGAGCTTATCGTAAAGTCGCTTCCGATTTAGATTGGTTCTTAAGAGTAGTGGAATGGGGAGAAAAAGGAAAGATTCTTCTTGGGCAGGGAAAAGGCCAGCAAACTGCCTGGGAAGGGCCCATTTATGAGTTGGGTTGGAAAGGTAAAGAGATCAAAGAATTAGGCCGAGCACAAGTTCCGAACGGGCTGCCCATTTACAGTTTTGTTCCTTTTAGTCATGATAACAAAACTGATTTTGTTTTTTTGGATGCAGACTTCAGAATGAAAATAATGGACTCTCGAGGAAAAGTGATTTGGAAAAGCAGAGAAATATATGGCTCAGAGAATTTGATTCAAGTGAAATCACTGGCTACGGGGACCGGGCCAGATAAGGGCGATGAATTTGCTTTTGTTAATGTGCGGCTTATTTCCCGAGGAAAGGAAATAATTGTAATTCGCAATATCTCCCCGATTGGTGATTTTTTTAAGAGGCAGAAATACTTTAACAAAGGCGAAGTGCTGAGCCTAATCTGGACGGGCGCCATGTTTATGGAGAGTTGGAAGACGAAAGAAATATCCGGGTATTTGGCGGATTTTCAAATTCAGGATTTAGACGGCGATCAGAAAAAAGAACTAATCGTAGCGGTCAATTTGCCCAGAGAATCGATTTTATCCCTGGAAAAAAATAGCGTTCTTCTGCTGACCCGTTGGGAAGGAGGAAGTTGAAGAGGAGAGGGGAAATTTGCGGGGTTGTAAATTCATTAATTTTTTTGTTGACAAATTTTTGGAAGATAAGTATTTTGAGACAAAGAAATTTAAAATTCTTTGTGCAAATCCCAAAGGAAGGGGGTGAGAAGGAGGAGGAAAGAGGTAGGAAGGAAAAATTAGGGAATAATCTTAAAAAAACTTAGCATCAAGTGAAAGGAGGAAAAAGAATGAAGAAGTTTTTACTTTTCGTTGGGGCAATGGTTTTGGTTTTAGCCATGACCTCGCCAGCACCGGCCCAGTTCAAATCATGGGGCCACATGGAAATTGCCACTGGTTGGATCAGCAAGCCAGATTTCAATACTGGTTTGACAACTGGTGGTGCTACTTATGCTGAGGGATCTGACCTAAATTACAAACGCATCACTCAGCGGTATCGGTTCTACTTGCAGTATGGTGATCCGAAGACTGTCCGTGCTGTAATTGGTTTTGAGGCCGATAGCAGTAACTGGGGTGAATCAGCATGGTCGAATACTTCGACCGCAACAGATCCGAATTATAGTGCAGCAGCCAATCCCAGTGGCCGTATGGGCGTCGCGTCTACAGACCAGGTGCAGTTAGAGCTGAAGCATGCTTATTTAGATTTCGTGATTCCCAATACGCCAGTTTCAGTTTCTGCCGGTCTGCAGTTTTATGGGATTGGTGGCCGTTTATTCCAGTCTCGAGACCTGCCTGGTTTGATCGTTACGGCCAACTTTGCTCCCCATAAAGTAATGGCTTACTGGTGGAGAGAAAAAGATTCTTCGTTCAGCAACAGAGTTGAGAATGTAGGGAATGAAAATGACACCACCATCTTTAACTATCAGGTTAATGACACCTATGGCCTCCAGTACCAGCTCACCCAGAAGCTCTATAACGTCTATGCCTATTTCTTCTACAAAAATGATCTAAGCAATGCCACTTATGCAGATCATCCCTGGTGGATTGGCTTAGGCGGAGCTTACAAATTAGGCAACCTTGATCTGAGCGGTCAGTTCATTTACATGGGTGGCAAGAGAGATTATGTGGCCACCAATGATGTTGATTATTCTGGTTGGGTAGCTGAATTACTAGCCAGATACCAGATTGGTCCAGGTATGTTTGTCGCAGTTGAAGGCTATTATTCAACTGGTGAAGATGCCAACACGACTGATAAGCAGGAAAAATTTGCCGCGGCAACTGGATCAGAAACTTACTGGGCATTTGGCAATGATCGCAGCGTATTCTACTTCTATAATGGTGACTTTATGTACTACTTCGGAAAACAGCTCTATAACGAAGGACTTTGGTATGCTCGCTTGAATTTTGAATACGCTCCGCTACCCTGGCTGAACCTGCTCTTCAATTATCTGTATATTGGCGACACTTCAAAGGGCGATGCAGGGCGAGCTGGTATCAACAGCCCCAGATATGCAACCACCCTTAAAGATGAATCCTATGTTGGTCAAGAACTGAACTTAATTGCCAAGATCAAGATTTATGATCCTCTGGTTTACAATATCGGTTTCGGCTACTTCTTCCCTGGCGATGTTTACAAAACAGCCACCAAGAATCCGGACAATGCTTGGGCACTCTTGACCTGCTTGAAGTACGTGTTCTAACCTGAACTCACCCCCCCTCACCTAAATCCTCTCCCCAGGGGGGAGAGGATGGGTGAGGGGAAATTAGCCATATCTATTTGTCAAAATCTTGTTTATCCCCATCTTCGCCAAGAGGCCGCAAATTAATTAATATTGGTCCCAATTCTTTTTCTTGAAAAACTCCTGAAGGCGGTCTTTCCTGGATTGATGCATTATTGATAAACAAAGGAAAACTTACCGGCTGAGTGAAATGACCAGCTTTATCCTCAATTTGAACGGTTAAAGTGAGGGGTACATAGTTTAATCCCTGAATGCCAGCGGTATATAAATAAATATATCCGGAAAATTCCTTTCGATCTTCCTCGCGAATTCTTATACGACTAACTGGATATATTCCTTTTCCCGCCTGATCTATGACGCAGACAATATTTTTCATATCTCCATCAGGATCATGAGCTTTCAGGTAGACTTTCCAGGTGTCTCCAGATTTAATTTGTTTGGAAGCGAAGGATTCACTGATTATAGGAATAGATTTTCCGTATTTCTGTTCCTTTACCTCTATCGGATCTAAAGCTGCACAGCTTGCCAATAAAAAGAGCAAGCTCATAAACATCACCAATTTCTTATACATTTCTAACCTCCCGGTTTTTTTATTTAATTATATGCTAAGCATCTTCTTTTGTCATTATGCGCAATTTTAAATTGGGACTTCCCGCCATCTTCTCATATTATAGATGTCCAAAGAAATGATCGGGTTCAAAAAAATTCTCGCATTTTTTATTTGCTGTTGATTCCCTGCCTTCCCTTATTCCCTTACCATTCTCCTCTCCCCAATTGGGGAGAGGCAGGGTGAGGGGAATAAGTGTAAATATTTAATCGCTCCGAGTAATAAATAAAACTTAAATTGAGCGATTGTTTGTTCACCATCAAAGGAAACGCTAAGACAGCGGGGATCGCTAACTAATTCCCTATTCACCTGTTAGAGGAATGGGTGTCGGTCATTCCCGTGGAAACAGGAATCCAGTTTATTATTGATTTATCTGGATGCCTGCCTGCACAGGAATGACATGAGCATTACCCTGAATTCATAAATCGCTCAATTTAGATAAAACAAAAATGATCAAATATTAGATGCGATATCTGACCGTCGATCAGTTTTTGCGAAATAGCTTGATATACCTCCGGCCTGCCTCT
>JBNAWB010000223.1:0-5280 GCA_049699975.1 Thermodesulfobacteriota bacterium
GCTTAAAGAAGATAAGATAATAGTTTTTTAAAACTGCCAGGAGGTAAAAAGATGAAGAATTTAATCTTGGACGTAGTAGCGAGAAGTGCGACGGAATTAATTAAACATAAAGAAGGACCGGGAACGAGGTATGTTTTCTCAGACCATCGGAATAATCCAGAAGGAAATATCTATGTAATTATGCGCAAGGTGGAAAATGTGGATCATCCGGAAATGCATATTGAATCCCACGCCCATGAATATGAGAGTCTATTTATCTTCAAGGGAGATAATCCGGATATGAGCGGACTCGTGGTGGAAGTTTTGTTGGGGGATGAATGGCACAGGATTGAATCGCCCAAAGCAGTGAGAATACCCCCCGGGTTGAATCATAATTATAGATTTATCAAGGGATCGGGAGAATATTGGAATATCGTCCTTACTCCAGGGGCAGAATACAACAAGACAGTAAGATAAATTAGGCGAGGGATTTCTTTATGGGTTTAACTATCGCGGAAAAAATTTTATCCGAGAAATCAGGTATAGAAGCTAAAGCTGGACAGCTTGTGGTAGCAGATATTGATGTAATTATGGCTCATGATTCATTAGGTCCAATGGCCTTGGAAGCCCTGGCCGAAATGGGAGAAGTTGTCTTGCCTCATCCCGAAAAAATTTGCTTTATGACTGATCACCTTGTGCCCACTCCAGCCCGAAATTATGCCCAGATGCAAAAACAAATGAATGAATTTGCCCACCAATGGGGAATTAGGTTCTATCAAGCGGGTGAAGGAATTTGCCATCAGCTATTGGTGGAAAAAGAAGTAAAACCTGGCCAGTTAGTTATTGGTACAGATTCCCATACTTGTATGGCTGGTGCACTGAATGCTTTAGCCACAGGAGTTGGGTCCACTGATGCGGCCGCGGCAATGGCGACCGGTCAGTTATGGTTCAAAGTTCCGGAGACGATAAAAATCGTCCTCTCTGGTGCTCTACCCGCAGGGGTTTTTGCCAAAGATTTAATCTTATTTATAATCGGCAAATTAACCGAGGATGGAGCAAATTACCACGCTGTGGAATTTACGGGAGAAACAATTTCTTTCCTTTCTATGGGCAGCAGGTTTACCATGTGTAATATGGGCATCGAAATGGGGGCCAAGGCAGCCATCATGGAAGTAGACGAGATAACCAGGCAGTGGCTGCGGCAGCGGGGTGATCAGGAAGAAATTAAATCTGTGCAGGCGGATGCGGATGCTGATTACAGCCAGATTTTAGAAATCCCAGTTAAGCAGTTAGAACCGCAGATTGCTAAACCCCACCAAGTTGATAATGTGGTGCCCTTAAAAGAAGTTGCTGGGATTCCTATCCACGAAGTGCTGATTGGCACGTGCACCAATGGCAGATTAGAAGATTTGGAGGTAGCTGCCTCTATCTTGGGGGGCAAACATATTCCACCCGGCATGAAGCTAATAATCATTCCGGCTTCTCGCCAGGTGCTTCTCGAAGCTATGACCAAAGGAATTTTGGCCAAATTGATCGAAGCGGGGGGAATGATTTTGCCTCCAGGTTGTGGCCCGTGTGTGGGGGTTCATGGAGGGATTCCTGCTGATGGTGAAAATGTTCTATCCACAGCCAACCGCAATTTTAAAGGAAGGATGGGTAATCCCCAAGCGAATATATTCTTAGGATCACCGGCTACGGCGGCGGCGGCGGCTTTAGAAGGTAAGATCGTTGATCCCCGCAATTATCTGGCTTAGATGGAGTGTAACATGGAGCTTAAAGGGAGAGCGCATAAATTTGGAGATCATATTAATACCGACTACATAATGAGTAGTCGGCACCGCACGCAGACTCTTGATTATCGGGAGTTGGCTAAATATTTGATGGCAGATATTCGGCCGGGATTTTATGAAAGTGTTAAACCTGGAGATTTTATAGTGGCCGGTAAGAATTTTGGTTGCGGTTCTTCTCGCGAATATGCTCCTAAGATAATTAAGGCCGGCGGAATTGCAGCTATATTGGCTAAAACTTTCGCCCGTATTTTCTATCGTAATGCCATTAATCTGGGCTTACCTTTAATAGAATGCGATACGGATCAGATTAATGAAGGTGACTTAATCAGAGTGAATTTGTCCCAAGGGAAAATTTTTAATGAAACAACAGGTATTATCATCCCTATCAATCCGCTGCCAGAATTTATGCTCCTGCTTTTAAATGAAGGGGGATTAGTGAATTTCTTGCGCAAATACAAAAAGTTTGAAACTCAGAAAAAATGATCAAACCTAAAAATTATAGAAATATATCCCTTGTTTTAAGAAAGAAATCTCTAACCTTTTGCCAGGAGAAAAAATGGAAACAATTAATTGCCATCCTGTGGATATGTTGCTTTATCGTGATGAATATGGTGCCCCCGAGATACGGGCGATTTTCAGCGAAGAAAATTTGGTAAAAAAATGGCTCTTAGTGGATGCAACCATTGCGGAAGTAGAAGCTGAACTGGGAATTATTCCCCATATGGCGGCAGAAGAGATTAAGAAAAAGGCCACAGGAGATTATGTAAAAGTCCCGCGGGTTGCGGAATTAGCCAAGAGCAAAGGCTTAGATATTGCTGCGCAACTCAGTGCTTTAGCGGAAGTTTGTGAAGATGGAGCCGGAGAATTTATTCGCCTAGGTTCAGCAGGTATAGACAATTATGAAACCGCTTGGGCATTGCTGATAAAAGAGGCCTTACCAATTATTCTAAGAGATATTGACCGATTAATTGCGGTATTAGTCAACCTTACCAAAAAATATAGGCATACCTTGTGTGTCAGTCGCACTTTTGGCCAACACGAAGGGCCAATTACTTTTGGCTACAAAACAGCAGCTTGGGCGTTAGAATTACACCACTGTCGTCGGCTATTAAGGGAAGGGGAAAGAGATTATTTAGTGGGCAAAGCGACAGGGACGATTGGGAACCTTTTCTCCTTAGAAAAATTTTACCCAGGTAAAGCAGCATCTTTCCCGAAAAAAGTTTGTGAAAAATTGGGTCTTTATGAATCAGACCTAACCATGCTCTTTTCCTGCCGCAGGTTGATGGAGATCGTTATAAACCTTACTTATGTCGCCAATGCTATAGACAATATAGCCATGGAAATTTTTAATCGCCAGAGACCAGAGATCGGGGAGCTTCAGGAACCTTTTGGCCAGCATCAAGTAGCCAGCACGGCTTCTCCGCACAAACGAAATCCTTACGGGTGTAATACCTTGTGCGGGTTGGCAGAAGTTGTCCGCGGGAGCGCCGCCACTATTTTGCACAGCACCTGGTTTGATGAACGTGACCATAGGCGTATGCCCATCGAGTTATCAGTAATTCCCTCAACTTTTATAATTGTTTCTGGCATGCTCCAAAAGGCTATCTTTATTTGTGAAAATTTAATTGTCAAGCCAGAACAGATGATGAAAAATTTAAAGCTTTTAAAAGGGTTGAACCTCTCAGAAATTGTGGCCACCGCTTTAGCTTTGCGGGGCTTAGGTCGATATACAGCTTATTCTTTAATGAGAGAAATCGCTCAGTCTGTTTTAAATAGGGGGCAAGAATTTCGAGAGGTTTTAAAGTCCCACCAAATTGTACGTCAATATCTCAAAGAAGAAGAGATTGATAATTTACTTGATTTCCAGTCTAATTTAGGCCTCGTGCAAGCCCAAATCGATGCCGCCCTAGATGAAATTGGGAAATAAAGTTGAATATAAGAGGAAGAAGTTCAGCCTATAATGTGACTTTGTATTGATGAAGGACATAAGAATCAATCTCTAAACCCAATCCTGGCCCTTCGGGGAGATAGATAAAACCATTTTCCAGTGTTGGAGGGGTTTTAAAAACATTGGCCTCAAAACTTAAATAATAATATTCTACAGAATGCGCCCAATGAGTAGAAGCCACGAGATGGGCGGTAGCTAAAAGACCTGGGCCAAAGTAAGGCGAGTGCGGGGCAACTCTTACGTTATAGACTTCCGCCAGCGCCGCAATTTTCCTCCATTCCGTAATACCTCCTACTTTTATTACGCTCGGTTGAATGTAAGTAGCTGCTTCAGCATCGAGCATGGCTTTAAATTGGAAGGCAGTACAGGCATTTTCGCCAGAAGCAATTGGTATGCCGCCTATTTGAGCTAAGCGGGCTAAATTTCGAAAATCTTCGGGTGGCCAAATAGGTTCCTCCAGCCATTGCAGATTATATGGCGCAAATTTTCTGGCCATTTCTATGGCTTTTTCTGGGGACCAAGCACAATTTATGTCCATCATCAAACGTATTTCATCGCCCACTGTTTCGCGTACTAATTTTAAGCTCTCCACATCGAGCTGATGAAGTTTTATCTGCTCATACCCTGAGCGCTTAGCGTGTAAGGCAGCTATTTTTAATTTTTCCAGATTGCTATACCGCGGCAGACTCGCATAAGCAGGCACTTTCTTTTCTTTGGCCCCTCCCAAAAGTTGGTAAAGAGGAAGGCCAGCACACTTCCCAACTATATCCCATAGAGCAATATCTACCCCGCTGATAGCAAAGGTAGTAATTCCATAACGGCCGGCAAGATGAGTCTGGCGGGACATCTGGTCATGCAGGAAAGAAATGTTTGTTGGTTCGGCTCCTAAAAGGGTCGGCTTGAGAACATCGTTTATAACAGATACGACGGCGCGTGGAGTAAAGTAAGCAAAGGATTCTCCATACCCTATTAAACCTTGATCGGTCTTAACCTCCACAATTATTTGATTAAGATCTCTCATAAACCAGCGGGAAGAATATTCGGTTTCCTTAAGAGGAATGGCTAAAAGGTAAGCCTGCATATCCACTATCTTCATTCCTACGCTCCTTTTAGGTTTCTATTCATGGCCTATGATAACTTTAATTTTTAAAATCGGCAATTAAAATAATTATTAATGAGAGCAAATTATGTTTTACATCATAACCTAAGGGTTACTGATAGAAGTCCAGCCGCGAGGTAATCTTAAAGCGAGATGGCCACGCCCTCGGGCTCGCCATGACAAAGCATGTAAAAAGTTTTATGCTCTCATTAATAAGACGCTGTTAATGCATCACTGAAAGGTAGGATTATTATGAGAATTTTTTTATAGAGGTCTCGCCTCGGTACGCGTCGATGCCGAACTTCCCTCTTGGTCAAATTTTAGCGAATCTTCCCGATGCGGAGAGGATTGATAGGGGGAAATAAAATAGACTTCATAAGATACCTTTCCCTTTTAAGGGGGGTTCTATGCAGCCAAAATTTTTCTTGACATAAAAATTTATTCTTGATAAAAAGAGGTAAATT
>JBNAWB010000224.1:0-5233 GCA_049699975.1 Thermodesulfobacteriota bacterium
GGAGCGTGGCCATCTCTTTAATTTCAAGGCATTATGAGATCGCCACGGTCGCTAGGCTCCCTCGCGATGACATTATGACATAGTCTCATTGGGGAGAGGGCATGCCCTGGGGAGTAAGGTTTGATAATCCACAAGGAAGGGGTGACGGGTTACATTTTATTTGAAATTTTTCTTATTTGTGTCCTGCGCAAGCTGGGAAAACGGGAGGCAGAGAAGAAGAAAATTATATGCAAAGGGGGTGAAATCACAAAAAGTGTAAAAAAAAATTGAAAGGTGGGATCAAATATGCATAGCTTTCCAAAGAAAATTTGGGTTCCTTTAATTTTTGTTTTAATAGTTGCCGGGGCAATTTATTTTTTCTACCCTTCTTTTAAAAGGCCGGCGGAAGATAAGTTTCCTAAGGACCTTGGTCTTCCTGAAGGTAAAGAGGCCAAAATTCCTCCTTTTAAAATCTCCTCAGAAGAAGAAAAAGAGGCTTTACAAATACCTCCAGTTGGTCTCAATGAAAGTGATGAAGTAGTGCGGAAATACGGCCGAGAATTAACTCCCCATAAGCAAATATGGGAATGGCTAAAAATAAAAAACTTAATCAGAACAATAACGGCCACCATAGTAAACATTGCTGAGGGGAAAAGTCCACGAACTATCCTGAAACCTTTAGCGCCTACAAAGGGGTTTAAAATTGAGAAAAAGGGTGATCAACTTTCTATTCACCCGGACAGCTATCGGCGCTATGATCTTATGGTAAATGTTATTTCCTCATTAGATGCTAAGAAAACTGTAAGATTATATAATGCTTTGAGACCCCTCTTCCAAGAGGCTTACCGCGAACTGGGCTATAGTTCAGGAGATTTTGATGAAGTGCTATTTCAGGCTATAGTTATGATTTTAAAGATGCCCCAGATTAAAGGTAAAGTTTTGCTTGAGGAGGAAGCAGAAGGGATTAACTATTTATTTGTAGATGATAATTTGGAAGATTTAAATGATTTCCATAAACACTTGGTCAGAATGGGCCCGGACAATGTCTTGAGGCTGCAGAAGAAAGTTCGGGAAATAGCTCTGGAGCTCAAAGTTCCTGAGGATCAACTTCCTCAGCCAAAAGAATACTTGGCTAAAGTTAAATAAAAAACCAAAGGTAGCCGTCAAGGATAAGTCCCGCTATTTTTGTCGGGGCAATTAGCAGGACAATAAAGAGTAAAGCTTCCACTCCTAAAGGGGCAACCGGAATTGGTCTCCAAGGCATAAATTAACGATTATTATCAAAGGGAAAGAAGAAAGCTACTCCCGAACCTCCATTGGTCATAGCATCGAGCAGGCCATGGGTGAAGAAAATAATTGAAGAGCAAAGATAAATCCTCCACCATTTTTTAGAAAATTTGGAGATTTCTCGGCCAAGGACTAAAAGTATTAAGAAGCCTAAAAGAAAAGCAAAGAGGATGGAATGAGTAAAGCCCCGATGGCCAAGGATGTGGCCGTAGGCATATCCCCAAGAAAAAGTCAGCACATCAATATCCGGCAAAACTGCCCCCACAGCTATCCCGCTCCATAAGGGCCAGGGTATTCTTTGGGGAAGTAAAGCTTTTCCTAAAATCAAGGAAGAAAAAGCATGGGTAATTACGGAGGCCATTTCATTCTTCAATTTCCAAAAAAAGTAGCTGTTGTAGATGAGTTAAAGCAAGACTACTTCGCCATCTGTGCTTACCAAGGTAGCTTCAGAGATTAAAAATATATAATATTTAATGATCCCATTATTAAATATCGCGAGAAATTTCTCTTAGAAGGCGGGCTGCTCGCATAGGATTAAAGACTCCGCAAACACATGGTTTACTTAAAATTTCGGCAGCTTCTTCCTCAGTCTTTTTCCCTTTTTTTATTTCGTCTATAAGAAATTGGACAAGATTAAAGGAAACTAAGCCATGGCCACACATAGTAGTTATGGCTAAGATTTTTGAAGAAGGCAGCAGTTCTCGCTTGCCCCAAATTCCTATGGAAAAATTTATTGTGTGTCTGCGCAGTCCAATTTTTTGGCAGTCTTCTGCGATATGGGAAAATAATCCAGAGACTACAACTGATACACCAAATTCTTTATCTTTTATCTCTTGCAAAAGTTGGAGAAGAGTTTCTCGGTTATTAAACACCGCCATGCCTATTTTTATCCGGCGATAGAGGGATAGTAATTGCTCATCGGCTGGATTGGGAAATAAAGCCTTTCCTGTATAATTGATGGGTTTGTGTTTAAGAACAATACGAAATAGTTCAGCCAAATTGTTTATTTTCTGTTGATCTTCCCCTTCTACCATGGCCAAGATTACATAATCATTTACCTCATTTTTATCTATGCCGCTACGGTGCAATGTATGGGTCACAATAATCCTCCTTATTTTCATTACCTTTCCAAGCCATCTTAAAACAGAATATCATAAATCGATTAGAGGTCTTCCAAGACCTAAATTAACCTTACCGTTAGGGTAAAATTCGATTCTTTTCTCAATTAAAAATTTTTCCAAAGGGAAGCTGCCATCGGCATCGCTGCGGCCAATAAAGCTAATACTAGCCACTGTTTCTATTTGGTCCGCTATTTTAGCGAGTAGCTGCAAAATTTCTTCTGCGCGCGCGAAAGGAACTTTGAATTCTACTATTGCGGAAAGGACTTTTTCTTTCAATATTTCAGGGAAGAGAGTTCCTTCCTCACGGTTATTGATCAATGAGCTAATAGGGTTTGCTTCCTCTAAAGTTATCTGCAAACGGGTTACTTCTTTGATAATTTTTTCTACTTCGCTGAAACGGGTGCCAATACCCGGACGTCCTAACTCCACAGCAACACCAACTTCTCCTCTTTTTATCCTTCCGGTAACATCATTTGTTTTCATTTCTGCCGTTCCCCGTCCAGCGATAGCAGTTTTTTTATGAGGAATAGTCGGATCACTGAATTCGGCTCTGAGGATGCGGGGCCAAGCCAATTCGTCCCTAAAAAAGGCAGAGTTTGGACAAATTCCAGAGCGCAAACAAACTCCACATTCAACGCATTCGTCTTGTTCGATAACTATTTTTTTCTTTTAGGCTTATCGCTCCCATAGGGCAAAATGGTATGCATTTAGCACATTTTTGACATTTTTCTTCTGCAATCTTCACTCTCTTAATTCCTTTATTTTAAATTTAAGATATGAATAAACCCCCCACTTGGGATTAATCATTATTCAGAACATTCATGTGGAATTGGATATCGAACCATAAATTCTTTCTGAGAATTTCTATAAATAATTTAATTATTCAAAAAATTTTGGGTCTTTTCCTTGTTTACGGGCTTCGGCGGTCTCTTTGGCTACCGCCAGAATTTTCTCCCATAATTCTTGGGCTGGTTTTCCAAACTTTTGAACAGCCGGTTTCCAAATATAACCCTTTGCTGGCTCCGACCATTTTTCTGCTTCTTCTGGAGACCATTTATAATGCTCTTTAAATTTGGTCTTTAAAAAATCTTCTGTTTTTTGGACAAAATTTCGGGCATGATTATAAGCCCAAGGAGGCATTTCTCGATTAACCTTTTCAAAAGCTTTTTGCACATCTGGAGGCAGGCTTTGCCATTTTTTTAAGTTCATGCACACCGGCGTTGGCGATCCTCCTACCCGTCCAAAAGTGATGGCTTTGGTTACTTCCCAAAGGCGAGTGGAAGTAACCGTAGCTATCGTGGTATAAGCAGCATCCACTACGCCTCTCTGTAAAGCCATATAAGATTCAGAAGCAGGAATAGAAACTCCTGTCCCACCCCAACTTTTTATTACCTTAGCTGCTGTTCCGGGTGCGCGGACTTTGAGGCCTTTTATATCATCAAAAGTTTTAAAAATTTTTGGGCCTATGAGACAAATCGGTGGCAATTCCGCAGACCAGCCGAGGAATTTAATTCCATCTTTGATGAAGATGCTTTCTAATTCTTTTGCTGTCCGAGAAGTTATAACCACGGAATCTCCTGGTTCCCAATAAGATGATTCACTCGACAGGCAGACCAGAGGAATTTTTCCTCCATAATATACGGGCACGAGTCCACATATATCAATAGTTCCTTGCATTAAGGCTTCATATTGCTGGAGAGCCTTGACCAGTTGTTCAGCGGGATAAAACTTGATTTCCACTCTTCCTTTAGTTTCTTCTTTAATTCGTTGCATATAATAGCGGTAATATTCGCATCGGTCATCATCGGGGGGCACATAATCTGCCCAACTGAGCGTTATGGGAGCAGCAGCTTGAGCCGGGAAATTATTTGCGCATAAGGCGAACACCCAAATAAGGAAAACTAAAAAAAATCCTTTTTTCATAATTTATCTCCTCCTTTGATAATGAATTTTAAATTTCTTAGAACATCATTTTTTTCATTAATTTCAAAATCCAAGCCAAGTTACTTCATCATCATTTTGGGCAAGTACATAATAATTTCAGGAACAAAGATGACGATTACGATCGCCAATATATAAAGGGCAACAAAAGGAGCTGCGCCAATAATAATTTCGGTCAAAGTTATATAACCCTGCCCAATTCCTTTCATAACAAATAGGTTGAAGCCAACGGGGGGAGTTATAGCTGCAGTTTCTAATATCATAACAGAGACGACACCGAAGTAAATAGGATCAAACCCAAATTTCATAGCTAAAGGATAAAGAACGGGCATAGTCGTAAGAATTATTGGGGTGGGGTCCATAAAGAATCCGAGGATGAAGAGAGTGCCGAGGATCATTATTAAAACAGTATATTTTGAGAGTCCTAAACTTACCACAAACTCTGTTAATCCTGAAGCCACTCCTCCCCGAACAGTAGCATGACCAAAAGCTAAGGCACCAAGAAAGATGAGGATAATGAAGGCTCCTAAGCGAACCCCTTCAAAACTGGCTTTTATAATTTCTGGCAAGGTTAACCTGCGGTAGATAACTCCGAGCAAAATAGCTGCTACCGCTCCAATTGAAGCAGCTTCAGTGGGAGTTGCTATACCGAAATATATAGTCAGAAGTACAGATAGAATTACTAAAATCAAAGGTAAGATATTAAAAGTAGCTTGCCATCTGGTGAGGTTCCCTAATGCCTCCAGAGGGATAGGTGGAGCCAGATTAGGATTAATATAACAGCGGATCATTATATAAAAAACAAAAATGGCCGCTGTCATAAGACCAGGGAAAATTCCTCCAGCAAACATCTTCAATTCAGACATAAGGAGTAAGTCTTGTAAAAGCTGGTATTGTAGGGTGTT
>JBNAWB010000225.1:0-5177 GCA_049699975.1 Thermodesulfobacteriota bacterium
TGAGCCTCTCCCCCTCCGGCCTGAATTAAGCTGAAATTTAAAAAGTGATCAACGGTCAGTTTTATTAAAACTCTTTATTCTCAAGTTCCGAGCTTCGCTCGAGCCAAGTCAGGCCCCTGAGTAAATTATTCTTCCATTTATTAATTTCCATTTTTTCCTTTTTTTAGCTTTTTAAAGCTCTTATTTTAGAAGCTGCAGAGCTTAGCACAGAACGCAAGATGCTTAATTCATGGCCGATCTCCAGGAAGCGGCAGCCCATCTCTATATATTTTTTTGCTTCTTCTTCCCATGGCTCACCAATCCCAATTCCCACCGCTTTGTTATATTTACTTGCCGCCTCAATCGTCCTTTTAATAGCGTCCTGAACACGGGGATGGTCTTTCTTTGTGGACCGAAAACCAAGAGACATACTGTAGTCCGAAGGGCCAAAGAGGCAATAATCTAATCCTTCAATAGCAAAAATTTTATCCAGATCGGCCATGACCTGCTCGTTTTCGATCATGATACCCACGAGAAGCTGCGTATCACTCCAGTTTACCCACTCCTCACCACCACGGGCTCCCCAGCCCCCAGAGAAAGAAAAGCTGCTAAAGCCCCTGATTCCCCGAGGAGCAAACTTGGCTGCTTTAACCACATCCAATGCTTCCTGATAATTGGCTATGTCCGAAACCAGAATAGCTTGCGCTCCAGCTTGGAAAGCTTTGGAAATAAGGTAAGGATTTCCTTTTTCCACGCGCACCATAGGAGTAATTCCTACTACAGCAGCAGCGCGCATCATATGTTCCATAGATTCATCGCGCCGCCAGGAATATTCATTATCAATGCGGCAGAAATCTAATCCGCTATACCCAGCCACTTCCACGGCCGCTGGACTATAAGAGTCCAGACATGTCCCTACCGCAATTTTACCTTCTTCTAAGACCTTTCTCATCTTATTTACTCTTTCCACTTTTACCTCCTTGATTAATCCATTTTGGATTTATAAAGCCGCCTTTTTAAAACTAAGAAGAGTTTACCATAAAAAAGGGAGAGGATTAAATATTGTGTTTGATTTATTTTCCAAAATTTTTAATGGGTTACTAAAAGGAGCTATTATTATGAGAAGTAATTTTTGTTTAAATTACTCAAGCCTTCAATGGAAATGGATATCTACGGTTTTGTTGCGCAAGTCAACTTCAATCTGGTTATATTTTTTGGCTTCTCTTAAGAGGTTTACGTCAATCTTGTAAAATTGGGCAAAATCTTCATCGTAGCAGATGGACACTACTTTATCTCTTCTTTCACCCCGCTGCAGAAACCAAAGGTAATTATAATAGGACCAGGCTAGAATAATGGCCATAATTATCAAGAAGATTAGGCCCGCCTGTTTGAGAATATAAATTAATTCTAAAAAGGCACCGCCAGGGAACAATTCGGCATAAATTAGCTGGATGCCCATAACCCATAAAATAACAGTCAAAACCGGATAGATCCAATAAACCCAAATAGCCCAGAAAGCCATGGTAATGGAACCTTCCAAGAAATAACGCCAGGGAGTTTTCAGTTCTGATTTATCTATGATCTTATAGTATGCAGACCGCGGTCGGGGCTTTTCCACCTTACCGATACTCCTTTTTTCTTAATTTTTAGATTATATGTACTAACGACCACTGCCAAAGAACAGATGATCCAATAAACAAAAGCATACCAAATTACCCAGAAGTAATATTTCAAGAAGGATTTTCCTTCGTAACGCAAGTCTATAAAAAGGCTAACTAAGAATTGCAATAAGCAAGTAAGGGCCAGAATGGAACCTTTCCATTTAGGAATAAAAGGGGCAAAGGGCAAAACCATGAAAATGCCCAAAAAATAATTTAGCAGGTAGCTAATCAGCCAAATGATAGAAAGAAAGATAAAAATATGCCCCCAAATTACCCCCGTAACATATTCCGTATAAACTGGCCATAAACGGCGCTGCCTACTATCTTTCCATATGCGGAAGTGTTTTTTAAGGACTTCTAACCCCCCCTGGGCCCAGCGCAACCTTTGCCGCCAGAGGCCTCGCAGAGTTTCGGGAACCAGAACCCAGCAAACCGCATTTGGTTCATAGCGTACATCCCAGAAACGTTGTTGCATTTTCCAGGTCATATCTATGTCTTCGGTCACGGTATCGGTATCAAAAAGGCCGCACTCAATTAAAGCGCTCTTTCTAAATGCGGCAATAACCCCAGATACCGTAAGCACTTTGCCTAACAAGCGCTGCGTTCTTTTTATAAGCCCAATGATGCTGGAGTATTCGCCAATTTGAATCTTGCTTAAAAGAGCGGTGCGGTTCAAAACCCGGGGATTTCCAGTAACGGCCCCGACGCGAGGCAACTGCAAAAAATGCCACATCATCCAGTTGATAGCATCTTTATCGAGAAAACTATCTGCGTCCATGGTTAAGACAAACTGCCCTCGGGATAAAAGAATGCCCATATTTAAGGCTTGGGCTTTCCCGCTGTTGGGCCGCAAATGGACTACTTTTAGCCATTTTGGATAAAGCGTGGTTAATTTATTGAGGATTTCAGGGGTCCGATCAGTGCTCCCATCATTGACCACGATAACTTCGTAATTTGGATAGTTCAGATCACGAAGATTATCTACGACCTCTTCGATTACTTTTTCTTCATTATGAGCAGGAATGACAATGGATACTAAAGGAGAAGAAGGGAGTTGCGGAGAACCTTTCTTTTCCCAGCGCAGGAAAAAAATCAGGCCCCCTAAAGTCCAAACTATACTCATAAAGAGGGGGTAGAGAAAAACAAAAGTGCTCAATATTTCCCAAATATAAAACAAAATATTCATGGCAAAGTCTTGGCCGAAATATCGTAAATCTTACGGAAGTCCGGTTTATTTATAAATACATCATCTGGGTAATAACCCAGGTGCTTTATACCTTGAGCTAATAAGAACTTTAATTCTTTTTGCAAAGTTTTTTCCTTTAACCAGCTTTTTTCTTTCCAGTCATAGCTTTGTATTTTAAAAACTACTTTTTCTTTGGCCTGCAGCCGATCTACTTCCTTCCGGACCCTTTGGAACCAAGCTTTTACTTCTCTGGAATTTTTTATTCCTTCCATTTGCGGGTAGGCCATGATGACCGTATATTCATAATTTTTTAAATAATCGGCCAAATTTTGGCTAAACCAATTTTGGGCTTCTGGATTGATGGCTACTTCGCTGTATATATTGCGGGCAAATTTTGCCCCGGGCCTATATTCCCGGACTAAATCAATAAGTTCTTGCGTGTACTGGGTTAAAATCCTGGTCTTTAAGGAGACCCATTTTTTTTGGATTTCCGGATCTGATACTATTGGGGGCGTTAGCTCAAGGCCATACAAATCGTAAAAAGCTTGCCCAGCAGCTGGATGAAAATCTTCTTCATCCGTCAAATAAAGGTCGTCCTGAAATAAAATACCATCCAGTTGCACCTGGGCGGCCAGATCTCGGTAAAGAGTGCGCACTATTTCCAAAGTTCTCTTGTCAAATGGGGAAAGGCGTCGATACCAGGAAGTGGTAATTTTGACCTTCCCGTCTTTATATTCCCTTACTTTCAGATCCGCATTCAATTTGGCGTCGGGAAGTTCAAAACTCAAAACTGGCATCCACACATATACTTTAATACCCCGGATTCTAATCTGATGAACTGCGTGACTCAGAAAATCCATTTTTACAGGCAAAACTCTATTGGGAAAATAAACTGAGCTAATATTGCCGGTTCCTTCCCAATCGCAGAAACCTTGTAAAAAGACAGTATTTACTCCCAGGGCTACGAGCCGATCTATCAACAATCCTAAATTCCGATCACTCTCTGCATAAGATGCCGGATTAACAATTTTATCGAGATCTATCTGGACTGCCCGAACAATTGGTTTCTCCGTGAATCCTTTCTTTAAAGCAAGAATAAAGTCGCGAATTCCCAGTTCATTGGGGATCATATTACGATTTGCTCGCTCCAGGCTTTTTAACTCAGTGAACCCGTTCTCTAAGGTGAATATAATTTCAAACCCCAATTTTTGGGCTTCGTGCAAGGCCAATTTATTAAATTCTCCATAAGGCCAAGTTAAAAGGTAAGGTTTCTTTCCTGTTTTTTGATGAATAATTCTTATGCTTTCCCCTAAATCGGCGTTAATTCGTTTAGCGAACATTTCCTCGCTCTCATAGCTTTTAGTTTCTGGATCATATCTAAATAAGCTGGAAGCTGGCCCAACATTTCCGGCAGAGTTATAGACAATCTCTTTATGGAGGTTATGGGTATGGGAAGAAATAAAGACTAGACCCGAATCTAGGACATCTTGAATTTGTTTCCAGGACATTAATTGTTTAGAAATTTCCTTGTCGGGCTGGTCAATCCAAGAAGTGACAATGGAGATAACGGCCGGAATTCGGTAAAGCTTAAGCAGAGGAAAGACAAAATGGTAAAAAGAAAGATAGCCGTCATCAAAAGTAAGTAAAACCGCCTTATCTGGCAGAGGGGCCCGGCCTTGCTTGGCCAAGCGAATTTTTTCCGGACTGATGAACTCGTATCCGTGCTGACGGAGATATTCCAATTGCTTTATAAAAACGTGCCGGGGAACATCGTAGGGAGTGAAGGCTACTTCCGGAATATCATGATAGCAAAGGGTAATAAATTTATCCGCCCCTGCAGCCGACAAAGGAATAAGCAGGAAAAATAAAACTATAATAATTTTTCTAAAAGCTTTTGCTAATACTGAGCAGCCCACTCCATACTCCTGTAGAATTGCCATCATAAACTTTTTGGTCCCAGGAAATACTTCCTTGGAGGTAAAAAGTTTTGGATAATTTAAGGCGCATTTCATAAGTTAAACCACCTATGGGATAAAAGCTGTAATCTCTTTGTTTATACGTTCCTATACGGCCATACAAACTGGAACGAACCTCTTTTTCATAAAAAAGATAAGGAAGCCAGTGGAAGCCAGCGGTGATGAGCAAACTAATTTCTTCCGCGGGACTGAAGTAGGGGGCGTCTCTTTTTCGATACCCCCCATAATAAATCTCTCCACCTAATCTGATCTTGAAATCAGGGTGGTTGAAGATATTCTGATCATAATAAAGCTGTCCATAAAGGCGTTGGTTATCATCGGAGAACCAGTCTGTCCCTACCGTTGCCCCATAATAGCGCAAATCACTTTCTAAAT
>JBNAWB010000226.1:0-5123 GCA_049699975.1 Thermodesulfobacteriota bacterium
TCTCCCTCCCGCCTGAAGTAGGTACGAATTTCAAAAGTGATCGACGGTCAGAATTAAACTATGACTTTCAAGCACTTTTTTTAACTCTTGAACTCCGGTATAAACTTCTCCATAATGTTTTTATAAGGAGCGAAAATGCGCCGAACAAAGATTGTTTGTACTATTGGGCCAGCCAGTCAAAGGGAAGAAATTCTCTCTCGCTTAATCCAAAAAGGAATGGATGTAGCCCGCCTTAATTTTTCCCACGGTGATCCGCAGGACCACTATCGAATATTTCAGCGGCTCAGAAAATTATCCCGGAAGCTGAACAAACCCTTGGCCATCCTCCAAGATCTCCAAGGTCCCAAAATGCGCGTCGGAATCATCCATAATGGACAAGCGGAACTTAAAGAAGGTCAGCCTTTTATTTTAACTACCAGTCCTTTG
The DNA here is from genome assembly GCA_049699975.1 of Thermodesulfobacteriota bacterium. Lineage (GTDB taxonomy): Bacteria > Desulfobacterota > SM23-61 > SM23-61 > SM23-61 > CAZAGD01. The sequence goes on from JBNAWB010000226.1 coordinate 427, forward strand.
CTTGGTTCAGCCCAAAAAGCTTATACGGATTACCACCATTTGCCCCAAGATGTAAAACCGGGGAGCACTATTCTCATGGGCGACGGCTACCTGCGTCTAAAAGTACAAAAAGTAAGCGGGAAGGAGGTAATTACCGAAGTAATCAATGGTGGACTTGTGAAAAGCCATATGGGCATTAATTTACCGGGGGCTAAACTTTCGGCCCCTCCCTTAACCAATAAAGACAGACAAGATTTAGCCTTAGGTATAAGCTGGGGAGTGGATTTTGTGGCCATGTCCTTTGTGCGCCGCAGTCAAGATATCCAGGAAATTAAAAAAATTATGGCCCGCGCGGGCCAAGAGGTTCCCGTTATTGCCAAATTGGAGCGTCCTGAAGCTATCGCTAATTTAGAAGAAATAATAGATGTTTCTGCTGGGGTAATGGTGGCCCGCGGGGACTTAGGAGTAGAAATGCCTTTGGCTCAAGTACCGCTTTTGCAAAAACAGATTATTTGCCTGGCTAACCAAAAAAGAAAACTGGTTATTACTGCTACGCAAATGCTGGAATCTATGATCAGTAATCCCCGTCCCACCCGGGCCGAAGTTTCCGATGTGGCTAATGCCATTTTTGATGGTACTGATGCCGTCATGCTCTCCGGGGAGACCGCCGTCGGTAAATATCCAGAAGAAGCGGTAGAAATCATGGCCCAGATAATTACTGCGGCCGAAACTCAACCCCGATACTCTGCAGAGACTTTCCCCCACCCGAGCGGAGAAGAATCAATTCCTGATGCTATTGCTCAAGCAGCAGTCCAAGCGGCAGAGCGCCTGCGGGCCCGGGCCATTGTAGCTTTCACGCAATCAGGTGCTACCGCCCTCTTAGTCTCTAAATACCGGCCCACTATCCCTATAATTGCTTTTACCCCCCACCAAGAAATTTGCCAAATGATGCCGCTATACTGGGGAGTTTACCCCCAAATCATGAAACCAATTACCAATACGGATTTACTCATCGAAAAAGTGGAAAAAAATTTGCTCCAAAAAGGCATCGGGCATCGAGGAGATATTATAGTTCTCCTCATGGGCGCCCCTATTTATAAAAAGGGAACTACCAATTTATTGAAGATTCTGAAAATAAGTTAATCATGGTCCGCCAAATAATTCATATTGATATGGATGCTTTTTATGCCGCAGTTGAGCAGAAGGACAATCCTGCTCTCCAAGGGCGGCCGGTAATCGTCGGCGGAGACGCTCAAAAGAGAGGCGTAGTCTCGGCAGCTTCCTATGAGGCCCGGGCTTATGGAATTCATTCCGCCATGCCTATTTCCCAAGCTCAGAAGTTATGCCCTCAGGGCATATTTTTGCCCGTAAGAATGCCCCGCTATGAGGAAGTCTCCCGCCAAATTTTCAAAATTTTTGCCGCATATACCCCCCTCATAGAACCTTTATCCTTGGATGAAGCCTTTCTGGATGTCACCCAATGCCAGCGTCTCTTTGGCCCTGCTCGGCAAATCGCTGAAGAAATTAAAAAAAGGATATATGCGACTACTGGTCTTACTTCTTCCGCTGGCCTAGCCCCTAATAAATTTTTAGCCAAAATAGCCTCTGATTTGAAAAAACCGGATGGATTAGTTGAAGTAAAACCTGAAGAAGTAAAAGAATTCCTTAGCCCCCTTCCCATCTCTAAACTTTGGGGGGTAGGAAGAGTAACCACGGAGATTTTGCGTAATTTAGGTATTTGGCAAGTAGGCCAATTAGCGAATTTTCCGCCGGAAATTATAGAAAGAAAATTAGGAAAGTTTGGCCGACAACTTATCGCCCTGGCCCGCGGCGAAGATGACCGGCCAGTAATGCCCCATGCCGAAGTAAAATCTATAAGCCAAGAAGAAACTTTTACCCCTGAGCTTTTTGAGCGCAGAGAAATAGAAAAAGTTCTTCTCTCCCAAGCCGAACAGGTTGGTTTTGAACTGCGCCAGCAAGGGCTTAAAGGAAAAACAGTGCAATTAAAAGTTCGCTATCCTGACTTTCGTTTGGTTACCAGAAGTATAACCCTTCCTTCCCCAACTGACCAAGGATGGGAAATATATAAAGTATCTTGCCAATTATTGGCCAAGACCGATGTCTTCCCAAAGAAAGCCCGCCTTTTGGGAGTAGGAATTACCAACCTCCAGGCGGCGGATTACCCCCACCAGCCTACGCTTTTTGACCTGGAAGAAAAGAAAAAGCGGGCGGCTTCAGTCATTGACCGCATCTGGAAAAAATTTGGTCCGCAAGCTATTCAAAGAGCAACCCTTTTGGAAAAAAAATAATTTGCTCCTCCTAATCACCTTCGCCAAAGCGTTCTTTAAGATAGATGTAAATCTTTTCCCCTATTTGTAAGCCTAAATCAATAAACTCTGGCCCATATATTTTACCTGTGGGGGAGCGAAAAGTATCTTTGATTCGCGCGATTCCTTTCATCCCCTTGGGGAACCGCTGAATTAATCTGCCTAGGGAGGCTTTGGAAAAACGGAGCATCTCCCACAAAGTTAAGGTAAAGTTATCAGGCCCCCAGCGAAATTTATCAGCATCATAAAGGGCGTCGCTCACTATCTGTCCCACGGGTGTATCAATCTCTTTAGGTTCCACAAATGCTTCATGATTGCTGATGGCTTGGGTCACATAGTTCTCTTTTTCTGCCGAAAGAAAGTCTATATTTTTCAAGATCAAATTGGCCGCCGCGGCACTGGCCTGGGCATGATTTTCTTCGCCTCTCCGCAAATCATGAAGCAGTCCAGCTATTTGGGCTAAAATCCCAGCTTCATAGCATTGTTGGGGTTCAGCCAAATAAATTTTTTGTGTCTCTAAATAAGCCAAAGCGCCTGCCTCCAAAGCCACTTTTTCCGCATGATTCAGGCCATGGCCAAAATCTTCGCTCAATTCTTTATGGGCCAGCTCCCGACACTTTCTAACCCGCCAATCGTTTTCATATATGTTTCGAGAGATAATCAGCCATTCTTGACAACAAGTATAAAAACGGGGAGGAGGAAAAGAAGCGGCAATTTCTCGGGAGGCTTTTATCATTTCTTGGTAAATATCCTCCATCTTCCCTCCCTTAAACTAAATTACTTTTTCTACTTTTATCTCTACTCTAACTTGGGCTGGCTGATTAGCTGCTAAGCGGATTTGCGGAAAATTAACGTCTATGGTCACCGGGATTTTTGTATCTCGATCAATGTAACTTAGGTCCACTGGCTCAGTAAATACTTCCTTTACTTTCTTTAACAGGCTTTCTGGACCTTGGAGAATGACAAAAGGTGGTTCTACCCAAACAGATTTTAAACGCAGAGGTTTGGGAAGTTTGCCCACTAGTTGGGCTTTAACCTGGATAGAGCGAGTCTTCACCTCTTCTAAGCGCAGGCGAATTGTTTCGGGATTAATCTTCGTAACCTCCGTGCCCAAAGGAATGGATATATTCTCTGTGCTCAGGCGAATATAATTTAAACCCCGGGTCGATTGGGAAAGATCAACATGGGCGCGAATTTTATCCGCAGAAACATGGGTAATGACCCCTCGCGGACCTCGCAAGCCCACTTCGATTCTATTTACCAATTCTCCCGAAATCTCTACATTCGGCGGCAAATTCCGATACTCTAATGGAATAGTGAACAACATCTCTGTCCTTTGTTGTCCGGCAATAAACCCCCAAAGTCCTAAAGACAAGATCACCGCCCCTATCTTGGGCACGAGATTAGTAGTGACTATAGAGGACCAAAGTTTTTCTCTCTTTTCTCTCAACAGTAAGGACATTAATTTCTCGCGCAAATCTTCGGGGCTATTGATGAGACTAATTTTGCCATCTACGGCTAAGGAAATTTCTCCCCGTTCTTCAGAAACAATAAGGGCGAGGGCATCACTTTTTTCCGTAATGCCAATGCCTGCCCGATGGCGGCTGCCATAAAAGCGAGGTAGATTAGGATTATCTGAGAGAGGGAGATAACAACCTACTGATACTATCCGCCCCCCTTTGATCACCACTGCCCCATCATGAGCTGGAGATCTATGTTGAAAAATACTGGACAGCACTTCATAACTTATTCGCCCATCAAGGGAGATACCGCCCTTTAGGTAATCGTCCAATATATCGCTTCTTTGAAAAACTAATAGAGCTCCTACTCGGTTTTGGGCCAAATCAAACCCGGCCCGGATAACTTCTTCTAATACCAATTTGTCCAAAGGCTCTGGCCGTCCCAAAAAGAAACGAAGCGGGCTAATCCTTTCTAAGACTTGCCGGATTTCTGCTTGAAAGACCACGACCATGATTACCAAAATTACCGCCCAAAGGTACTGCAAGATCCAGGTGGTCATGAAAAATCCAAACCAAAGCGCTAAGAAATAAAAAATGGCTAAGGCGGCAAAAGCAAGCAAAATGCGCAAAGCCCTTGTCCCTTGCAGCCAGGTATATAACCAATAAATAATGGCGGCTATAATGAGGATGTCCACCGCATCCTGCCAGCGCATGAGGGAAAAAATTTCTTTTAAAAAGCGAACCATTTTTCCTCTTTCTTCTTGCGCTTCATCTTTTTATTATCATATTACAAGTTTTCTAAAGAATCTACTTTATATGCCCTCCGCTGGTAATCCCTCACTGAAGGGTGGGATTATTAGAGGAATTTTTATTTTGGTAAGTGCCCGAGGCAGGCCAGAGGCAGGCATGAATGAAGAAGCATCGGCGGGAG
>JBNAWB010000227.1:0-5092 GCA_049699975.1 Thermodesulfobacteriota bacterium
GTCATGGCGAGCCCGAAGGGCGTGGCCATCTCGCTTTAAGATTGCCTCGGGGCTAGACTTCTATCAGTAAGCCTTAGGTTATAGGGGAACAATAATTTACTCTCATTAATAAGTAAGAGGTTATCGTGAAAGCGGATAGATATATTGGCCTAATATTGATCGTTTTCAGCGTTTTTATGTACCTGCAGACTTTTAAATTTCCGCCGGCCATGCTGGGGACTTTAGGAGCTGGTTTTTTCCCCAAAATACTTTTTACTCTTTTAGGGTTGGCTGGCATTGGATTAATAATAAGCAGCTTCATCCAAAATAAAGAAAGACCCTTGGAGAAGACCTTTTCTCTAAAAGTTGCTCGGCAAAGGCATTCTTTAGTGATTTTAAGCTTCGGCCTTATTTTTATTTATATCGTGGCCATGCCTTATTTTGGGTTTTTATGGGCGACCCTTGGCTTCATGATTTCCTTGATGTGGCTCTTAGGCCCCAGGAAAATAAAGAACCTTCCCCTGATTATAATCATTTCTTGCGGGTTGACATTCGTTATTTACTTTTCCTTTCTTAAATTACTGCAGATATTTTTGCCAGAGGGCGTAGTTTTTTAAAATTTTATAGAGGGAGGAAATGCTGGACTTAATTCTCTTGGGTTTAAAAGAAATTTTTCAACCTTATCCCTTAATTTTTCTCTTTTTCGGAACTATTGCCGGAATTGTGGTGGGTTGTATTCCGGGGTTTACTATAACCATGGGGGCAGCCCTCCTTTTGCCGCTCACCTTCGGCATGAAATCCATGGAAGGATTAGCAGCCATGATCGGCGTATTAGTCGGGGGATTAGCCGGTGGCCAGATTTCGGGTATTCTTATCGGCATACCGGGAACACCATCCTCAGTGGCCACAGTCTTTGACGGGTACCCCATGGCCAAGAAAGGGGAAGCTGGTAACGCTTTGTGTTTAGGCGTATGGGCTTCCTTTTTCGGCGGAATAATAAGCGCTTTTTTACTCCTCTTTTTTGCTCCTCCATTGGCCAGTATTGCTTTAAAGTTCGGACCATGGGAATTTTTCTCCTTGGTGGCTTTTGGTTTAACTATCATTGCCAGCCTTTCCGGAGAGTCGCTTTTAAAAGGATTAATCTCTGGTCTTTTAGGTTTGATTGCCGCGACTGTCGGGGCTGATCCCATAACCGGCGTTTTGCGCTTTGACTTTGGTATTTATGGCTTGAGTGGTGGCTTTTCTTTTTTACCTGTCCTTATAGGGCTCTTCGCTTTTTCAGAGCTGATGGACAATTTAGAAAAAAAAGAAAGGTCTACAGAAAAGCTTATCTTGAATCCAAATTTAAACTTTTCTTCCCCCAAAATGATCCGGACTATTTTCAGCCAGCCAGTTAATCTAATTCGTTCTTCTTTAATTGGTGCTTTTATTGGTGTTCTTCCCGGAGCGGGGGCGAGCATCTCGAATATTTTGAGCTATGATCAAGCCATGAAAGGCTCTAAGTATCCAGAGAAGTTTGGCACGGGAATTCCCGATGGAATTATCGCCTCTGAAGCAGCTAATAATGCTACTGGTGGTGGAGCCCTCATTCCGGCCATGGCTTTAGGAGTTCCTGGAGACGCGGTGACGGCCATTATGTTAGGCGCTCTTATCCTGCACGGAATCCAGCCTGGTCCCCTGTTGATTGTGGAATTCCCCGGCTTGGTCTACGGGGTGATCATGGCTTTTTTCCTAGCCCATTTCTTCATGGCCGGCATACAGCTTTATGGAATCAGACTGTTTGTTAGTTTAACCAGGTTACCTTTATATATTTTAGTTCCTTCAATTGTCGTTTTCTGCGTTGTCGGATCATTTGCCATTCACAATAGATTCTTTGACATTTGGGTGCTTTTCTTATTTGGAATCCTGGGTTATTTGATGAAAAAATTTAAATTTCCTTTGACGCCTTTGATTTTGGGAATTATTCTTGGTCCTTTGGCGGAAACCAATTTACGCCGGGCGTTGCAGACGAGTAGTGATATATCTCTGTTCTTTACTCGGCCAATTTCGCTGATCTTTTTAATCTTGGCTTTGATTTCCATTCTTTACCCTTTCTATCAGCGTTATAAAAAGGGAAAAGCAGGACAAAATTGAAGGGAGATAATTTATGAATAAACAAAGATTCGTTTCTCACCGACCAGTAGTCATGGGTACTAATTGGATGATTACCTCAGGTCATCCATTGGCTTCTCAGGCCGGAGCAACCATCTTGGAGCGAGGCGGCAAAGCCATTGACGCAGCTATTGCGGCTAACGCTGTTTTGTGTGTGGTAAGGCCGCATATGTGCGGCTTGGGTGGTGATGCGTTTATCATCTTTTACCAGGCCAAAGATAAAAAAGTGGAAGTTTTAAATGCCAGCGGCCGTTCGCCTTATGGCGCTACTCGAGAGTTTTATGTAGAGCAAGGTTTTAAGAATATCCCCGAGCGAGGAATTCTTACGGCTACGGTGCCGGGCGTAGTAGATGGTTGGGTGGTCGCTTTAGAAAAATATGGATCTTTTCCCTTAGGAGAGCTTCTCCAGAAAGCCATTCTATATGCGGAAAAGGGATTTCCCGTCTACAAAGAGTTGAGTCAAGTGATTGCCCAAGAGGCCGAATTGTTGCAAAAGTCGCCGGACGCGGTGAGGATCTTTTTTAAGAATGGCCGGCCACCCCAGGTCGGGGAGCTCCTGGTTCAGCCCGAGTTAGCAGCATCTTTTAAAAAAATTGCCCAGCAGGGAAGAAAAGTTTTTTATGAAGGTGAGCTCGCCGAAGCCATCGTAAATTTCTCCCGAGAAGTTGGCGGCTTATTTTCGGAGAGGGATTTAATTGAGCAGTGCGCAACTTGGGTTGCGCCTATAGAAACTACCTATCGAGGTTATCGCGTTTTAGCAATTCCTCCTAATTCGCAAGGTGTGGCCTTGCTTATGCAGCTTAACATAATTGAGAAATTCGATTTGAAAAAATTAGAACATAATAGTGCCGATTATGTGCATTTACTAGTAGAAGCCAAGAAATTGGCTTTTGCGGATCGGGATCGTTATGTTTGCGACCCTGATTTTCATCCAGTCCCAATAGAAAAAATGATATCCAAAGAATATGGCTTTAAGCAGAGCTTGCGGATTGACTTTAACAAGGCTGCTTCAGTTGTTTCGCCCACAGAATTTTCAATTGCTGGGGGAGACACAATCTATTTAGCCGCCGTGGATAAAGAGGGAAACGCCGTCTCTATGATCCAGAGCCTTTATGAAGCTTTTGGGAGCGGGGTAGTCGTTAAAGGAACGGGCATCCTGCTGCATAATCGGGGGAGAGGATTTAATCTCGAGGCTAATCATCCTAATTTTTTGCAACCTCACAAGAGACCATATCATACCCTTTCTCCTTGTTTGGTGATGAAAGACGATCTTCCCTTTATGCTCTTAGGAACTCCCGGAGCGGATGGTCAGACGCAGACCATAACGCAAGTATTAGCAAACTATATTGATTTTGGGGCAGATATCCAAGAGGCGATAGAAGCTCCTCGCTGGCGGAGTTTCCCGGGGACACGTTTGGCCATTGAAGACCGCTTTCCGGCTGAGGTCTTTGAAAAATTAAAGAGCAAAGGCCATGACTTAGAAATCCTTCCCGCTTATTCTGCCGTCTGCGGAGGTGCTCAGGGAATTATCCTCGACCATAAAAATGGAATTTTGATGGGCGGAGCAGATCCCCGGCGCCATGGGTATGTAATCGGTAGCTGAAGTTTCAGATTACTTCTTGTTCTTTTAATTGGCGTACCTCTTCCCTCGAGTAACCAAGAAGAGAAGTTAGAATTTCCTCGTTATTTTCGCCCAACAAGGGAGGAGGGGCGGCCACTTCAATTCTACTATCTGAAAATGTTACGGGCGGGCCGACTGCTTTTACTTTTCCATAAAGAGGATGTTCTATTTCTTTTACTAAGCCCAAATGCTGCACCTGGGGATCGTTAAAAACCCGATCAAAAGTATTGATCGGCCCGCAGGGGATACCGGCCTGATCGAATAAAGGAATCCATTCATCTACAGTCTTTTCAGCCAACTTCCGATCTATAATTTCCATTAAAGCTTTTCTATTTTGTAGGCGGCGGGAATTGTCCGCAAAACGGGGATCATCTTGTAATTCCTCCATATCCAATAGCTTACAAAAAGACTTCCACATCCGTTCGTTGATGACGCCGAAGATAAGAAAGTCATCTTTGGCTCGGTGGGCTTCGTAAGGAACGATGTTAGGATGCGCGCTTCCCCAGCGCCGGGGGATGATTCCGCCAATTAAGTAATTAGAACCTATATTAATAAGGGTAGCCAATTGCATGGCTAAGAGGTTAATCGAGATGCGTTGACCTCGACCAGTTTTTTCGCGTAGGAGGAGAAGGGAAGCAATAGCCCCAAACGCATAAAGACCGGTAAGCACATCAATTAAAGGAACACCTATTTTGACTGGTTCACCATCAGGGGGACCAGTTATAGACATCAATCCGCCAATGGCAGAGACGATCACATCTACGCCCGGCTTGTCCCGATATGGGCCATCTGTCCCATACCCTGTAATATCGCAATAAATTAGACCTGGGTTTATTTGCTGCAAAACTGCATAACCTATACCCAATTCATCCATGGTGCCTGGCCGAAAATTTTCTATTACTATGTCAGCTTTCGATACCAACTGCTTAAAAATTTGGATGCCTTGGGGGTGTTTAAAATTTAAGGTCAAGCTTTTTTTATTCCTGTTTATAGAGATAAAATAGGCGCTAACTTTATCGGCAACCCAAGGCGGACCCCAAGAGCGGCTTTCATCACCGATTTTAGGTTGCTCTATTTTTATCACCTCTGCCCCCAGGTCGCCCATGACCATAGAGCAATATGGGCCAGCAATAATACGAGTCAAATCAAGGACGCGAATTCCTTGGAGAGGGGGATTAGATTTAGAATTTTCTTTCATCGCATCTCCCTGCTCTGCAAAAGATAAATTCTAATTTATGAGATACCATATTTCCTAAATTTTGGCAATGAAAGGAGTCTTTTCCTGACTTCAATTCAGACATAAGGGGGAGGAGTGAGAGGGGGTCAGCTTGTTGCCAGGCC